>JAQXMB010000147.1 GCA_029012425.1 bacterium | reverse complement strand
TGACACAATTTGAGCAGAATGTGATTGCAGTGGAAAACGCAGTCAATCAGCATATGGAACAATTTGTAACAGGAATTCAGGATTCGTTTTCAGAGAAAAAGCAGGCGGCAGAGCTGGCACTGGCAGAAGAGCGTACGCGGTTTTCCCGTGAGAATATGGAGCAGACACTTCGTAATATGAATGCAAGCTATCGTCTTGCCATTCAGCGCGTAAAGGGTATGCGCATGACCGATAAGGAAAGAGAAAAGAAGGGCATTACCAGACAGATGGCATTTGAGACGGTGAAAAAATACATAAAGCCCAGAAAAAAAGCAGATGATAAGCAGGAAAAATAATGGATAAGAACACAGAGATTTTTTGCTCAGAGAATGTTCGATTCCGGAGAGAAAATGTTAGAAAAAAGGGTTGTGGTTGCAAAAACCACAGCCCTTTTTATGCATCCGTGTGCAGTTATTTCACAAGCTTTGCCTCTTCGAACTCTTTGATGATTGACTCATCGGGAGCCTTGGTAAGCAGTGATACTACGATGATGAATACAAGTGATACGAGGAATGCGGGAAGCAGCTCGTAAATGTTCCATGCACCACCAATCGGGCGAACCAGATATTTCCAGATAAAAACAGTTGCACCACCGGAAACCATACCTGCGAGCGCACCCCATTTGTTGCAGCGTTTCCAGAACAGCGCGCACAACATAACGGCACCGAATGCTCCTCCGAATCCTGCCCAAGCGAAGGATACAATTGCAAATACGGAAGAATTTGGATCTCTTGCAAGGAAGATTCCAACAATTGCAATACATACGATTGTGATGCGGGCAATCAGAAGACTCTTCTTCTCATCAAGCTTTACATGGAAGAACTCCTGAACGATGTTCTGTGATACACCGGATGCGGCAGCGAGCATCTGACTGTCTGAGGTTGACATGGTAGCTGCAAGAATACCGGCAAGAATGACACCGGCTAAAAGTGCGGTAAACACACCGTGTTGACTGATTAAGCCTGCAATACGAACGATGATTGTCTCGCTTGTGCTTCCCTCAAGAAACTCTAATGCACCGGCGTTTGTCATTCCAAGACCAACGATACCGATGATAATAGCAACAGCCATTGCGATTACAACCCATACGCTTGCGATACGACGAGAGAGAACAAGCTTCTTCTCGTCCTCGATTGCCATGAAGCGAACAAGAATATGAGGCATACCAAAGTACCCAAGTCCCCATGCGCAGGTTGAAATAATCGTAATAAATCCGTAAGGGCTTGCTGTGCCGGCAGTAGCATCATGCATTGCATTCAGTGACAGATAACCGGGAAGTGCCTGTGCATTTGCCATGACAGCGCCCCAGCCGCCTGCTGTGGTGATACCATATCCAAGTACGGTAATCAAAGCAATTGTCATAACGACACTCTGAATTAAGTCGGTCGTTGAAACTGCACCGAAACCACCCATGATGGTGTAGCTGATAATTACAAGTGCAGAGACAACCATTGCGGCGGTATAGTCAACATGGAATAAGCTGTTAAAAAGCTTTCCGCATGCTGCAAAACCGGAAGCGGTATAAGGGATAAAGAAGATAATGATCACCAATGCGGCGATGGCATTCAGTGTATTACTCTTATCGTGGAATCGTTTTGAGAAAAACTCAGGTACAGTAATTGCCTGGATATTGTTTGAATAACGGCGTAAACGACGAGATACAAAGTACCAGTTTAACCAGGTTCCGATTGCAAGCCCGATTGCAGTCCATGCTGCATCACACACACCGGACAGATATGCAACTCCGGGGAGTCCCATCAACAGCCAGCTTGACATATCGCTGGCTTCAGCGCTCATTGCTGTAACAAGGGGTCCCATTTTGCGACCGCCGAGATAAAAATCCTCAGAACTGGTGGTTTTCTTGCTGAAACGGAAACCGATGGCAAGCATTACCAACAGATAGATAACAATGGCGGTAACAATGAAAAAGTTTGTTGTAGTCATTTTCTTTCCTTTCCTCCTTTAGCGTACTACCGTATAGAATAGCGTGAAATAAGAAACAGGTCAACAAACTTTTATAAAATACTTGCAAAAAACTGTTGACGATAAAAAACTTAAATGCTAAGATGAACATATGAACAATTATTCATATGTACACATCAATAAAAGCTAAGCGATTGGAGAAAATGAAAAATGGCTATGGATGATATAGAAATCTGTGAAGAAAACTTTATCCATGAAGATTGTCTTGCCAAGGTCAGAGAAGGACTTCCCGACGAAGAAGAAATCTATGATCTGGCAGAGCTGTTCAAGGTTTTTGGAGATTCGACGCGGATGAGAATACTATTTGTGCTGTGTCAGTCACAGTTATGTGTGTGTGATTTGGCACAGGCGCTTCAGATGAATCAGTCAGCAATCTCGCATCAGCTAAAAATCCTAAAGCAGGCGCGACTTGTGACCAGCCGTCGGGAAGGCAAATCGGTATTCTATTCATTGGCAGATGATCATGTCCGTTCGATCATTGATCAGGGCAGGGAACATATCGAAGAGTAGCAGACAGATTTTAACTGCCGGCAATATTATGGCAGCATCCCATCATCTGCGCCGGGCAGATTACGAAATGTTTTTCGTATTATTGGACACGCTTGGCTCGAGCTACCATAAAGATAACTGATGGTGCGGTTACTTTCACGCTACCGGCAAAGTTCGTGGCAGATCCCAATCAGCTGCGATTTTTGTCTGTTGAAGTGCGAGCGAATCGATAACTGAAATTGTGTCATAGCTGAAAGCCGAAGACTATGTGTGCGAGGTACGAAGGACACATCGAGTCGAGGCTGAAGGGACAGCGAGACACCGACAGACAACGGGAGCAGCGGATGGGATGTTGCATTTATGAAATTCAAAGATTAAGGAGGATATCACAATGAAGAAAAAATTCAAATTACAGGATCTCGATTGCGCAAACTGCGCAGCAAAGATGGAGGAAGCAATTAAGAAGCTAGACGGAGTGAATGATGCAACCGTAAGCTTTATGACTCAGAAGCTGTCTATCGATGCAGATGATGCGCGCTTTGATGCCATTATGGACGAAGTCGTTAAGGTTTGTGCAAAAGTGGAACCGGACTGCAAGATATTAATGTAAGAGGTTATTATGACAAAGAAACAAAAACAGATGTTGATGCGAATTATCATATCATTTGTCATGCTTGCGGCAATTATGCTCTCAGAGCATACGGGTGTGACAGAATTGTTTCCGTCGCGTCTTTTGCTTGGAGTAATCTGTCTGATTCCATATGTGATCATCGGATATGATATCGTGTACAAAGCATTTCGTAATATAAAAAACGGACAGATTTTTGATGAGAATTTTCTCATGATGATTGCGACCTTCGGGGCAATCGGAGTTGGTGATTACTCAGAAGCCGTTGCTGTAATGCTCTTTTATCAGGTAGGCGAGTTATTCCAGGGATATGCGGTTGGAAAATCCAGAGAATCGATTTCGGCTATGATGGATATCTGCCCGGAATATGCCAATCTTGAAGAAGACGGCGTGTTAACACAGGTTGATCCGGATGATGTTGAGGTTGGAAGCATCATCGTAATAAAACCGGGTGAACGGATCCCGCTGGATGGTGTTGTAGTCGAAGGGGAATCTATGATTGATACTGCCGCACTGACCGGAGAATCGGTTCCAAGACGCATTTCGGTTGGAGATACAATTATCAGCGGCTGTGTAAATGGAAGCGCGACGCTGAAAGTTCGTACAACCAAGGAATTCGACGATTCGACAGTTGCGCGTATTTTGGAGCTGGTTGAAAATGCGAGCAGCAAGAAGGCAAAGGTTGAGAACTTCATCACTCGTTTTGCAAAGCGCTACACACCGATTGTTACGCTTGCAGCGGTAATTTTAGCGATTGTCCCGCCACTTTGGCAGATGGCAATGATTGGAATGGGCAGGATGGAACCGGTTGCAATCGGAAATCTGTGGGGAGAGTGGATATACAGAGCTTGCACATTTTTGGTTATCTCATGTCCCTGTGCGCTTGTTATTTCTGTTCCGCTTGGTTTCTTTGGAGGAATTGGAGCGGCATCAAAGCTTGGTGTGCTTGTAAAGGGAAGCAATTTCTTAGAAGCTGTTTCAAAACTGGATACGATTGTATTTGATAAGACCGGAACGCTGACAAAGGGAGAGTTTGCAGTGAGTCGGGTGGAACCGGTTAGTATGGATGCAGATGCACTGTTGGAAATCGCAGCACTTGGCGAAGGCTACTCCACACATCCGATTGCAGAATCCATTCGTACGGCATATGGGAAATCGCTTGACATGGAGCGCGTGGCAAATACCGAAGAAATATCAGGACATGGAATCCATACATGGATTGATGGCAAAGAAGTATATCTGGGAAACGGAAAACTGATGGATTCGCTTTCCGTTTTTTATGAGAAAAACACATCAGCAGGAACGGTTGTCTATGCCGCTGTTGAAGGCGCGTTTGCAGGAACAATTGTCATTTCTGATACCATCAAAGAAGGTGCTAAAGAGGCGCTTCGCGATATGAAGCGTATCGGAGTGAGAAAGACCGTCATGTTAACCGGTGATCGCAAGGAGGCAGCTGAGGCGGTTGCCACGGAGCTGGGACTCGATCAGGTGTGTTATGAATTGCTTCCTGCAGACAAGGTTGGTAAGGTGGAAATGATGCTTAATGCTTGCGGCAAAGACAAAACCCTGGCATTTGTCGGAGACGGGATTAATGATGCGCCGGTGCTCACGCGGGCGGATATCGGAATTGCGATGGGAAGTATGGGTAGTGATGCTGCAATTGAGGCGGCAGATATTGTCCTGATGGACGATGATGTCCGAAAGATTGCGAAGGTCGTGAAAATCGCACGCAAGACACTTGCAATCGTGAAGCAGAACATTGTGTTTGCACTTTTTGTAAAGGTACTGATTCTCGTGCTTGGTGCACTTGGAATCGCGAATATGTGGGCGGCGGTTTTTGCAGATGTCGGAGTCGCCGTGCTTGCAATATTAAATTCCATGAGAACATTAAAAATGTCGTGATAAGAAACAACGATCGGAGCAAAAAGCTTATTTTTTCAGCTTTTCTCCGGTCGTTTTGTTTTGCTTTTGTATACAAAATGTGCTATGATAGATAGACTTGTTTGAGAGAGGTTTATTTTGATGAAATTCAGAGAAAAATATATTGGAGACAGAAAATTTTATGGAATGGTACTTTCAATTTCCGTACCGATTATGCTTCAGAATGGTCTTACCAATTTTGTTAATCTGCTTGATAATTTGATGGTCGGGCTTGTCGGAACAGATCAGATGTCCGGCGTTTCAATTGTCAATCAGCTGTTGTTTGTTCTTTACCTGACGATGTTTGGTGGGATGGCAGGTGCCGGAATTTTTACCGCACAGTACTATGGAAAGAATGACAAAAAAGGTGTGGAAGATATCTTTCGCGTAAAGCTGATTATTGGATTGGTACTTGCAGCAGTTGGAATCGCGGTATTATCAATCTTTCAGAATCCAATCATTTCAATTTTTTTACATGAAGGAGAAGAAGGACTCAGTATCGCAGCGACGCTTGGGTACGCAAAGGGATATCTTTACATCATGTTGCTGGGCTTAGTGCCATTTGCAATCACACAGAGTGTGGCAAGTACGCTTCGTGAGTGTTCACAGACGGTTGCACCGATGATTGCGAGTATGGTTGCGGTAGGGATTAACCTGATCCTAAATTACATGTTAATTTTTGGAAAGCTTGGCGCACCGGTGATGGGTGTAAACGGAGCTGCGGTTGCAACGGTTGTTTCGCGATATTTGGAATGTGTTCTTCTTATTGCATGGACATGGATGAAACGAAGTGAATACAGCTTCATTACAGGAGTGTTTGCAAAACGGGCGATTTCTATGGAAATGTTTCGCAGTACAATCATAAAGAGCCTGCCGTTGATGTGTAATGAGTTTTTGTGGTCCTTTGGTGTGACGATGCAGATGCAGTGTTATTCCACACGAGGCTTGGAGGTTGTGGCCGGACTCAATATCTGTAACACGCTGAACAATGTGTTCAATATTGTATTTATCGCACTTGGTGATGCGGTTGCTATTATTGTTGGACAGTTGCTTGGCGCCGGAAAAATGAAAGAAGCGCGTGATACAGATACAAAGCTGATTGCATTTTCAGCCGGGATTTGTGTATTTGTGGGAATGATCATGGCGTGTCTGTCACCGTTCTTCCCGTTGCTCTATAACACAACGCCGAATGTACAGCACCTTGCAACACAATTGCTTTGGGTAATGTCGTTTATGATGCCGTTTTGTGCATTTACGAATGCCTGTTATTTTACGCTCCGTTCCGGAGGAAAAACCGGTGTGACCTTTCTGTTTGACAGTGTGTATATGTGGGCATTCGTTGTTCCGCTCGCATGGGTGCTATCCCGTTATACCGCAATCGGAGTGTTAGGACTTTATATGGCAGTTCAGGCAACGGAGGTTCTTAAGTGCAGTACAGGCTACTATCTTGTAAAAAAAGGTGTGTGGCTGAATAATCTGGTAGAAGATAAATAACCGCATCGAGAGGGAGCTTTCGCGGAATCGGGATGCGGTCTGAATAGTAACAATAATTTATCATATGGAAAGGAGTCTTATTATGGACATACTGTTACAATTGGTGCTTCTCATTGTTGGATTTGCAATGCTGATTAAAGGAGCAGACATTTTCGTTGAAGGAGCCGCCGGAATTGCCGCAAAGTTTGGTATTCCACAGCTGGTGATCGGTCTTACGATCGTTGCGATGGGAACGAGTGCACCGGAGGCAGCGGTTAGTATCACAGCAGCAGTGAAGGGAACGGCAGATATCACCATTGGAAATGTTGTTGGAAGTAACATTATGAATGTGCTTGTTATTCTTGGTGTGACAGCTGTGATTGTTGCTGTTGAAGTGCAGCATTCCACCATCTGCTACGAGATCCCGTTTGTGATGCTTATTTCCGTGGTACTGCTTGCGATGGGATTGTATGGTGGAAGCATCGGCCGCCTGGATGGTGTGATGCTCTTGGCATTGTTTCTTGTATATCTGATTTATCTTGCAAGAATGACAAAGAACAATAAGGAAGAAGTTGAAGAAGAAGGGCATCGTCCAATCTGGCAGCTTCTGCTGTTTGTGGTAATTGGTATCGCACTCATTGTGGTCGGATCAGATGTGAGCGTCGATGCGGCATCTCAGATTGCGCGGGTATTGGGACTTAGTGAGCGATTCATTGGTCTTACAATTGTTGCACTTGGAACAAGTCTGCCGGAGCTTTGCACTTCTGTCGTTGCAGCTGTAAAGGGGAAAGCAGATCTTGCAGTTGGAAATATCGTAGGAAGTAATATTTTTAACATCTTATTTGTTGTTGGAACGACGGCACTGATTATCCCGGTTCCGTTTAATACAGCATTTATTGTGGATGCGGTTGTCGCAATCGCGACAATGATATTGCTGTGGGTATGTGTATTTCCCAAGAAGAAACTGACTCGAACCGGTGGAATTGTAATGCTGCTTGGATATGCCGGATATTTTGCTTACCTGATGATGAAATAGGACAGTAATTAGAGGGGTTTTTTATGAAAAAGGATTACAGAGTCATTCTTCGGATGGTGTGTGTGCTGGTTTTGCTTGGTGCAGTCGCTGTTGTGTTAATTCGGAAGGGTGTGATTTCCCGATTTTGGGAACAGACGGATGAGACCGTACAGACAATAGATATCTCTGAAGAAGAACGCCTGGAACAGGAGAAGAAAAAGGCGGAATTAGAGCAACAGCGCCTGGCTATGGAGCGTGAAAAACAAGAAGAGCAAAGACGCCTTGAAGAGGAGCGCTTACAGGAGGAAAAGCGCCTCGAAGAGGAACGCCTGGCTGAGCTTGCGAAACAGGAGCAAACGCCTGAGGAACGCTTGGCAGAATATCTGAAAGAGGATCCGAGAACTCCGGTGGAGGCGAAGGGAATCTATATCACCGGACCGGTTGCGGGAACTGCAAATACGATGCCCGATCTGACGGATTTTCTACAGCAGACAGAACTGAATGCAATGGTCATTGATGTCAAAAATGACAGTGGGGAAGTTACTTATAAAATGGGGCTTCCGCTTGCGCAGGAGATTGATGCAGAGCGAAATTATGTGGGTGACATGCAGGCACTCGTTCAGGAACTGAAGGAGAAAGATATTTACCTGATTGCCCGTATTGTGGCATTCAAGGATCCGATTCTGGCTGAAAATAAACCGGAATTTGCGGTGAAAAACGCAGATGGAACGGTATTTCATGACAACAGCGGACTTGCGTGGGTCAATCCATACAAGCAGGAAGTGTGGGATTATCTTATTGAATTGGGAAAACAGGCGGCTGCCCTTGGATTTGACGAAATACAGTTTGATTACATTCGCTTTTCTACAGCAAAAGGAATTGCTGAGGCTGATTTTGGAACAGAAGCAGAACGCATGACAAAGCAGGATGCAATCTGTGGATTTCTTGGCAGTGCCTATGAACAGCTGGCACCACTGGGAGTGTATGTCTCTGCGGATGTGTTCGGAACAATTATTCCAAACAAGACAGACGGTGAACTGATTGGACAGGATTATGTGGAGATGGCAAAACGATGTGATTATATCTGCCCGATGGTATATCCTTCACACTATGCAGTGAATGCCTATGGCCTGGAAGTTCCCGATGCAGCACCGCATGAGCTGATTGAAGCCGCAATTGCAGACGGAGAGAAGCTGCTTGCTGAAGCAGCCGATGAAAATGAGGTACATATCGCAAAACAAAGGCCGTGGCTGCAGGCATTTACCGCAACCTGGGTCGATGGACATATTTCTTATCGCGGAAAAGAGCTGCGCGCCCAAATTGATGGTTGTGCGGATGCAGGCGTAGGGGAGTGGCTGCTCTGGAACGCGGCAAATAATTATTCGAACTATAAAGATGGATTATTAGATAATTAAACGAAAGGCCGGCACCCGGGAAATCGGATGCCGGCCTTTGAAATGTGAATAGACAAGAATAATATCTATTTATTTGAGCGTCTCCAGATATTCATCTTCTCAGCCTCTGCAATTAACTCATCGCGGAAATTGGGATGAGCGATAGAAATAAGAGCTTCTGCCTTCTGCCAGGTGGAAAGACCTTTGACATTGACAATACCATGCTCAGTAACAACATAGTGCGTATTCGCACGGGTGTCAGTTACGATAGAGCCGTTGCTGAGTGTCGGACGGATGCGGGAATGCATTACACCATTTTTATCTGTGAAAGTTGAAGAGCAGCAGATAAAGCTTTTTCCACCATTTGATAAATAAGCGCCAAGTACAAAATCCAATTGTCCGCCTGCACCACTGATATGCTTGGTTCCGGAAGATTCAGAACTGATCTGACCAAACAAATCGATATCCACACAGTTGTTGATGGAAATAAAATTATCAAGTGCTGCAATGGAACGAATATCGTTGGTGTAGCTGACCGGTGCACTCATAAGCTCCGGATTCTCATCGATGTAATCATACATTTTTTTAGTTCCGCATCCGAAACCGTATACCTGACGATAACGGTCGATAGATTTCTTAGAACCATTAATTTTTCCGGCTTTTGCGATATCAACAAAAGCATCCACATACATCTCAGTGTGAACACCAAGATCCTTTAAGTCAGATTCTGCAATCATGGAACCGACTGCATTGGGCATACCGCCGATACCAAGCTGTAAGCAGGCACCGTTGGGAATACGGTCGACAATAAGTTTTGCGACAGCCTTGTCAACCTCTGTTGCAGGACCGCCGGCGCCAAGCTCGCCAATCGGAGGATTCTCACCTTCAACAATAAAATCGACATCGCTGATATGTACATTGTTTTCAAAACCGCCGAGACAGCGGGGCATATTTTCATTTACTTCAACGATAACAGTTTTAGCCATCTCACAGGCAGCTGCCAAATGAGAAGCGTTCGGACCAAAGTTGAAATAGCCGTGTGCGTCCATCGGTGCGCAGACAACCATGACAACATCAGAGCAGTTTCCATCGCGATAGTAGCGGGGAAGCTCAGAGTAACGAATCGGTGAATAGAAAGCGCAGCCGCGAGCAATCAGCTTACGCTCAATTCCTGACATGTGCCATGAATTCCAGGTAAAGTGCTCACCGGCATCTTCACGATCAAAAACAGCCAATGGCTTTAAGAGGATTCCACCTCTTAAGTTAACATTTTTCAGTTCATCTGTGCGTTTGGCAAGTGCCTTATCAAGCACATCAGGTGTTCCGTTACACCAACCGTAATCAACCCAGTCGCCTGACTGAATTACTTTGACTGCCTCATCGGCAGTTACTAGCTTCTGTTTGTATTCATCTTGAAAGCTCATAGAAACCTCCTTTTTCTCAACGGGTTATAATCTAGAAAATATCGTAACATTTTTTTACACACAACGCAATAAAAGCGATTCGTTTTCCTGTAGAAAACAAATCGCTTTGGTTGGTGTACTCCTGTAAAAGCAGAGTAGATTAGCTGATGACATATTCATCTTCAGAAAATGACTCATCTTCGATGGGCTCAAACCATTCAAGATCAATGCGATCATTTGTCTGACTACTTGCATCTTCTTCAATTTCTTCCTCTTCATCGGAAGCCTGATCGGGCTTCTTTTCAGAAGAATTGTTTTTCTTTTCCGAAGAGTTTTGATCCTTCTTTTCAGAAGAATTATTCGGCTTCTCTTCAGAGGTATTGTCAGGCTCGTTGTCCGCGGGTTTATTATCCGGGGGAGTGACAACGGGTTTTTCTGAAGGATTTGCCGGCGTGTCAGGTGCCGGATTCGGTCCGCTGACAGAAGCCGGTGTGCTATTATCAGTCGGATTCGTGGTCGATAAAGCAGAATCGCTGGTTACCGGACTATTTTCCGTTGTATCCGACTTCGTAGTTGATACATTATTATTCGTGGACACTTCGTCCTTGGTTGTAGAAGTAACACTATCGGATTCCTCGGCAGATTTCAGATCTGAGGAAACTGCATCAGTATCATCTGTGTTGGAAGCTACAGATATAGTATCTTCATTGTCAGTTCCAAGGGCATCGGCTTTGGCCTGTTCAAGCTCGGCAACGCTCATATCAGCAAGAACAACCGGATCGACACCGGCAACATCTGCGGATACGCTTGCAACTTCGTTAATCAATTCCATTTTACCACAGCTGATACCAAGCTCGTCGGCTGCATCCTTCGTCTCCTTGGATACGCTTACCGTTGAAATGGAACAAAGCTGGGTTTCATCCGGTGAAAAACTATCTACAGTATTGAGCAGTTTGTTTGCTTTTGTATCATCATCGGAATAGACCCCGATGACTAAATAGTTTGTGTTCTCAGAATCAATGTAAGCTTCGGCGGTTAACTGTTCGATTGTCATGGACAATGCAGTTGTAATGTCACGATTCTTAATCGAGCGACCAAGTGCTTCAACAATCTGTTCGCCTTCTTCGTTCATTCCGGTTGCAGATATAACGCGGTCATACTCATTGAGAGAGTATGCAATGGAAGGATTGATGTCCAGACTGACATAGGAATAAGGATTACTCCAGGTATATGTGCCAAATCCTCCGCCGGCTAACAATACAAGAGCAGCGGATGCGGCGATGGCAGCCTGTTTTGTAAATCTTATGGTTTGAGCTTTCAGGCAGATTTCTTGTCCAATCGAATAGTTTGCATTTTTTATTTTGACAAACTGTCCGTCTTCCTGAAGCGCCACAGCCTGATCCTTACTCAGATCAACAATGACGGCTTTCATCGTTCCTTCCTCCTTTCTAACTGACTTTTGTCAGAATTATAATTTAATGTACTCAGCAAGTAATGGAAAGTCACCACATACGATTTCCACCGCTGTTATAATATACTTACGATGGCGTTCCAGAATTTTTCGGGGTACATCCGTATTTTCAATTAGAATTTTTGTTGGGAGCTGCTTTGATGAACGAAGATTTGTCACCAAAAGCGGGTGCTCTTTCATATATGTAATAACGGAAATACAGGCCGCTTTTGTTTTGGCCGCTTTCGGAGAACAAGTCGTTAATTCCATAAAAGTGATTCCGTAATCGCCAAGCAGCTGATTGAGTGCAATTATTTCATCCGCAATTGGATTCTCATCGGTCGTGCTGGCAGCTTTTGCGATATGCATTTGGAATGCGGCATTTTCACCTTCATCATCAGCATTACCCTCAAAAACGAAGGGTTCTGTGTGAATCTCATTCTGATAACGCGCCTGAGACCTGAAATAATCCGTCAGCCGGTGCTCAATCAAAAGTCTTGCATAGGATAGGAAGCTGCCTTTTGTATCATTATATGTATCCATTGCATTGGAAAAAGCGATGAGTGCAATGGACCATTCATCATCGCTTTTTGTAATATAATGCTTGCAGAACTTGCTCGCACAGCTTATTATGTAGTTTTCATGTTTCCGGATGAATGCAGTGCGGCCCTCTTCGGTCTTAATTGCCTCGCGAACTTCATCCCCGATATTTGAAAACATAACGGGCTCCTTCATTCGTTGAATCATTAGTAGTTCTAAACGAACCTATTATCTCATTTTTTACAGGAAAGTCAATGATGGATTTTTGGAGTGGGAGTGGTTTCCAAACAATAGAAACTATGATAGGATGATTGATATCATAAAAAGGAGTGGCGTAAAATCGTACGAACAGTAGAAAACGCCGGCGATATGTATAAAAATAAGAAAGAAAAAACAGAAATAAAAAAAACGGTCAGAAAGAAAAACAGAACAACTGATACTGATGCTAAGAGAAGCGGTATACCCGGAAAGAATGCGCACAAGCAAAGCACGCAAAAGAAATTGACAGAAAAGCAGCTTGTCCAAAAGCAGCCTGCACATAAGACTTCCTTTCAAAAAAAGCCGGAGCAAACACAGACCGGCTGTCCGCTTGCCAAGAAGTGCGGTGGCTGTCAGCTTCAGGGGATGGCATATGAAAAGCAGCTTGAAAAGAAGCGTGAGATTGTAAAAAAAGAATTGCATGGTGTGAAAGTATTGCCGGTGATTGGAATGAATAATCCCTATCATTATCGCAACAAAGTACATGCGGCATTTGGAAGACTGCGGAATGGGACGATCATTTCCGGTGTGTATGAGCAGGGAACGCATCGGATTGTTCCGGTGGAGCAGTGTGAGATTCAGGATGAACGGGCGGATGCAATGATTGCGACGATACGGGAATTGGCAAAATCTTTTAAGCTTCGAATATACGATGAGGATACCGGATACGGGGCACTTCGCCATGTGCTGATTCGAACCGGACATGCAACCGGAGAAGTACTCGTCGTGCTTGTACTTGCAACACCGATTCTTCCGTCGAAAAATAATTTTGTGAAAGCACTTTTGAAAGCGCATCCGCAGATTACATCGATTGTGCTCAATGTGAATGATCGACACACAAGCATGGTGCTCGGTGAGCGCAATATCGTTCTGTACGGAAAAGGATATATCGAGGACATTTTGTGCGGGAACCGCTATCGCATTTCACCGAATTCGTTCTATCAGGTAAATCCGTTGCAGACAAAGGTATTGTACGAAAAGGCGATTTCCTATGCGAAGCTGACCGGAAAGGAAACCGTTATTGATGCCTATTGCGGGATTGGAACGATTGGAATGACAGCGGCAGCTGCTGCCGGAAAAGTGATTGGCGTGGAGCAGAATGCGTCGGCCGTTCGTGATGCTCGCATGAATGCGAAGAAGAACGGATGCAAAAACATCTCATTTGTTGAAGCGGATGCGACGGAATATATGAGCAGACTTGCCGAGGATCCGGAGCATGAAAAAATAGATATTGTGCTTATGGATCCGCCCCGAAGCGGCAGTACCGAGCAGTTTATGCGCGCAGCGGCATCGCTTGCCCCGAAGCGGATTGTATATGTGTCGTGTAATCCGACAACGCTTGGCAGAGACTTGAAATACTTTGCGAAGCTGGGATATCACGCGAAGGAGTGCCAGCCGGTGGACATGTTCCCGTTTACGGATGATGTGGAGGTTATATGTGTATTGTCGAAGCTCCATGAAGCGAAGCATCATGTGTGAGACTGGGATATGGAAAAAAGGCATTCTGTTGCAAAGGATATCAGCAGTGATGATTATATTACATATCTTGCAATTGAAAATGATAAAGTGGTTGGATTTATTTGGTTAAAAAAGATTTAGTTGAATCATATATGATTTTGGATTTGATGCAGGTATCGGCTACCTGTAGAAGACAAGGGATTGGAAAGAAATTGTTTAATTCCTATATCGTTCAGACAACTGCAGGATTTTTTCCTGCAGTTTTTTTCTGACCAAATCAGGCGCAAGGCATTCACATTTATCGCCGAAACTGAGCAGAATTCCATAGTAGTAGTCCTGGTCAATAAATGGAAATGATACCAGATAGTGACTGTCTCCATCCGGCGTAAACCGGTCAAAGGAGCAGTAGTCTAAAAGCTGTTCCGTCAAAGACTTATGGATGCGAAGCGTAATCGTAAGCGGACGCGGTGAGGCAAGGTCATCGATCGTTAGCCGCGGCGCGGGAAAATCCTTGGGCGTGTAGCTGGTAGCTTCGATGCGAAGATCGATGATACGGGAAAGCTTGAACAACCGATAGTCTTTTCTTAGATTGCAAAAGCCATAGACATACCACTGACCATTTTTGGACACAAGCTGATAAGGCTCAATCGTTCGTTCGATGAGCGCGCCTTTCCGACCAATATATGAAAACGATAGCAGATGTCTGTCAGAAAGTGCAGATGTAATCGTTGAAAAATAATCCCGGATATGAGGATTGCTCATCCAGGGATGAAGGTCAATACGAATCTGGTTTGCTTTGACTGCAATCATCTCTGCCTGCTCTGCAGGAATAAAGCTCTTCACTTTCGAGAGCGTGTGAATGATTTCATCGCCATGTACGACGTTCGACAGACTGGACAATCCCATCAAGAGAGCAGACAAATCGTTGGCAGTAAACACTTTTTTGTCAAGCTTAAAGCCGGGCATAATCTCGAATCCGCCGCCGACACCGGGAGTGGCACGCACCGGGATGCCTGCCATACTGATGGCATCAATATC
>JAQXMB010000146.1 GCA_029012425.1 bacterium | reverse complement strand
GACCTTGTCAAGTTTTTCGTAGCGTGGACAGGGAGTGCGATACACATATATCCAGCAGGTACTTTGGAGCGGCTGGTACTTAGCGTCCGTCTTTTGGACGCTTATGTACCACTGCCTGCGACAAGTAGCGAGAGCGTGCCTGCGCTATATGTTGCCATGCATCCGAAAGAAGCTGCCAGTGGCAGGTTCTGAAGGTGTAGCATGACCGTGCCTAGTAACCTAACGGATTGGTCACCTACTCGCGCCCGGCAAGAAATTCATAAATAAGCATCGGATTGCTGTAGTAATACAGATGCGGAAAACCAGCAATCAAGTGTTCACTCATATGCATACACTGCCAGCTTATCTCTCGTCCGGGCTTCTTTGCCAACCAATCACATCCGTTGTTGTCGGTATCAAAATAGTGAAACTCATGACCTTTGATTACTTCCCCGGTTTTCATATCCTCAAGCTCAATATACCCAAATCTTCCAAGCCTTTTTGTTGCGAAGGATGTGGCATCAATCGCTCCGATCATCTCATACCTGTTTCCATCCAAATCAGTCAGTTCTCTCGTCAGATACAGAAAACCGCCGCACTCTGCCAGCGTCTTATGACCACCGGCAAGAAATGCCCTGATTTCCTCCCGCATCGATACATTGTCACGCAGTTCCTTCGCATAAAGCTCCGGGTAACCTCCCGGAAGAAGCAGCACATCTGCTTGCTTTGGCAGCGTGGTATCATGAATGGGTGAAAAATATACAAGCTGCACTCCCATCCGCTGTAACAATTCTAAGTTATCTTCATACAAAAAGCAGAACGCCTCATCCCTTGCAACTGCCATTGTCAACGGTCGCGGAAGCCTGGGTACATCCGGTAGTGTTCCCACAGAAAACAATTCTGCCGTTTTCGCCAAGCGGTTCAGCCCCTCCAAATCAATCGTCTGAGAAAGCTTGTCTGCAAGCACATCCATGCGGCATGTCAAATCTTCAATTTCATCCGGGAGAACCAGCCCGAGATGTCTGCTTGGGAACTCCATCTCCGCGAAATTCGGCACATAACCAAAAACACGAATCTTCAGTTCTTTTTCAATTGCGGATTTTAGCATATCATATTGCATCGGCGAAATGCGGTTCAGGATTACACCGCGGATATGGCTATCCCCGCGGTACTCCATAAACCCTTTGATTAATGCAGCCACAGACAAACCCATTCCTTTGGCATCTACAATAAGCACTACGGGACACATTAACTTATCCGCAATCTCATAACCGGATGCCTTCATTCCGTCTGCTCCGGTTCCGTCATAATATCCCATGACACCTTCAATCAATGCCAGATCCGTATCGTTATTTCTATTCGCCTCAAAAAACAATGCGCGAAGCAGCTCCTCATCGGAAAAGAAACTGTCCACATTTCTTGAGGGAACTCCTACGACATGGCTGTGAAATAAAGGATCGATATAGTCCGGTCCACACTTAAATGCCCCAACTGCTAATCCTTGTTTTTTGAACGCACGCAAAATTGCGCAGGTAATCATCGTCTTTCCGCTTCCACTTTTCGGTGCAGCAAACATGAGACGCGGTATAAAACCTTCCATTCACTCTATCTCCTGCCTGGTATTCGTATAATGATTTTCAATTAACTACACCATATTCGCTGCCTATCTCCCGATCGTACAGGATCATAATACGCAGCGAATCCTGGTTTTCTTACGGTAAAATCGTAATTAAATAAACCGGATTCTCAGCGCTCATCAGATGATAGGATCCGGCTGTCTTTGCTCTGGCAACTGATACCTGACAAATCTGTGGATCTTCTATCACACCCTCCTGCACAAGCCTTGTCACCTCCGCAATCGTCTCAAGCGTCACCGCTGCAATCACAATACGAACAGCAGAATTCTTTTGATAGAGACACTCCACAATCTCTGCAAGTCTTCCCGCACTTCCCCCGATAAACACATGCGTCGGTGCGGGAAGGTGCTCCAAAACCTCGGGTGCCATTCCCGAGATAATGTGAACAGACTCTGCCCCGAAATGCTTCACATTCCGCTCAAGTAACGAAAGTGCCCTCTCATTTCGCTCAATTGCATAGACACTTCCATCTGTCACATAATGTGCAAGATCCATCGTCACACCGCCTGTTCCCGCTCCGATATCATACACAATGGAGGTTTCCTGCAGCTGAAGCTTCGAAAGAATAAGCGCACGAACCTCCTCCTTGGTCATCGGAATCTTTTCCATCCGCTCATAGTCCGTATCGGCATGAATGCCTGTAACGGATTCATCTGCATACGGATTCTCAAAAATTCCAACACACAATCCTTCCCGCGTCTCATTTAAAAACGCTTCGGGAAATCCACTTTTAATCCGCTCACACCGATTGTCGCTGCAATACCCCAAATCCCATCCGATATGCATGGTGACCTGATTCATTTCATAGGCAATCAACCGTTCTGCGAGTGCATGCACCTGTGCGGTATTTGAAAATAAAGCAAAAACACTGCGATTTCTTTTTATAAGCGAGACAATATTGGCAGCTTTTCCATGCCGGCTGCAAAGCTTCATCGACTGCCAGGGAATTCCAAGCTTGCTTGAAAAATAGGACACAGACGATACTCCGCATATACTTGTAATTTCCCATTCCAAGCTGCGAAACTTTTCGTAATACTGCTTGGCACCGCTGTAAAAACCGACATCTCCGGACAGCGCAACAGCCACACATGTAAGATGCGGATGCGTCTTCAGATACCCGCACACATCATCAGCCATGTAAATCGCCGTATCTGAAATCTTAGATGAGACACCCTCGATTCCTGCTACCGACTCCAGCATTCGACCTGCTCCAAATATGATTTGTGCCTGTGCAAACGCTTCTCTAGCCTCACCGGTCAGACTCTTTTCCTGTCCCATTCCGATTCCCACGAGCATGAGTTGTTTTTTTTGCAGGGCAACTGCAAGATCCGTCGTCTTTGAAAGTCCCAGCATCGCTCGGACTTCGGACATGGAAAATCCCTCATCCTTCGGCGGATGGATGATAATAATATCCATGCCGCAATCTACCGCAGCCCGAAGCTTTTGCACATATCCCCCCTGTGCTCCGGATGCCTTGGTAATGAGTATTTTTGCATGTTTTTCTCGAAACATTGCCGCATTTAATTCCACAGAAAAAGGTCCCTGCATCCCGATTAACTGCCCGGCTCCAATTCCTGCTTCCTCACAGCATGCAATG
>JAQXMB010000145.1 GCA_029012425.1 bacterium | reverse complement strand
AGTATGGAATGCCAATCGGAGTTGTAAGACCCTTTAATAATTCTGGGCCCGGAATGAAGATTAATGATAAACGAGTGCCCGCCGACTTTGCAAAAAATATTGTAGAAAAGCAGGATATAACGATTTTATCAAGTGGTACACCGAGCAGAACATTTTGTTATATCGCAGATTCTGTTGCAGGATACTTAAAAATCATGCTTCACGGAAGCTATGATTATTTCAATATCGGAATTGAAAAACCGGAAATCACAATTAATCGACTGGCAGAAATCTATCAGGCATGTGGTGAGAAGGTGTTTGGATACAAGGTGGATGTGACATATGCGGTATCAGAAGATCGTGATTATCTGACTAACAATCCGCAGAGACGCTGTCCTGATATTACCAAGGCTCGTACAATTCTGGGCTATCAGCCGGAAATCTATGTCGAAGAAGGCGTAGAAAGATTTTTACAGTTTATGAAAGAGAGCCCGGAGGAGAATTTATTATGGTAACCGTATTTGGACTTGGATTTGTAGGACTTACAACCGCGCTTGGTTTTGCCCATATGGGCTATCAGGTATACGGTATCGATGTTGATGAAAATCGCAAAGCGATAATTCGAAGCAGAGAACTTCCGTTTTTAGAGCCCAAGATGGATGAAGTATTGCGCGACCATCTCAACAAAAACTTTTTTGTGACAGACGATGTAGAAGAAGCAATTCGTAACAGTGAGTATGTTTTCTATTGTGTGGGAACTCCGTATGGGGAAGAAGGAAGTGCAAATCTTTCTTATCTATTTTCAGCAATTGATATGACTGTCAATGCGATTAAGGATGAAAAGTATCGTGTGCTTGTCACAAAATCAACAATTCCTCCTTCAACAACAGCAGAGAAGATTGTCCCGTATGTGCAGGACAAGGGGGAGATTGCAAAGCAGCTAGGCATTGCAAACAATCCGGAATTTTTACGGGAAGGGCACTGCTGGGATGATTTTATTGAAGCAGATCGCATTGTTCTGGGTTGTAATGATGAAGTATCTAAGGAGATGCTGATTCGCCTGTATGAGCCAATGAATATCCCAATTTATCCGGTTTCACATTCTACCGGGGAGTTTATCAAATATCTGTCCAATACATTGCTTGCGACATTAATCAGTTATTCCAATGAGATGGCACAGGTTGCAGATGCAATCGGAGGAATTGATGTTGCGGATGCATTCCATATTTTGCATATGGACAAGCGCTGGAATAACTGTAATATGACTAGTTATGTATATCCCGGTTGCGGCTATGGTGGATATTGTCTGCCAAAGGATACTAGCGCACTTCTTGCTCAGGCACGAGCAAAGGGCTGTGAGGCACATATCTTAAAATCGGTCATTGATACCAACAGCAACCGCCCCATTGCGATTGCAAAGCAGATTGCAAATGGACTTACTAAGGATCAGACGATTGGAATTTTAGGATTGTCGTTTAAGCCGCTTTCTGACGATGTACGAGATACGGCGGCTTACACAATCATAAAAGAACTAAATGCCTTGGGGTATGAGCATATCGTTGCTTACGATCCTGTGGCAAATGAGGAATTTGCAAAGCATTATACAGATGCAATCGTACAGTACGAAAGCAGTGCCAAGGCAGTTTGTGAAAAGTCAGATGTAGTTGCTATAGTGACAGCATGGGAGGAATTCCGTAATATTACAGATTATTGCAACAGGAAGATTTACGATTGCAGATATATGCTGAGTCAGCTTGACTGCAACTAAAATAATACGGGCATCTATCATGCCTGTGAATAATCAGAATTGGAGAACAACATGGAAAAGCAGCAGATACTTGATATGGTTGCAGAATATGCAAAAGAAAAACACCAGACAAAAGAATATGAAGCAGGTGATCGAATCAATTATGCGGGGCGTGTATATGACGAGGCTGAACTGTGTAATCTGGTCGATAGTGCATTGGACTTTTGGCTGACAGCAGGAGATTATACCAGAAGGTTCGAAGCGGGACTGGCAGATTATCTTAAGGTGCCTTATGTATCTGTTGTAAATTCCGGTTCGTCGGCAAATCTGCTGGCGGTGGCTGCACTGACTTCACCGTTACTTGGCGAGAGACAGCTAAAGAAGGGTGATGAAGTAATAACTGTGGCAGCAGCATTTCCGACAACGGTTGCACCGATTGTACAGTGTGGACTCGTTCCGGTATTTGTTGATATTGATATTCCGTCTTACAATGTGAATCCGGATCTTTTAGAGCAGGCATATTCGCCGAAAACAAAAGCTGTATTTTTAGCACACAGCCTTGGAAATACATTTGATTTACAGACCGTGACAAAATTTTGTAAAATGCATGGACTTTGGCTGATTGAGGATAACTGTGATGCACTTGGCGGTACTTACACCATTAATGGTGTGGAGAAAAAGACCGGAACCATCGGAGATATTGGAACCTCAAGCTTCTATCCGGCACATCAGATGACAATGGGAGAAGGCGGAGCAGTCTATACTTCAAATCCCATACTTCACAAAGCAATTCGTTCCTTTAGAGATTGGGGAAGAGAGTGTATCTGCTCCGGTGGACAGGATAATTTATGCGGTCATCGATTTGACGGACAGTTTGGAACACTTCCGTATGGATATGATCATAAATATGTATATTCACATTTAGGATATAATCTAAAAATCACTGATTTGCAGGCTGCAATCGGTGTGGCTCAATTGGAAAAGCTGCCGGGTTTTGTCGCAAAGCGCCAGGCAAATTGGGATTACCTGCATGCAGGATTAGAGGATATTGCAGAAAAAATTGTTCTTCCGAAAAGGGAAGCAGGAACAAAACCCTGTTGGTTTGGTTTTATCATGGAAGTAAAGCCGGACAGCGGAAAAACAAGAAACGAAGTTGTAAGCTATCTTGAAAAACATAATATCCAGACAAGAAATCTGTTTGCCGGAAACATCCTTCGTCATCCTTGTTTTGAGCAGTATGAGGAAGGTGTTGATTACCGGGTAGCAAGCACACTTGATAAGACCGATGAAGCAATGAATCAAAGCTTCTGGGTGGGCGTGTATCCGGGAATGACAGAATCCATGCTGGATGAGATGATTAAGAGAATTAAAGAAGCGTTGGCATAGAAACAAATCACAAAAAGGAGGAATGAAGTATGATAAACGGACTTACCATATTTGACTGCTCCATGAGAGAAATCGGTTATCAGACCGGATGGAATTTTACAGAAAAAACCGCAAAGGATATTTACAATTTTGCGCAGACAAGAGGCATTGATTATGTGGAGCTTGGATTTTTCCATGATGAGGCAGCAGACCCGAACCGCGGAATCTATCGCTACTGTAGTCTGAAAAACGAGGCCATTGCGCAAGTATTTCAATCATCAAAAAATATTACAAAACTCGCAGCAATGCGAGATATTCAAAGACCGTTATCTCCCTTGATGCCGGCAAAGGAAAGTATTATTGATACGGTTCGTCTTTTGACCCGCTCACCGGAGACAAATCTTGATGTGCTTGATCGTTTTGCAACAGAGGCGATGGAGCTTGGGTATGAAGTATTTCTGAACTTTACAAGTGCCGGACGAAACCCGATTGAGCTGAATATTCAGTTTGCAGAATTTGCGAAAGCAAAAGGTGTTCATGCAATAGAGTTTGCCGATACGGAAAGCGTGATGACGACACAGTATGTGCAGGATACGATTCGTGAGTGTCACAAGGTTGGAATCAAAATGGGCTGTCATTTCCATAATCGAAACGGTACAGCAGAAGGGCTTGCCGATTGTGCAATTGCCGCAGGCGCAGACTATATGGATGTCACGCATATCGGACTTGGTGGCAAATGGCGTGATGGAAATGTCACGATGGAATATTTGCTTCGGAAGTTAAATGTAGACGCCGGTTATGAGGCGACTATTGTTAAGAACGAAATTATTGAAGATCTGATTAATTATCATGAATATACAGCGGCAGTATAGCCGAGGGAGAATACGATGAAGATATCCGATTATGTTATGAACTTTATAGCAGATCTGGGCGTGGAACACATCTTTTATGTGACCGGTGGCGGTGCGATGCACTTAAACGATTCGCTTGGAAATAATGACAGACTTGAAGGTGTGTGCATGCTGCATGAGCAGGGAGCATCTATCTCGGCAGAGGCTTATGCAAGAGTGACCGAAGGTTACGGTGTGTGTCTGGTAACAAGTGGACCGGGTGGAACGAATGCATTGACCGGACTGGCTGGCGCATATATGGATTCGATTCCTGTTATTTTTATCTCCGGTCAGGTGAAACGAGATGATTTGCGTGATTCACAGCATGTTCGTCAGTTCGGAATACAGGAAGTAGATATTCTATCGATGGCTCGCAGTTATACAAAATATGCAGTGCAGATAAAAGAACCGGAAGATATTCGCTATGAGCTGGAGAAGGCCGCTGCAATTGCGGTAGATGGAAGACCGGGACCGGTTTGGGTTGACATTCCGCTTGATATTCAGGCAACACAAGTTACCGTTGGGGAGTTGCGAAGCTACAAAAAACAACCGGCATCCTATGCGGCAAAAAAGAAATTCATCGATATAACGATTGAACAGCTGAATAAAGCGAGACGACCGGTACTGCTTCTTGGACATGGCATTCGCCTGTCGCATTCCAAGGAATTGGCACGAGAGCTGTATAACCTGCTTGGTATTCCGGTTCTTGTATCGTGGAACGGTGTAGATTTGATTGAAGAGGAGCATCCGTTGTATTTTGGAAGACCCGGATCCGTGGGACATCGTGCAGCGAATTTTATTCAGCAAAGCGCCGACCTTGTGATTACACTTGGAAGCAGACTGAATCTGCTCAGTACCGGATACAATTATGAGAGTTTTTTGCAGAATGCATATCACATCATGGTAGATATTGATGAGGCAGAGATGAACAAAAAGAGCGTTCATCCCCAGCTGAAAGCTGTGTGTGATGTGGCAGACTTCATGAAACAGCTTTTGGATTGCAAGGATAAGCTTGAAAAGAAAGACTATTCAAAGTGGATTGCCTTTTGTAAAGCACTTACAGAAAAATATCCGGTTCAGATTGCAGAGCAGGCAGCAGGAGAGGGATTTGTCAGCAATTATCATCTGATGGATGAACTGTCAAATCAGATGACTGCTGATGATATTTACCAGTTTACAAGCTCCGGAACAACTGTCGATATTGCGATGAAGACGATTCGACTGAAATGGGGACAGCGGGCTTTTTTAACAAAAGGACTGGCTTCCATGGGTTATGATGTTCCGGCATGTGTGGGAAGCTGTATCGCATCCGGCAACCGGAGAACCATCTGCGTGACCGGAGACGGCAGTGTTGCGATGAACATGCAGGAGTTAGAAGTAATTAAAAGAAGAAATCTTCCGGTAAAAATCTTCGTATCCGACAACAGTGGATACAGTATGATTTATGGGTCTCAGAATGGCAATTTTCAGGGAAGACTCACCGGTTGTACGGTAGAAAGCGGATTGACCCTGCCGGATATGCAAAGAATCGCTGAGGCATTTGGTATCAAGGGAATGCACATCGAAAACGAAGAACATCTCACTGAGCAGGTAAAAGAGGTGCTCGATTATGATGGACCGGTTGTGTGTACGATTCATGCAGACATTACTCAGAAGATATTGCCCAGACAAGCGAATTACATGCGCGACGACGGACAGATGGCAAGTCGCCCGCTCGATGACATGACACCACTTTTAGAGCGGGAAGAGATAGAAGAAATCTGGAAGATGGCAGAGCAGATATAGAGAGGAACTATATGCGTATTATCGTAACAGGGGCAACCGGATTTATCGGAACAGCGCTCGTGGAAGAATTGTTATTAAACGGTCATTCCGTTACAGCAGTCATTCGCCCGAATTCTGATAAAATACAGAAATTGACAACAATCACGCAGCATCATCCGAATACAGAAAAAAGGTTGCAGATTGTGGAAGTGGCGTTAGAGGAACTTGAAAAACTTCATACGGAGTATGACATAAAAGCAGATGTGTGGTATCATCTCGCATGGAATGGTTCCGGTGGAGATGCAAGAAATGATTTCGCTATACAGTATTTGAATGTAGGGTATTTTGCAGACGCCATTCGCACGGCAAAATCCTGCGGCTGTATAAAAGTAATCGGTGCAGGAAGTCAGGCCGAGTACGGAGTTGTACACGGCCTTGCAGTGGAAGATCAGACAGTTCCAAGACCGTTTATGATGTATGGAGCTGCCAAGCTTGCGGCCTATCAGATGGGACAGGTGCTGGCGAAGCAGATTGGTATACAGCTTGTATGGCCACGAATCTACAGCGTATATGGTGTCGGGGAAAACTCCGGAACACTGGTAAGCTATGTGATTGAAACTTTGAAAAAAGGAGAAGAACCACAGCTTTCACCGTGTGAAAATATGTGGAATTTCTTAAATATCATGGATTGCGTATCAATGATTCGAAAGCTTGGAGAAAGCAAAGAGGCAGAAGGCATCTACCATGTTGCTTCGGAGGATACACGACTGCTTAAGGATTTTGTCACTGAAATCAGAGATATTATCGCACCGGATCTTACACTTGGATTTGGGGCGAAGCAATCAGATCCAAGCAGGACATTCTGGTTAGAACCAAGTGTGGAGAAGATAAAAAAGTTGGGCGCATTTCCCGAGCAGACAGTGGAGTTTGCGGAGGGGATCAGACGGAGAATGTGAAGGATAATGATGAGTATGAATCATAAGCAATTATTGCAGCAGGCGATTGATTATGCAAAACTGAATAAAAGCTTTAATAAATATAATGTGGTAATGAATGCTGAAAATGTATGTGTTTTCGGACTTGGAACTTATTTCAAGGAAGCATTTGCGCAGAAGAATATGAAGAGCAGATACCATGTGAATTTGCTGTGTGACAATAATCCGGAAAGATGGGGTACCTGTATTGAAGGAATTCCATGTGTGAAACCGGATGAGTTGACTCAGTATTCGAATCTTGTTGTAATTATCATGCTTGGAAATCCAAGCCCCGTGTGTGAACAGTTATCGGGGATGGGAATTCGATGGGTGACACATACAGATTTGTCAATTGATGAAGAGTTGGGTTTTTCAAAGGATGAAGATGAAATTGCAACAAAAGAAGATGTCATGTTAAGTACGATGGACTTATTTGCGGACGAAGAATCAAAACGAATCTACGCGAACGCGCTAGCGAATCGAATTGCATTAGGAATGGCTTGCCCTTGGACGGAACTGTATTCGCAGGGAGAGTATTTCGAACAGAAATTTATGAAACTGACAAATCAAGAGGTGTTTGTTGACTGTGGCGCATATGATGGAGATACCGTGCTTCGTTTTGCAGAAGTTGTAAAAGATTATGAGCATATTTATGCTTTTGAGCTGGATAAAAAAAACTATGATAAGATGATAAAAAATACCGAAGGTCTAAATAAGATTTCCTATTACAATAAAGGCGTGTTCGATGAAAATACAGATATTACATATTCACTGGGCGATGGTGCGAATGAGCCGATGGACGGTATCAGTATCATGAAGAATTCCGGGAAACAACAGGTAGCGCAAGTTGCAAAGTTGGATGATAAGCTTGGAAATAAGAAAATCACATTTGTTAAGATGGATATTGAAGGTTCAGAGGTAAAGGCATTAAAAGGCATGAAACAGATCATTGAGACACAGTCACCAAAGCTTGCAATCTGTGTCTACCATAAGACCAGTGATTTCTGGGAAGTACCGATGTTAATCAAACAGTATCATCCGGAGTATCAATTATATTTGAGGCATCATTTCGTTAATAATTGTTGGGGAACTGTTTGTTATGCAGTTGTATGATAATCGTAAAAAAGGGGAGTGGAATTCTTCTGATGCAGAAGATGAATTTACTTTAGGGAATATTTAATGATGAGAAAACACTTATATCTGGAAAACGGAGAATTAAATTCTGAATTGCTAATAAGACCCATTATTGTTTACGGATGCGGAAATGATGGAATGAAGTTAGTCGATAAGTTGGAAAATACGCAGGGAAAAATTCGTGCATTGTGTGATTCGGATGAAAGGAAATGGGGAAGCTCCATTCGGGGGTATCGGGTGATTTGCCCGGATGAGCTAACGAATTATAAAGAGTGTAATGTTGCACTCGCATTTTTTAGATGGCCGGAAGTGATAGACCGATTAGATATTAATAGCGAACAGTGCTTTGTTGATTATCCTTATTATGAGGAGGTATCATCATCCTGTATCATATGTGGAAATAAGTCCTTAGATGCAGCACGGGCTCATTTTGCACCGTTTATAGTAGAAAAGATGTTCCACGGAAATGCACAAAAGACAAGATTCTTAAAGTGCCGTTCATGCGGTATGGGTTTTTCGGAATATCGACCGACTGATGACGAAATGGATTGTCTTTATTCTGATTATCGAGGAAGTGAATACCTGAGAATTCGTACACAATATGAAAAAAACTACATGGAAGAGGAATATTCCAAGAAGTATGTCGAAGAGCGGAGAAAACAGGCATTAGAATCATTTTTGACTCAATATATGAAACTTGCAGAAATAAATCATGTACTTGATTATGGCGGAGATGAGGGACAGTATATTCCAGATGGATTTATCAATGCTGAGAAATATGTGTATGAGATTTCAGGATATCAGTTGCGTACGGGAGTTCGAAGAATTGATCAATTTGATGAAATATCACATTATTCATGGGATTTTATCATGTGCTGTCATGTGTTAGAACATGTATCTGATCCGCGTTCAATTATTGATGTTTTGGTTCACTCATTAAGTGAGGACGGGTATTTGTATATTGAGGTGCCGTATGAAACTTTCATGTATTCATACCATGATATAGAGATAAATGAACATATTAGTTACTTTACAAAAGGATCATTGAAAGAAATTGCTAAATTATTTGGTTTAGAGATTTGTTGCATACAATCTTTTGCATCATCGTTAATTGCATTATATCAAAAAAGGAGGCCTGAGCAACTTAACTGAAGTTTGCTCGCACCAGAGAAATGAACAAACCATTAGTAACAATTTGCATCCCGAATTATAATTATGGCCACTATTTAGGCCACTGTCTTGATAGTGTTCTGGCACAAACTTATGACAATATAGAAGTAATCTTTAGCGATAACAATTCAACAGATGCTTCCTATAAGATTGCATTTTCCTATCTAGCAAAATTTGATGAGAAGGGAATACATTTTCGAATTAATCGCAATAAGCGCAATCTTGGAAGTGACATGAATTCTCAAGTATGCTCAAGGCTTGCAGAGGGTGATTATGTATATACATTGGCAAGTGATGATGCAATCAATCCTCATTTTTTGGAGCGAACGATATCGCTTCTTGAAGAACATAGAAATGTTTCTTGCGTAATGGTTAATCGCGAGGAGATTGATGAACAAGGCAATATTACAAAAGTAGTTCCTTTTTATAATAAAAGTTGCGTTATTCCGGGAGAAAGCCAGGCAGCAGTTTTTATGATGGCAGGAATTGCAATACCAGCACAAAGAATTGTAAGAAGATCAATTTCACCTAAAATCCGTTCGTATGAACGAGTGTGGAATGTAGCAGGGGATTGGTATAATAACTTTTTATATGCATGTGCTGGAGATATTGCGTATATCAAAGAGGATTTGGTTCAGTACCGTGTTCATTCTGGAAACGAAACATCCGTATCGGAAGATAATTTGATGGGAATCACAGAGCATTATCAATTGATTCATTCATTTGTAGAATTGTCAAAGGTATTCGGATTTCAGAAACCGATTGACAGGTACACGGAGGCAATTGAACATCTTGGAGATATGTGTCTACGGTATGCACACAAAATGCTTGTAAATAAAAAGCGAAATATCGCAAAGAAGTATTTACAGCTAGCCCCTGTATATCATCCGGGAATTGAACTTACGGAGAAGTATCTTGAACTTCAGGATATTTCAATGACGGACAATGAAAGCGATATGATAGAGAAATTGGAAAAGTATGATAGATTTCATGTTGACAAAAGAATGATTTCATATGACCCGCCGGAAGGATATGTTGCATTATAATTGATAGCTGTTGGAAGGATATTTTTAATAAAAAGATGTATTGGTGAAAATAGCATGACAGAAAAAGAGTATTTGGAAAAAGTTGCACAATTACGACGGGCTAGCATTAACAATCTAGAGCGTGTTTATTATGAGGAAATGCCCAAGTTTGCTGATATCAGACCATATCGACTGGGTGCGTTTGCACTTGCAGCAGAATTGAATGCAAAAAAAGGTTTTCCGGGTGAAGCATGTCGATTTTTACATAATACATTTTCGTGTTGGATTGAATGTGACGGGTTGTTTGAAGCAGAATACGCGTATTTATTAGCGGCAATGCAGAATACGGACGAGTTGGATGCCATGCGCCACATGCTATTTCTTAGCGAGCTAAAGGCATATTATGGAAAAGAATTGTCCAAGGATGAATTGCTTGTTGTAAATCAAAAGAAGCAGGAATTGATCGCTTACTATGAGTTTATGTTAAATAGTGGATTTATGCAGAATATTGTATATGAAACAAAACGCGTACAGTTTTGCTTCATGGAATATGCGTTACAGCAGATGACAGATGTGCTTCAATTCAAAAATGGATATTATGGAACCGGTTTACGAACTTTTGTGGAGGAAAGTATCAATATCCGGTATCTGAAAGAGTTTTTATTATCATCCAATTCGCGATTAGTGATTGTTTCGGAAACAAGAGAGGAATTTCCATATACGAGTAAAATTTCAGCAAAGCTCTGTAAAGAACTGGGACATAAGGTCATTTACATATCGCTTCCGCAACCAATTGATGTTGATTATGAGGTGAACTGGATTGACACGGCAACTGTCTGTTTGGAACAGAAGATGGAGTCGGAATATGGAACAATGATTACACCGATTGAACTGATATTGAATGGGCAATCGATTGGTGATAATCGCGATTACATTTTGTCATTGATTGCGGACAAGGAATTAAAAGAGCAGCATGCGCTATTTTTGACGACCGGAACAATGATGGATTTATATGCACAGCAGCCATTGTTAAAAAAACAGCTTCAGAGACTCTCGGAAAGAACGGCACCGTTTTATGAAAATACACTGCAGTTTGGTTGGCTTGGAAATTATTTGTCTTATATTAGTGATATTTATTGTCTTAATGTTCATGAACAGATATATTCTGCGCCAGAGTGCAGATTTTCAATCATTATTCCTGCACGAAATTCTTCATATACGCTTCGTTCAACAATTCAGACCTGTTTAGAACAGACATATGATGGAAATTACGAGATTATCATAAGTGATAATTCTACCAATAATAATACAGAAGTTTATGAGCTGATTAAGGAATTGAATCATCCAAAGATTCAGTATATTCAGACACCTAGAAGTTTACATCTGTCAAAAAGCTTTGAATACGCATTTATTCATGCAAAGGGAGAGTATATTTTATCATTAGGCTCCGATGATGGAATGTTGCCCTGGGCATTGGAGACAATTGATAAAATTGCACAGCAGTATCCACAGGAAGAAATCATTCAGTGGGAGAGAGGATTCTATGCATGGCCGGGCTTTAATGAAGGTCAGCAGCACGAATTGGTTATTCCGCGGGAATATCAGAAAGATGATTGGCAGGTACATTACAAGCAGAGGGATGAGTATCTGGCAGAGATATTTTCGAATTCGCAGAATATGTATTCTCTACCAATGCTTTATATTAATTCCTGCTTCAAGAGATCGTATTTTGATACATTATTGGAAAAGACAGGTCGGCTGTGGGATGGTGTGTGTCAGGATATATACATGGGCGTTATTACAGCATCAATTAACAACCGGATTTTAAATCTACGCTATCCACTCACGATAGCAGGAATGAGTAGTGGATCTGTAGGAGCAAATGCAAACCAAACTGCCAAGACCTCAGAAGAATGGACGGAGTGTTGGAATCAGCAGAAACTGGATGGAAATGTGGGTGGATATTGCAGAACCTCATTTGAACTTCTTCTTCCAATGACCGGAACAGATACATGGTCGCTGTATACGAGCATGCTGAGAGCAATCACTATCGGTGTGTTGCCGGAGGAGTATATTGATGAGTTATTTGATTGGAAAAAAGTTTTTGTAGAGCTATATAAGGAACTTGATATACGAGATTTCTGTTATGACAGACTCATGCAGGAGATGCGTGCTTGTGCACAAATGCAAGGAGAAACATTTCTGGAATGGTTTGATCATGAAATATACTCAGAAGCCATGAAGCCCAGGTATATGCCCAAAAATATGCTGGAGAAAGTAGGTAAAACCGCGTTGAATAAGAGAGCATATGAAGTAGGAAGAACTTCGTCAGGAGGGTGTATTGTTGATGCATCAGAGTTCGGTGTGTCTAATATATTGGGTGCAGTAACACTTTTTGGTCAATTGATAAAATGTAGAGAATAGGATGATTCCATGTAATTGAAGGGTATGAGAGGACATATGAGAGCTTCTTTAGTTGAGCAGATATTAAAAAAAAGAAAAATCATTATTGCAGGATATCATAGAGAATGTATGGAATTCTGTTTGGCATTTCAACAGTTTCTCGATATTGTAGGTTATATTGATTTTAACCGCATCCAGAACATTACATTAGAGCAGGACAAGCTATTTGAATATACAGAGAGTGATATGGAATTGCGTGAATTTCAATTGGATCAAATTGATACACAACAATACTATATCGTACTATGTAACGGATTTACAAATGTTAATTGGTCAGATGAGAATAAAATATTTGACGAGATACTATGCCTGAAAGGTTTTGAGTATGAGGATGATTATATTGATGCGATTGTAGTTTATCGTCTGTTCTGCAATCAGGATTGGATATATGAGTTTCAAGAACAGGAAGTACTCATTTTTGGCTGCGGAAAATGTGGACAGACATTTTATAAACGATTTTGTGAGAACTATCATATTGTTGGTTTTTTATCAA
>JAQXMB010000144.1 GCA_029012425.1 bacterium | reverse complement strand
TATAATATCATATCTGGACATCTTAATATTTTCACTGATGAAGTATTTCTCGCATTCTCCAAGTGAAAACGGTGCAAGCTTTATTTCACATGTAAGTCTGTTATAGAGACCTCCATGATTATTAATTAACTTATCTGTCATCCACGATGTTGCACTTCCGCAGACTACAAGCATTACATTTTTTCTTGAGCATGCCCATGTGTTCCAAAACCCCTCAAATGCGGTTATAAAACCTGATTTAGGTGTATCAAGCCAAGGCAATTCGTCTATGAAAATCAATTGCCTACTGCCATCATCTATGTCCTGAAGAAACATTTCCAACATTAAAAATGCATCCATCCAGTTTTCAGGACATTTACTTTTCTTCATTCCCTGAAGGATAAGAGAGTTATAAAAATGTTTGAGTTGCCTTCTAAGTGGGCTATCCGTCGATTCAGCATCGGATTCAATCGGCGAAAGTCCTGCATGACGAAATGTTACTTTACCTGCGAACACTTCGTTAATAAGAAATGTCTTGCCGACTCTTCTACGTCCATATACTGCCACAAACTGAGCTTTATTGCTTTCATATAATTTGTTTAATGTCGTAATTTCCTGTTTATGTCCTATCATTCAACCGCCTCCAAATCTTCTATATCCAGCCATATGCTCATATTATATCAGCCATATGGCTGATTATCATTCTTTTTGCTATCCTTATGAAATATTCACAAATCACTTGATTTTCCTACATTCTTCCCGAAAAGCAACTTCCTGCTGTGTCACTCAAATCACACATTGCCACAAGGTTACTTATTGTCTGTAGACTAATTGTATGCATATATGTATTCTTATTTCATGGAGGTGCATACGATGGACATACTTAAAGTATTCGGAACAAACCTTCGTTATTATCGCAATAAATTAGGTATTTCTCTGGAAAAAATTGGTGAACTATGTAATTTTCACACAACATATATCAGCGATATCGAACGCTTTAACAGAAGCATTTCTCAAATTATATAACAGGAAGATAACGAATATGGCACAAAGCCCGCCAGTTTATCAAATGCCTCCTCATCTTCAATATAATGCTTTGTTATCATCAATTGAAAATAAACTTCTTCCTTTTTATAAACCTTTGAAATATCAAACTTCAATCCTTGGAGCAGATCAATATTCGCAATAATAATCTCATTTTCTCTTCTCCACATTTTTTCAATCATTTGTGATAATGCTTTTTCCATACCATCTTGCATCAACTCGCTGGGTCTTGGCGTTTCTTCTTTATTTAGGGTTGATACCCCTCCAGCCGCCACTCGCTTGTCTTCCTGTTCGACTTCTTCTGTCCAGTTTTGCTCTATATATTCCTTAAGGGTAACGATTTGGCCGCAGGAATCTTCAAAACCTATCCGATTTAAACTCGCTTCATCTTTTATTTGCAGTTTCAGCGCAAAGTAACTATCCTTATATACAATGTCCGGATAGTTGTTTTGCAATATTTCTACAAACCTATTAAACTTAACATCATTATTTTCAGCAAACCAAAAACCGTAGGTGGGTTTCTTTTTTTTATAAAGTCTGAATTTTCCCCATCCTTTATCAGGGTTCTCAATTGCTATCCTGGGAAAGTTTACTCGTTTCTCAAGTATTTCTTTTTCCGCCTTCGTGAGAATACAACTTTCATCTTTTATACTGCTTGTAGAAATGACCATTTGGATATATGACGGTTCTTCGTCATCTACCGGATTTCCATAGTATTTTTCATATAAATGAAACGCAAGTCCATGAAGTAAATCACCACCGGCCAGTATCATCTCATCGCATGCAACATAGCGTCCATATGCATCATATGTTGTCCGGCACGCTTCAATATACACACGAAACGGCACAAAGTTTCCTTCGTTATCCTCTAAGCCGATCTTGTCCAACATCTCTTTTGAATAAATATTAATAAGATATACCCATGTTATATCATCATTATAACTACAGCCTACTTTCTTTCCCAATGACTTCATTACATTCTTAAAATTGTAAAAGTCAGGTGTCTTTTGGACTCCAAATGATGTCGTATATCGTTTTCTGCTAAAAAGCTGATATCTGTAGTCTTCGTTTTCTGACGGTTTTATTACTAATCTTGTGTAATTCATGGTCATCTCTCCTCTTGAACCAATCCGCTTCCTTATTCACTTATGTTATCAGCTCTTTATACTAATTCAAATAAACCAATCGTATAGTTTCCGCTTGCACAAGCACAGCGCCCATTTTCCTTGTCGAACGCAACATCTTCCATCTATGTGAGATGTGCAAAATCATTTAATATTCAAAATGTACCGCAAACCCCGTCCCCTAGGTTCATTCAGATCTTAATGCACTGACCGGATCCTTTCTGGCGGCATGTCGGGAAGGAATGAAGCCTCCAATCAAAGTAAGTACTACACTAAGTACAACAAGCACGAAGCTTCCGAGAACCGGCAGCGATGCATTGACGGTCGATACTCCCACAAGAGAATGAATCAACAGATTGCCCGGAATCAGAAGAAGTAATGTGATTCCGATTCCGATCGCACCGGAGATGAGACCAATAATAAATGTCTCGGCACAAAATACCTGTGAAATATTGTGTTTTGATGCACCGATTGCGCGCAACACACCAATTTCCTTCGTACGCTCAAGAACAGAGATATAGGTGATAATACCAATCATGATAGAGGAAACAATCAGTGACACTGCAACAAACGCCATCAGAACATAAGATATTACATTAATGATTGTAGTTACCGAGGACATTAAGGTCCCGACATAATCGGTATATGTTATCTGATCCTCCTCTGCTACAGTTGCATTATAGTTATCAATACACTTGGAAATTGCCTCCTTGCTTTCAAAGTCATCTGCATAGATATTTACGGCAAATGGAGCACCTTTATCAACATAACCGAATTTCTCCATATTGGTTTCATATGTTGTCGCAGGAACAAACTCAGCATATGCCTCCAGCATCTCATCATCCTCCGGATTTTCAAGATACTTATCCAGTATGCCCGCCAGTTCCTGTTCGGTCATATTCTGTGCCTGTTGCGTATCTTCACCCTTTTCTGCCATCATCTCCATCAGCATTTTTGCAAGTTCCGCTTTTTCGGAGATGCCCATATTTTTTAAATAAGTAGATGCATCCTCTATTTTTTCTTCATCAGTAACTGCCGTAAAGTGTGTATTGTTTAATACATTATGGGTAGGATCTGCTGCCTGTGCCTTCACAACCTCACTCTGCTGTGAATAATCAATAAGGTAATTTGTAAGCGCTTTTGTATAACCAATCGGAAAAGAATACATTACACCTGCCTCAGGATCCTTTACCTTTATGATTCCGGATATTTTCAATTCTACTGCATCATCGAGCAGACCCTCAAGCTCCTTATTATTATCTGAAATGCAATCAAAGGTACCCTTGTTATTTTTCAGATAAGTATCGCAAGCAGGAATCAAATAAAAGGATTTCCGGCAAAGCTCTTCGTAGCTGAGCGAAGTCTGTGTTAATTGTATTGTATCCTGCTGATCAATCTGTTCAAGAATTGCCCGGTATTCCTCTGCCGGCAGAATACCAAGCTCATAAAGCGTACTTGAAGAAACCTCCTGATTCTGATCCAAAATTAATGTTACTTCATTATACTTTTCCGGCCATGCTCCATAGACCAGATCATAATTATCTGTAACCATATTGCCAATGAGTATATCTTCAGTTCCCGCAGTTAATTCGCCAAAATTTTTGTTTTTTGCTGCAGCAGTACCTGACATAGCGCTGTCCATCATTTCGGACATATGTCCATGTGAATCTTCTTCAGTAACTGCACTCTCTGCAGCTTCTGCAAAAGGACTTCCGTTTGTATTAAGGAATTCCCCGTTTGGATCATAGGTAAAAACATCAAATGCGGTCTGATATGTGAACTGAATGCCATTCTCACCTACATACTGATTGATTTCGCAATCCGGCTGATTCAGATAATCCGTAAAGGCCGTCAGGTTATTGCGTCTTATCGTATTGGCCAGATTTGCCTTTGTCTGCAGATCATCTCCGGTAGCATAAACTGCATCCATGGGGTGCTCCGCTTCTTTTGTAACGAGCATATCCTTATGCTTTTCTACAAACGAATTCGTCAAATCAATGCTCTCCTTCTCAATCGAGATAGGATACGAAGTCATTGTGTTCTTTTGTATATCTTCCATATAACTGCTTACACCGTTTGAAAGAGACAGGATCAGTGCAATACCGATAATACCGATGGAACCCGCAAAAGCAGTCAGTATGGTTCTTCCCTTTTTGGTAGCCAGATTATGAAAGCTTAAAGAAAGCGCTGTCAAGGGCGACATAGACGCCTTCTTTTGTGGCTTTGATACTGCCTCTTTTTTTCTATCGACATTCATCATGAACGGATTTGTATCCGCTGTGATTTTTCCATCCTTTAGCTGTACAATTCTGTTTGCGTAATTTTTTGCCAGCTCAGGATTATGTGTCACCATGATTACAAGCCGATCCTTGGCAACCTCCCTTAAGAGCTCCATAACCTGAATACTTGTCTCTGAATCCAGTGCTCCCGTCGGTTCGTCTGCCAACAATATTTCCGGATTGTTTACAAGTGCTCTCGCAATTGCAACTCGCTGCATCTGTCCGCCCGAGAGCTGGTTGGGCCGTTTATGACACTGATCACCCAGCCCAACCGATTCCAGAGCCTGCTTTGCGCGCAGCTTTCGTGCCGATTTTGGAATCCCGGATATCGTCAGTGCCAATTCCACATTGGCAAGAATCGATTGATGCGGAATCAGATTATAATTCTGAAAAACAAAACCGATGGAATGATTTCTATAGGTATCCCAATCGCGTTCTTTATATTCCTTTGTTGATATACCATTGATAATTAAATCACCGCTGTCATACCGATCAAGTCCGCCGATA
>JAQXMB010000143.1 GCA_029012425.1 bacterium | reverse complement strand
CGAACTCAGTAATCTCATCCATAACAACTGCAGAAGCAGCTACATCCTCGGGAAGAATATCTGTACATACAAAAGAACCCTCTGTAGCAACCACAGCGCTTGCGCCGGCATCAGCCGCGGGAGCAGAAGCCTCACCCTTAGCCTGTGCAATACAATCCTTCAAGCACTTCTTTGCAGCATCAGTTGTGATGGTTGCTCCTGCAACGCCATCAATCTCAGGACTCTGAGCGTCCATTAACTGCTTAATTAACTCATCTTTTGCCTTCTGGCCATAGTCAGGTGTCTCTCCTGAAACATCTAAGTCGATTGCTGTGATATTGTTTGCATCGAAGGTAGCTGTCATTGTAACAGTTCCCATTCCCTGTGCAGATGCGGTATATGTACCGGGAGTGTAGATACCGGCAGCTTCTGCCGCGCCCTCCGCTACAGGTGTGCTTGCAGCCTTCTCACCACAAGCAGTCAACATACCCATGCCTGCTACGCTTACTGCGCCTGCGGCCATTCCTCGTAAAAAGTCTCTACGAGAGATTTCTGTCTTCTTCATATTCTTTTGTTCCTTTCTTTTATATTAAGCAGATGAAATCTGCATTGAACCATTACTTAACATAACGACTCTGAGTCAGATTATCGAAACCGTTTTATTCGTCATCTGACTCTGCCAAACTATCCTGCAGTTCTTTTTTGCTTTTTCGAAACATTTTCTTTAACTTCGGAATCTGTGTGGGTCCGAAAATAATAACAACGATTGCTAATACAATCAGCAGTTCCTGCATACTAATCTTCATTGGACGACCTCCTTTTTTGTTTCATCTATTCCTCTTCGTTTTCCGTCAAATCCTCTTCGGATTCATCTTCATCCTCGTCATCTTCTTTTTCTTTACGCTTAAACTTATAACAAATACGGCTCAAAATAATACTAAGCTCATACAGGAAGATAATCGGTATCGCAACCATAACCTGCGATACGATGTCCGGCGGTGTAAAAATTGCTGCCATAAAGAAAATAACTACAATCATAACCTTTCTGGCTTTTACCAGCCATTGAGGTTTGATCAGTCCCAATCCGGTTAAGATTACCGAGAGCACCGGCAATTCAAAAATCACACCAAAAATCAAAAATACCGACATCATAAATGCAATATATTCCTGAATACTGATTGATGCAGATATTATGACCTGATGACTAAATGAAATCAAAAACCGCAGCATAAACGGCATCATGATCTTATATACAAATAATACGCCCAATCCAAAAAAGACTGTTCCAAAAATCATTGCAAGCAGCAAAAATGCTTTTTCTTTCTTTTTTAATCCCGGCCCACAAAACGCAAATATTTCATAGGCAATAACCGGAAGCGCGATAATCAGCGCCCCTATCAGTGAGATTGAAAAATATACCAGCAATAATTCCTGTGGACGGATATAGACAAATTCATACCCAAACTGAAGACCGATATCCGTCAGCATGGTGACTACCCGTTCTGCGTAAGAAAAACATACAATTACTCCGATGATCAGCACAACCAGCGAAACAACCACGCGATTCCGCAGCTCTCTCAAATGACCGGTCAGGCTCATATTTCCGCCCTGAGAAGCAGTTTTCTTATTCTTCTTCTTTTTCGTCATTCACCTTTTCCTCGGATTCTGTATCCTCTTCCATTCCTTTTTTAAAATTGTGGATACTCTTACCCATCATTTTGGATATCTTAGGGATCTGGGTAGGTCCAAAAATCAAAACAACAATTGCTAATACAATTAATAACTCCTGAGGACTAATTTTCATGATTCCATGCTCCTTCTATTTCTAAGCCTGTTCTTCAGCGTCTGTTTTTTCTTCCGCATCCGCAGATTCCTCTTCCACGCCTTCCGTCATTTCAGAAAGAGCGACTGTTTCTGCCTCCGCATATTCCGTTGTTTCTGTAGTAGCAGATGCCTCCGCTTGTTCTTCCTCGGTCACTTCGTCTTTTGAAGTTTCCTCTGTAACAGATGATTCACTCTCATCTTTCACAGGCTCTGTCTTCTTCGCCTTGCCAATATTATTGACGGATTCTGTCACTTCTTTAATATTTCCGCGAATCTCCTTATCCAGATCAGTGATGGGCTCCATCGCCTCACGCAACGGCTTCTGTGCCTCTTCTAACGGTTCTACAATATTCTCTTTAATTTCACTCGTAAGAGCCGACGATGCTTTCTTAAACTCGCGCATTGCCTCTCCGAATTTCTTCGCGTACTCAGGAAGTTTGTTCGGGCCGATTACGATTAACGCCACAACAAAAACCACAATCAGCTCAAAAGGTCCTATTTTCACTGCACTCTCTCCTTTTGCATATCTAGCCAATGTATACTTCGACATTATATGACACAATATGCACATTGTCAATTATACAGGCGGTTACGGTAGGTTCACATTTACACACAAAAAAGCCATTACCTCACGGTAATGGCTTCCGGGCAATTCATTTTTACTTATCTCTCCAGATGATTCTTCCCTTTGAAAGGTCATACGGTGACATCTCGATGGTTACCTTATCACCCGGTAAGATACGAATAAAGTTCATACGAAGCTTGCCGCTGATTGTGGCAAGAATCTGATGACCATTCTCAAGCTCCACCTTGAAAAATGCATTGGGTAACTTTTCTACAACAACACCTTCTACTTCAATTACATCTGCTTTTGACATTCATTCATCCTCCATTAACAATCCTGTTTTGATTCTTATTTACTCTTCTTCGACGAGTGATAATATTTCGGGTCCATCTGCTGTCACAAGAACGGTGTTCTCATAATGCGCTGACAACGATCCATCTTGCGTTACCACGGTCCACCCGTCAGGTTTCCAATC
>JAQXMB010000142.1 GCA_029012425.1 bacterium | reverse complement strand
TTCAAACGGAGATTTCCGGGCGAATGTGGCGCTTGGCGCTTCGGTTGAGAAAACTGTGCCAACGGAAGAGATTCAGCAGATTGCGGCTGAGATCTATGCGCAGACCGGTCTTGATTTTGTCGGACTTGATCTGTTGTTTGGGAAAGAGTTACCATATTTTTGTGAGATTAATGTGATGCCCGGAATCGAGGGCATGGAGCGTGCCACGGGCGTAAATATTGCTGCAAGGATGATGGAGCTTATACTTTCAGATGCAAAAGAATCCTCCTGACAGGTAAAAACAGCTTTCAATCATTCGAATTATTAGATTTTTCGGCGGGAGAATTGATTTCTCCCGCCTTTTTTGCTATTATGCTTTAGGATGAGATTCTGCACAGGAAGATTAAATAACGCGAAAGAGAATCGGAGAGAAAAAAGATGAGTCAATTTGATAACTGCGATGCCGGGTGCGGCTGCGCAGGGATTGTTTTGCGAATATCGAGGAGAAGTTCTGAACAGTTACAAATAAGGAAACAGATAGGAGGCATCGAGGATGCTGGATATGTTTTCACGGACACGGCTATTGCTAGGTGATGCAGCCATAGAACGGTTGCAGTCATCACGCGTAGCCGTGTTTGGCATCGGTGGTGTCGGCGGTTATGTGTGCGAGGCACTCGTGCGCAGCGGCGTTGGCGCTTTTGATTTAATTGACAGCGATACGGTTAGTGAAACGAACTTAAACAGACAGATCATTGCGACGAGAAAAAGCATCAATCGTTCGAAGGTCGAAGTGATGCGGGAGCGGATGTTAGAGATCAATCCGGATGTTGTGGTCAATGCGAAAAACTGCTTTTTTTTACCGGAGACTGCTGATGATTTTCCGTTTGAGGAATACGACTATATTGTGGATGCTGTGGATACGGTGACGGCAAAAATCGAATTGGTTTTGAAGGCAAAAGAGGCGAAAGTTCCGATTATCAGTGCAATGGGAGCGGGCAATAAACTGGACCCCGGTCGTTTTCGTGTGGCGGATATCTACCAGACGAGTGTCTGTCCGCTAGCGCGAGTGATGAGACGAGAGCTGAAAGCACGGGGAATTAAGAAGCTGAAGGTTGTCTATTCGGACGAGCCCCCAATCAGTCCACGAGGGGAAATACCTGCAGAGGAACTTGCCTGTGAGAGAAAACGCATGATTCCCGGAAGTACAGCATATGTACCTGCAGTGTGCGGACTGATAATTGCGGGAGAAGTCGTCCGTGATTTATCACAATCATTTGAGGGGTAGCATGAATAAATATCAGGCATTATTAGATTATTTTCATACACTTGGCAGCGTTGCCGTCGCTTTTTCCGGCGGAGTGGACTCAACGCTGTTACTTTATGCGGCAAAAGAAGCGTTGCATGACAAGGTACTCGCAATTACCGCAGCGTCTGCTTCGTTTCCTGAGAGAGAACATAATGAAGCAGTAGACTTTTGCAAAGCACATCAGATTCAACAGGAAATCTTTTCCCACGATGAATTTTCAATTGAGGGGTTTGCAAAAAATCCGCCGGATCGTTGTTATCTGTGCAAACGCAAGCTGCTTGGTGATATGCTGCAAATTGCGAATGCACACGGAATCACAACACTTGTGGAAGGATCGAATGTCGATGATGACGGCGATTATCGTCCCGGCCGCAAGGCGGTGCAGGAGCTTGGGGTTGCAAGTCCGCTTCGTTTGTGTGGATTTACGAAGCAGGAAATTCGTACCGTCTCAAAACAACTCGGACTTCCTACTTATGAGAAACCGTCTTTCGCGTGTCTTGCCAGTCGTTTCGTCTACGGAGAGACAATTACCCCGGAAAAGCTTCATATGGTCGGACTGGCAGAATCGTTTCTTCTTTCACTCGGATTTCATCAACTCCGTGTCCGGATGCATGGTACACTTGCACGGATCGAGCTTACTCCGGATGAAATGGAACGAATGCTCGATTCGTCACTTCGAGTCTCAGTTGATAAAAAACTGAAGGAAATCGGTTTTTCGTATGTATCTTTGGATTTACTCGGATATCGTATCGGGAGCATGAATGAGGTGCTCTAGCAGGCAGACATTTCACCTGCAAGTTCTAGGAGAACCTCTCGAATGTATTGCTTGATGAGAAGCGGGCTGACGCATGAGAACGGATTGCTGACCTCGGATGTCTCGGTGGCTGCAATGGGTGTTGCGGCGGAAGCTTGCTGCTTTTGCATGATTCGCAGATATAATTGTTTGAGCGAGGCAGAGTTTGAGCAGTTTACAAAACCGATATAGTGGTCAATCAGCTCATAATCTCCGCTTCGGCAGTCGCGTGCGATTTCAAAGGCATGTCTCATCGCACGCTCTACACGCGAAGGATTCGAATGATGATTCTTCGCAATCTTTGCATACAGATAGGTGTATTTTACATTTTCACAACCATCCTCATCAAGTATTTCCAGCGCTTCACAGATAAATTGAAAGCCGGAGATATTTGCGGGAACGCCCATTTGAATGAGCACATTTTCAATTGCCTGTCGGCTAATTTTTTTCATAACTCATGTAATCTCCTTTTTCTTATTTTGTTTTAACTGGTGTACATTTTGATGTGATGGATAAGAATTCTTGATTCATCGAAATACTATGCAATTATATTGTATTTACTATTCCTATAACAATGGTAGACAAATGAAATACTTTTGTCATATAATAACTGTCGAAATAGTACCTTTTCTTATACTTTTAGATGAAAAATGGCATAATTGAGCGCAAGAAAAGGAGAAAAAATGAATGACACGGAGGGAGTTGGCAAAGAAATTTGTCACAAGTATGGAAAGGGAACGGGTACGGCTGGGTCTGACACAGGCACAGCTTGCCGGAAAATTAAACATCTCATTGTCCGGCTATAAGAAGATGGTGGCCGGAGAGACGACGAAGATTGATATGCATACAGCCTTTATCATGTGCGAGCTTTCGGGAAGAATGATGAATGAGCTGTGTATGGCTGAGTCTGTATCAGAACCTGTACAGCTGTATCGCAAGATTCGCAGGCTTACGAAGGAGCAGATTGATTTTGTTGAGAGCATTGTTGATTTCGAAAATGAGTTTTTGAGTTCGGTAGCGGATATGACGGACTATATCTCAGTGCTTGTACCGACCGGATGTCTCGAGGATGGAATGATATGGGATTCCGTAATAGTCGAGAAGATGAATATTGCAGGATATCGAAAAAAATACGGGAACCTCATCCACTGTGGGTTAAAGGTTACATCGAACCATATGCTTCCGGCCTACCATGTGAACGATGTGCTGCTTTTGACTAAGCGCGCACCGAGGAATGGTGATATCGGGATATTTATTGATAAAGAAGAGGGCAGAGCATATATCCGCAAATTTCATCAGACGAATATCTGTCGGCTGGAACCAATCAATCACTATGGTGTCACTTTTGAGGTGGATGACAAGTGTGAGAAGGATATACATAAATGGATGCCGTTCGGATGTGTTTTGACAAAAGTCAGACTGTAGGTGTCACATTATCGAAGAGATTTGTTGGGAAGAATTAAGAAACGAATGAGCAACAATAGGAGATACTACAGAGAAATAATAGGAGATGCCCAGAGAAACAATAGGAGATACTTCCGAGAAATAATAGGAGATACTTCGGAAAAATAACGGGAGATACTACAGAGAAATAACGGGAGATACTTCCGAGAAACAATAGGAGATGATTCTGAGAAATAATAGGAGATGCTTCCGAGATATAATAGAAGATACTTATGAGAAGAAGGACACTTTGGTGTAATCGCCGGGGTGTCTTTTTTTACATAGGAAGCTTCAGCTCCAACACGATGAAACGCTCCGCGAGAATGCGAACACGACAACTCGTTCAACAGAAATTCGAGTTGAAATGAACGGAAATCGAAAAGTAAGCAAATTAGGTCAACAAAAGAAGCAAGCAGAGTGACCGGAAATTGAAAAACAAGCAAAGCAGGTCAACAAAAGAAGCAAGCAGAGTGACCGGAAATCGAAAAGTAAACAAATCAAGTCAACAAAAGAAGCATGAAGAGTGACCGGAAATCGAAAAGTAAGCAAGTCAAGTCAACAAAAGAAGCGTATAGAGTGACCGAAAATCAAAAAACAAGCAAACCAAGTCAACAATGAGATTTTGTTGGGGCAGGCGGAGTC
>JAQXMB010000141.1 GCA_029012425.1 bacterium | reverse complement strand
TGCTGGATACCTGCCTTTGCACAGTTTCTCTTGAATCTGCGTAAAGCGCTATCTAAAGTCTCGTTCTCTTTTACGGTAACACTAGACATTCTTACACCTAACCTCCCTCCAGTTGTAAATTGTGCACATCAACTGTAAGGTATTTTCCTAATTGCACTGCAAATAATTATACCATAATTTTTCAGTTCGTCAAGGCTGTTTTAAAAAAATGTAATTATAATGTGCCGCCAAAATCTGTTACCAGTGCCTGACCGGTAATCGCACGCGACTCATCAGATGCTAACTGCTCCAACGCCGGAATTACCTCCTGTAATAATTGCTACCTTGTCCTGTAAACGACCCATAGTAAAATACCCCCCTTTATTATGTTCATTCTTTATTATTTCAGCTGTGCACGCAGTGCATTCACAGACTCTGCCAACGCCTCATCGATTCCTGCTGGATTCTTTCCTCCTGCCTGAGCCATGTTCGGACGACCTCCGCCGCCTCCGCCAACGATTGACGCGATACTCTTGATCAGATTACCCGCATGCGCACCGGATTTCTGTGCCTCATCAGTTGCCATTGCAACGAGATTTACTTTTCCATCGACAGCAGATGCAAGTAAGATTACGCCCTCGCCAAGCTTGTCCTTCAACTGATCGCCAAGGTCACGCAAACCATTCATATCTACACCCTCAAGCTTTGTTGCAAGGAACTTCACGCCGTTGACATCCTGCACCTGATCCATAACATCGCCCAGCGCATCCTTTGCTGCCTTTGCCTTCATGGATTCAATCTCAGCATTCAGATTTTTGATTTCTGCCTGCAGATGTGTGATTCTTTCTGCCACACCTGCCGGATTGGTTTTTAACAGCTTTGCAGCCTCTTCTAACGACTTTTCAATCTCATCATAATATGCAAATACACCGTCAGCAGTAATTGCCTCAATACGGCGCACACCCGCTGCAACGCCTGACTCAGATACAATCTTAAACGCCTTGATATCAGCAGTATTCGCTACATGGGTTCCTCCACACAATTCCTTTGAGAAATCACCCATGGAAACAACACGAACACTGTCACCATATTTTTCTCCAAACAATGCCATTGCACCGGATTTCTTTGCCTCATCAATGCTCATTACTTCAGTAACAACCGGAATTGCCTCATTAATCTTTGCATTGACGATATCTTCTACCTTCTGAAGTTCCTCTGCTGTCATTGCCGAGAAATGAGAGAAGTCAAATCTGGTACGATCTGCATCCTGATTGGAACCCTTCTGTTCAACATGTGTGCCGAGAACCTCACGAAGTGCCTTCTGAAGTAAATGGGTTGCAGAATGATTCTTACAGATTTTTGCTCTGCGTGCAGTATCGATGGACAGCTTTGCCATATCACCAACCTTAATCATACCGGCAGTGCAGGTTCCTACATGTCCAACTTTTCCACCTTTGAGCTTAATCGTATCGCTAACGGTAAACTCGCCCTCAGCAGTCTGAATGATACCGGTATCACCAATCTGACCACCCATTGTTGCATAGAACGGAGTCACCTCAACGATTACCGTTCCGTTTACACCTTCTGTAAGTGCCTCTGCAAGCTCTGTCTCTGTCGTAAGCACAGTAATTTTTGATGTTAAGCTTGTCTCATCATAGCCGGCAAATACAGAAGTAATTGCAGGATCGATCTCATCATAAACCGTCGCATCTGCTCCCATGTAATTGGTCTCTTTTCTTGCAGCGCGAGCCTTTTCTTTCTGCTCCTTCATGCATGCATCAAAGCCTGCCTGATCCAACGAATAACCTTTTTCCTCTAATATCTCAGCAGTCAGATCTACCGGGAATCCATAAGTATCATATAACTTGAAAGCGTTCTCTCCGGACAGTATCTTCTCGCCGGCTGCTTCCATTTCTTTTTCCATATCTGAAAGAATCTTAAGTCCCTGATCAATCGTCTTATTGAACTGTTCTTCCTCCTGCGTAAGTACCTTGAAGATGAAGTCCTTCTTCTCCTCCAGCTCCGGATATCCGTCCTTGCTCTCGCGAATTACGGTAGCGGCCAAATCAGCCATAAATGTTCCTTCAATACCCAGCATTCTTCCGTGTCTTGCCGCACGACGAATCAGTCGACGAAGTACATATCCGCGACCTTCATTCGTCGGCATTACACCGTCAGAAATAAGGAAGGTTGTTGAGCGAATATGATCTGTGATCAGGCGGATGCTGATATCATCGATTGCATCCTGCTGATAGGTCTTTCCCGAAAGCTCACAGATATGGTCACGGATTGCTTTCATCGTATCAATATCAAACACAGAATCTACATCCTGCATCACAACTGCAAGACGCTCTAATCCCATTCCGGTATCAATGTTCTTATTCTCCAATTCCTCGTAACCGCCATGGCCATCACCGTTGAACTGCGTAAATACATTGTTCCATACTTCCATGAAACGATCACAGTCACAACCCACCTTACAATCCGGGCCACCACATCCGTACTTCTCGCCACGGTCATAATAAATCTCTGAGCAGGGACCACACGGGCCTGCTCCATGCTCCCAGAAGTTATCGCACGCTCCGGTTTCAGGATCACGATAGAAACGGGTGATTCTCTCCGGTGCCACACCGATTTCCTTTGTCCAAATCTCAAACGCTTCCTCATCTTCTCCGTAGATAGAAGGATAGAGACGATCCTCCTCAAGGCCTAACACCTGAGTCAAAAACTCCCATGACCATGCAATTGCTTCGTGCTTGAAGTAATCTCCAAAAGAAAAGTTTCCGAGCATCTCAAAGAAGGTCAGATGTCTTGCTGTCTTTCCTACATTTTCAATATCACCGGTACGCACGCACTTCTGACAGGTTGTCACGCGTCTGCGAGGCGGAATCTCCTGTCCGGTAAAATAAGGCTTTAAGGGTGCCATACCTGCATTGATGAGCAACAGGCTGTTGTCATTATGCGGAACAAGCGAAAAGCTGTTCATTGACAGATGATCCTTGCTCTCGAAAAATTCCAGATACATTTTTCGTAATTCATTTACGCCTAAGTTCTTCTTCACGGTTCTATACTCCTATCTCTATTGTTCCTGCTCTGACTCATTTGTCATCGCCGTTTTTGCATCCTTGGCATCCTTGTTGTCGCGCAATATTTTACCGACAAAAGCACCGAGAATACCAACTGCTGCTAAAATAATCATAATGATTAAATACTGTAAAAAGCTTCCCGCCACTGCCATAAAACATCCTCCTGTTCGTCTGTTTCCACAACTTGTAATTATATCCCACGATGTAACATCTGTAAAGCCAAAATCAAGTGGTAAGCTCCACATCATCGAGCAAATGCGAGCCGTCCGCCGCACTTGTTGCAAGCTCATCACACCGCTCATTCTCCGGATGACCATCATGTCCTTTCACCCAGACATAGGTAACCTGGTGAGGCTCCATTGCCGCAAGAAGTGCCTTCCATAAATCAATGTTTTTTACCGGTTTCTTATCAGACTTCACCCAGTTTTTCTTCTGCCAGCCCTCAATCCAATGCTGATTAAATGCATCCGTCAGATATTTGGAATCGGAATACAGCGTCACCTCACATGGTTTCGTAAGCGCCTGCAATCCACGAATCGCAGCAAGCAGTTCCATTCTGTTATTCGTTGTTTTTTTATATCCTGCTGACAGTTCGCGCTCATGAACGGTTCCCTTGCTATCGACAAAGCGCAAAATTGCACCGTATCCGCCGGGGCCATCCGGATTACCTCTCGCAGCGCCGTCCGTAAATATTGTTACTTTCATAGTCATCCTCATTCATATTCTTGTTCAGACCTCGTCGAACTTCCGCAAATGCTTCATAAATCATCATAGTATTGATTCTCATGCTCCACGCGCATGATCCGACCGGTAAACTTCGGATTGGCAATACGCTCCAAATACTCGTCGATAATACCATATTCCTGCCAGCAATGCATCGGGAAAACATATTTCGCAGACACATGCTTTAAGAAGTAATCAAAGCCCTTAAACTTATGCTGTGCAAGTCTTGGATCTAACACGACAAATGCGACATCAAAATGCATATCCTCCATCAGGCCGATCTGATGCTTAAAACCACGCTCCATTTTTCCGTTGATCAAATCGCCGGCGCCTTCCCACTTCCAATTGTGAAGATCCCCGGCATGATAAATATGCTTTCCATCCGCTTCTACTGCAAAAGCCACTCCGGCATCTGTTGATTTAAAGGTCCGAATTACCATATCATCCACGGTATAGGATTCACCAAAAGTAACATAAGTAATCTTCTTTGAAATTACAGGATCAATCCCATGCTTTCTCATAAAATTAGGACTGAGCTTTGCGTCCTTTGAGATGATATAATGAATGTTTTCATAACGGTCAGCCAGACGATAGATATCCATATCAAAATGGTCCTGATGCTTATGGCTTGCAAAGAAATATATCGGGGTATCTTCCTCATAAACAGGAAGCTTTCCTCTGAAGGTATAGCCATTTATCCGGTCACCGTTAAAATAATCAAAAATAAGTACCCTCGTATCCAGCTCCACAATGAAACAACTGTGATGCACAAAAATTACATTCATGTATCTGCTCCTATTTCATTCGTCCGATGATGGCATTCGCCTTTGCATAAATCTCCTTCGGATCAAAGCCGATATCAAATTTACCTTCCTCATAGAGGATTCGCCCATTTACCATCGTCATTACTACATTCTGCTTGCTGCCGCTGTATACAAGATTTTTTTCCAGATTGTTTTCCGGCTGCATATTCGGCTGCATCAGATCGATCATAATCAAATCTGCTTTTTTACCAACTGCCAAATCATCACAATCGGATAATCCCATCGCCCGGGCACCTGCTGTAGTTGCCATATAAAGCACCTCATTGGCAGGTACTGCTGCCGCATCCATGTCTTTTACCTTGGCAAGTGCAGTCGTAAGGAACATCTCCCGGAACATATCCAGACAGTTGTTGCTTGCCGGTCCGTCTGTACCGATTGCAACCGGAATCCCCTCTTTCAGGAATCGGGCAATCGGAGCAATTCCGCTTGCAAGCTTTAAGTTGGAAGCCGGATTGGTCACAGCAGTAAGCCCACGCTTCTTAAAGATTTCAAAATCCGCATCCTCCATCCATACACAGTGATATCCGCCACCGCCACACTCATACATGCCAAGCTCGTCTGTAACCTGCGTCGGAGTCTTTCCGTAACGCTCCTTACATTCCTCTACTTCAAGCTTTGTCTCTGCATTGTGTAAAAAGATAGGCGATTTCAGTTTTTGTGCGAGTTTTGCGACACCTTGCATCAGCTCCATAGAAGTTGTATATTCTGCATGGAATCCTACAACAAAGCTTGTCAAATCACTCATCTCATTGACAATATGATAGTTTTCTTCCAGAACCTCAACCGTTCCGCCAAAATTGTTCAGACCGCTTGTCTGAACCGCGCGAAAACCGGTATCCACAGATGCTTTTGCAACCACGGGCGGAAAATAATACATATCAAAGTTAGATGTAATACCGCTTGTCAGGTATTCCATAATTCCTAAAATGTTCAGCCAATATACATCATCCTGTGTAAGCTGATCCTCTCTGGGGAAAACCTGCTGAAACAACCAGTCCTGTAACGGTAAATCATCCGCATAGGAGCGAAGAAAAGTCATTGCCGTATGAGTATGCGCATTTTTAAATCCGGAGAGAAGCAGCTTGCCGCTCGCATCAATCTCGCGATCCCACACGATTTCCTCTCCGGTTTTTACTGCACCTTGCGTATCGCTTCCATCACCGATATATGCAATAGAATCTCCCCGCACCCATAATTCTCCTTCAATCACCCGGTATTCCCGCTTTACTTCATCCTTTATACAAAGTATTTTCGCATTAAAAAATCGTACATTCATTCTAATCTCTTCTCCTTACTTTGTCTTTGAAGCGTTACCAATATGAACAATTGACTCGGTAAGCAGACTCTTAAACAGCGGAGCAACACGATCTGCGGTCTCTGTTATCTCAGCATGCGTAAGCGGGGTCGGAGAAATACCTGCTGCCAGATTCGAAATGCAGGAAACACCGACAACCTTCATTCCCATATGCCTTGCAGCCTGTGCTTCACATGCAGTAGACATTCCCACTGCATCTGCTCCCATTGCACGACACATATGAATCTCTGCCGGTGTCTCATACGCCGGACCTGTCAACTGCACATAGACACCTTCTTTTAAATTGATGCCAAGATCGCAGGCTGCTTTTTTTACAATCTGCTGTAAATCCTCATCATACACATGACTCATATCCGGGAAACGGGTTCCGAGTTCTTCGATGTTCGCTCCAAGAAGCGGCGACGGAACAAAGCATGAAATATGATCCTTGATCAGCATAAAATCCCCTGCATGGAATCCCTGCTTAATTCCGCCGGACGCATTGGTAAGGAACAGAACCTTTGCTCCCATCAGATACATTAGTCTGGTCGGAAGAACAACATCTGTCATAGCGTATCCCTCATAGTAATGTACACGGCCCTGCATGATGACAACCGGAACATCTTCTACATATCCAAATACAAAACGACCTTTGTGCAGCGGGACGGTTGACACCGGAAATCCTTCGATTTCACTGTAATCAAGGGTTGCTTCTACCTTGATCGAATCCGCATAATCACCCAATCCGGAACCGAGAATCAATGCAACCTCCGGCTGAAAATCAACTTTTGCTTTTACACTTGCAAGACATTTCTGCAGCTTTTCATATACTTCATTCATTGTTCATTCTCCTTTTTTCTTATTCTGTTTTCTTTAAATTCTTTTTGCTTACTTTCAAAACTGTTGTCATTCATGCAGGCATGCTTCCAACCGTTTGTAAAAAATATGGTTCTGAATAGTTGCATTATATCAAATCCGCTGTCTGCGGGCAAGAACCGCTTTTTCACCTGAAAAACCATGTATAAACCACAGCAACGATTTCTCTCAAATAGAAAGGGACCACATACGGCATTGCAGTTTTCGATGCGTATGCCACCGGATGTAAGTCCTCCTGTTTGGCATGTAAACAGCCACGATAACAATGAAATTCACTTGTGATGATCACTGTCTGTTTTTGCTTTGCCCATACGCTGTCTGTTCCAAGTACCTCTTCTAGCAGCTCACGGGAATGTCTCAGATTTGTTGGCGTATTCACTGAGGATTCTTCCTTATAAAGACGCGTGCCGTCAATCCCTCGTTTCGTCAACTCCCGGTACATGCACTCCGCTTCCGAAATCACCTCATCTTCTCCCTGCCCTCCTGAAAGAACCGCTACCGCTCCCGGATGCTTGGAAAGATACTCGTATGCGGCATCAATTCGTTCTCCTAAAATACGGCTTGGTCTTCCATCTTTCACATGACATCCAAGAATAATTGCGGGGGTATCTTCTGCAACAGCTTGTCCTTTTGCACCTCGATGAATTGCATATATTGCTGCAAATACCAATATCACACCAATGAGACATACAATTCCAATCACTAAGAATACGATTCTTGTCATTCGTTTCATTTCTCCGATTCTCCGTATTGTTTTTTATTATTCCTTTATTCTATACTTATGTTACAACAAAAAGCAAGCCGGAGAGAGTGCTCCCCGGCTGTCTTACCTTACAAAATGATACACACAAGTCCTCCGTTGTTATCATTAACCACTTTCTGCATCGTATCCTGCAGCTTCATCTGACACTCATCATCCATTCTGCTTATCTTATTTCGGATACCATCCTCAACCAGTTCTCCTACCGTTTTACCAAAGATATTTGTGTTCCAGACACCGCCGTCGGTAGTCTTTCCTTCTTTGATGTAACTGATGAGATCCTTTGCCTGTTCCTCACTTCCGACAATCGGAGCAATCTCTGTCTCGATATTCGCACGAATCATATGTATGGACGGCGAACTTGCTTTCATTCGCACACCATACTTACTTCCGTGTTTCATAAGCTGCGGTTCTTCCATTGTGATATCCGAGAGACTTGGTGTAACTACGCCATATCCTCTCTGACGAACCGCATCCATTGCTCCTGCCACCTTGTCAAATTCCTGTTTTTTCGACGCCAGTTCCTTCACGAGCGCAATCAATTCATATTCTCCCTGAACCTCAACGCCTGCCAGTTGTGAAATATTTTCATAATAATATTTATCATCTACATCCATCCGTAGGGATGCCACTCCATCGGACAGCCTCAGCCCCTCTTTTCGCATCTCTTTCATATACTCATCCGGTGCAGGCACTTCCAGCTGTCTGAAGTCTCTCACATTTGTAACTGCCGATAAAACTTCCTTCGCATGAGATAAAAGATTTTGTTTTACAGGGTGATTATCCGCCAACATATCTACCCACTTCGGCAGATAGAAATTCAATTGAGAAATCGGAAATTCATACAGAATCTCCTCCAATATTTTATGTACATCCTCCATATGAAGCTGTTCGCAGTTGAGTGCAAGCACCTCCACACCATATTGATCACTCATCGCTCTTACCATCTGTTTTGTGGCATCACTATATGGTTTATTTGTGTTTAAGATAACAATAAACGGTTTCCCGCTCTTTTTTAGTTCTTCAACTGTTTTGCGCTCGGCACTTTCATATGCCTCCCGTGAAATATCAGTAAATGAACCGTCTGTTGTCATGACAATTCCTATTGTAGAATGATCGCGGATCACTTTTTGCGTGCCAAGTTCTGCCGCTTTTGTAAAAGGAATATCCTCCTCAAACCAGGGAGTTTTCACCATTCGTTCCTTACCATTCTCAAGATGACCGCTGGCGCCATCAACCATATATCCGACACAGTCAATCATTCGCACCTTGATATCCACCCCATCTGTAACATGAACAGACGCTGCATCCTTAGGGATAAATTTCGGTTCCGTTGTCATTACAATCTTACCCTGTGCGGCCTGTGGCAGCTCATCCGTCAGTCTCTCTTTTTCATTCTCATCCTGCAGATATGGCAATACCATCAGCTCCATAAATCTCTTAATAAATGTTGATTTTCCGGTTCGCACTGCCCCGACAACACCGATATAGATTTCACCACCGGTTCTGCTGCGAATATCCTTATACAGATTGAATTCCGCATTCATCATGTTATCCATAAAAAAACCCCTTCCATACTCGATTCACGGAACCAATAAGCTGTTCCTACTACTGTCAGTGTATGAAAAGGATTTTCAATATATTACTTACAAATTTTTAGTTTTCTGTGATGACACTCAATTGTAATATCATCGTACAATCCGTGCACTTCTCCGTCGGTATGTACTTCTCGCGGCTCGTCTAAAGTAATTCGTATACTCTTTATTGGTATTACATCAATCTTTTTTGCGAGTATATGCTTTCCACGAATCAAAAGTCCCAGACATCCAAGGGCTACAGGCTTTGCCATATCGTAAGCCATCACACAGGAAAGCGCTCCGTCAAAGCAATCCGCATTCGGTGACATCGGAAGATGTCCACCCTCATACCGCTGATTCATCGCCGCAAGAAAAATCATACGCTTCACTTTTCTTGATTGCGGTTTTCCATCCTTTTGGCTGGTCGTAAGCGTTGCGTCTGCATGTTTTACTCCGAATAACGCACCCAATGTATTTATAAAGTAACTAAGATTTCCGATATGTAGCCGGTTGAGTATCGCCTTACACTTACTCTTCTCTGTACGGGCACATACCTCTGCATCAAGTCCGATTCCACAGCTGATCGCAAAATATTTGACCATATCATCTTTATGGAAAATGGTTCTTCCAATATCCATTTTAACAATATGATCATTGCGCAAAGCAACAGACAATGCCTGCAACGGATCGCTCGGGATTCCAAGTCCGTAACACAAATCATTTCCGGATCCGGCAGGAATCACCCCAACCGTCACCCGCTCAAAATCTGTGATTCCGTTGAGCATTTCATTAAAGGTTCCATCCCCACCGACAACAATGATTCGGATTTCGCCCTCATTCTCTGCAATGATTTTTTGTGTCAGACAGGTTGCATGTCCCCGATGCTCCAAACGATACATTCGATAATGTATTCCCCGTCTGTTAAGTTCCGGGAGTATCACATCACTCCACAAGGCTATTTTCTTTCCGTTTCCTGCGGATGCATTCACAAGAAAAAAATATTTCTCACTCATACAATCATTTATCCTTATATTGAAAGTGCAGCTGCCGGTTCTTTCGTGTCAAGTTAGAATCATCAACCACCTGAACAAATCATATCCGATGAAACTTGGCATTGTCAACTGCGATTACCTGTTTTGTATCATTATTTACCGGTTTGCCGGATGGCGACCTGTTATGTTGAGATTTCTTCGAACCTCATATAGTTCCTCCACCTGTTCTTTTGTGAGTTCCTTCGGGCCTCCGAGCAGTCTTGACTGGTACAATATCTGTGCATAGAATTCAACTGATTCCAGTTTCATATATGCATTCATCAATGAGTCCGCGTATGCGAGTGCTCCATGGCTTTCTAACAGCATCGCATCAAATTTCTGCACATACTCTGAAACTGCATCCGGCACTTCCATGGTGGACGGTCGGGCAAATCTCGCAGTTGGGACATATCCTAGGGATACTACTGCCTCTGTCATAACCGGCTGTGTCAGCGGAATCCCGGAAATTGCAAATGTTGTCGCATATACGGGATGCGCATGAACAACTGCTTTCACATCCTCCCGCTCCTCGTATACACGCAGATGCATTTTCAACTCTGAAGATGGCTTAAAACCGGGATTTGCCTCAATAAGATTTCCTTTCAGATCAACTTTACAGATATATTCCGGCGTCATAAAACCCTTGGATACTCCTGTCGGCGTACAAAGAATCTCCTGTTCATTGATCCTAACAGAAATATTTCCATCATTGGCTGCAACCATATTTCTGTCATACATTCTTTTTCCGATCTCGCATATCTGTTTTTTTACTTCATATTCTGAATCCATCATATCCTCCATTCTTCCATATATTGTCTCTATCTGATTCTCATTTTTTCAAGCCACCCGGTAGTGGTCGTGACGGTGCCACTGTTTACGCTGCCGGCAAGATATGTGGCAGTTCCCATCAGCTGCGACTTTTGTCTGACGAAGTGCGAGCGATACGAAAACCATCCGCATCTCATAGCTGAAAGCCGCAGGCTATTTGTGCGAAGGACAAATCGAGCCAAGGCTGAAGGAACAGCTAGACACCGCCAGGCAATCGGAGCAGACCGATGGCGACACTGCCACAATCGCAGCCGGCTCGGTTACTGGCAGTTCCCATCAACTCATATTGACAAACAATTTCACACACGCTAGGATATTTAGCAGGAGTGTGAAAAAAACATGAAAACAAGAGAAAAAAACTACGAACCGTATAATGATGAAACTGCTGATGCCAAGCGCCAGTTTATTCATAATGTACATCGTACCGAGACATCTATGAAATGGATTCTGATTGCAATCGTAACCGGTCTTGTCGTCGGATTTGTCGGCATCTGCTTTTCCAAAGCAATGGCTTTTGCCACGCAGACAAGATTGACTCATCCGTGGCTGTTATATGCACTGCCACTTGCGGGTCTTGTCATTGTAGGATGTTATCACCTGTTAAAGGATCCACATGATAAAGGCACCAACCTTGTAATCTCAGCAATCCATTCCGGTGAGGAAGTTCCTCTTCGTATGGCTCCACTTATTTTTGTATCAACCGTACTCACCCATTTGTGTGGCGGATCAGTCGGTCGGGAAGGTGCAGCACTTCAGATTGGTGCATGCCTTGGAAATGGTATCGGCCATATCTTCCATTTTAATGAAAATGATAAACGAGTCATGATCATGTGTGGTATGAGTGCATGCTTTTCTGCGCTGTTCGGAACTCCAATGGCGGCCGCCATCTTTTCCATGGAAGTAATCAGTGTCGGTGTCATGTATTACGCCGCACTTGTGCCGTGTGTCATTGCTTCTTTCGTTGCGCATTCACTTGCTGCAATGTTTGGCGTGCAATGGGAAAGCTTTCCGGTGACGAATCTTCCGGCTTTCACAATTTCCACCGCATGCATGACCGGTATTTTGGCTGCTTTGTGTGCAATCCTAAGCATCATCTTCTGTATCATATTACATCAGAGCGCACATCTGTTCCGCAAGTACCTTCCCAATCAGTATATCCGCACCTTCACCGGTGGATGTCTGATCATTGTTCTCACCCTTCTTGTCGGCACTCGCGATTACAACGGTGCCGGAATGGATGTCATTGCCCGCTGTTTCGAAACAGGACAGGTATCTCCGCTTGCGTTTGTGCTGAAAATGATCTTTACAGCAATTACTCTGGCATGCTGTTTTAAAGGTGGTGAAATTGTTCCGACCTTCTATGTAGGAGCTACCTTCGGTTGTCTGTTCGGTCAGCTCACAGGAATGTATTCTCCTCTTTGTATTGCAATTGGAATGGGAAGCCTCTTCTGTGGTGTGACAAATTCCCCGATTGCATCACTTTTGATATGCTTTGAGCTGTTTGGTTACGAAGGAATGCCGTACTACCTGTTGGCAATAGCCCTCAGTTATATGCTGTCCGGCTATCACGGACTCTACAGCAGCCAAAAGATTCTTTATTCAAAATTCAAAACAACCTATGTTGATCGCACTGCAAAATAATCGGAAGAAGAGCTACTGCTCTCCTTCCTTTTTTTCATCTTCTTTCTTTCGATGTTCTAACGCCCATCGTTCAAACGCCTCACGGTTCTCCTCCATCCATTGTCTGCGTAATTCCCTCTGTTCTTCCTTGCGAAGCTCTTTTTTGGTTTTCTTCCCATCATTGGATATCGGTGTTCCATCGTCCGCAAAATAATCAAGGCCTTTATAGGACTCCGTATCGGTAGGGAGATTTCTCTGCGACAGGCGGAAATTGACATAGGTCTCCGCCATATAGTAGATCACACCAAATACCGGTACGCCAAACAGCATTCCCAAAACACCCCAGATTTTTCCGAAGAACATGACGGAAAATACTACCCAAAACGCCGACAGTCCGGTTGATTTTCCAAGAATCTTAGGGCCGATCACATTTCCGTCCAACTGCTGGAGAATTATGATGAAAACAAGTACAATGACTCCTTTTCGAAAATCAACAAGCATGACAAGCAAGGTGCTTGGAACCATTCCGATATACGGGCCAAAAAACGGGATTACATTCGTCACCCCGACAATGACAGAAATCAGTGCGATATATGGCATCCGAAGCAGCGAAAGTCCCACAAAACATAAAATACCAATAATCAGGGAATCTAACAGCTTTCCGGAAATAAATCCTCCAAAAATCTCATTACTCTTTCTCATAGAAGTCAGAATCATATGTGCATGCTGCTTATTAAAAAAAGCATAGACAATTTTCTTTCCCTGCCCTGCAAAGGTACGCATACTGCAAAGAACATAGATCGATATAATCACGCCAATCAACACATCCACAAGCACCGAGACGGCACTGAGCACACCCGATGCTGCATAGGTTACATAATTCTGAATATTTTGAAGAACATTCTCATTGAGCCACTCTGCGATCACTTCAGATGCATTTGTCAGTACATTATCCAAAAACTCGTGCAGCCCTTTATTCGATTGGATTAGTGCAGTAATCTCGTCAACATAATGCGGAAAGTTTCGAATCAACGCAGAAATACTAAACACCACCTGCGGAAGAATTGTATACAATACAACTCCCGAAATTGTTACCGCTGCAAGAACAACTACAATGGAGCTTGTCGCACGAATGACGACATTGGCCTTTTTTATTTTTTTCGGGTGCTTATAGATTTTGTGAATCTTCTTTTCCAGCGAACCGACAATCGGATTTAACAGATATGCAATTCCGATTCCAATAAGAATGGACTTCAAGCCGGATATCACATATGCAAGCTTTCCTGTCCAGGTATTGTAGCTGAATATTAAAAAGAAAAATAAAATGGCGCATAGTATCACCACTAAAAATGCTGATGCCTGCACCAATGTATTTTGAAAGAGTTCTCTATTTCGGTTGTTCTTTTTCTGCAAATCGTTATTCTCCAACGGACTTATCCTCCGGTCGCTCTGTAGTCAATCAAAAGATCGTATCGTTCATTTATCAGGTCCCCTCCGGTCGCTTTGTTATTCCTGTGACACCACCTATCGCGATAACAAGGGATACCGCCAATATCGCAGAAGTATTCGTAGTAACACGAATAACAAAATGATTTGCAAGTGCAAGACCGATTCCATTTGCAATGGTTGCAAGGATCAGGTACAAAATAACCGCCTGGGTCTTGTTGATTCTCTTATAATCAAGCAGCAGGAGTTTCGGCAATGCTTCCGCTGCCAGACAAATCGGCCAGGACATCAGTGTTGCTAATGCAAAAAATACAACAACAGCCTGTCCTGATGTGTATTCAAACTCGAACTGTGACATAATTGTTCCGTATACAGCAATAATCATTAGAATTGTTGCCAAAAACAATATAATTGCAACTAAGAAAGTGATAAAATGCTGCAAGGTTTCACTAAGTATTCTCTTATTCTCGTGCATAATCTTAACTCCTCTCCCCAAAATTACAATATATTATACCGCATTTACCTATTATTTTGCAAACATTTCTGACATAGGATATTCGAAAACCGACCCATTCGAATTACTTTTGGAGGTAACGACAATAAAATACCTGATTCAATACTCGAAGGACACGCGGAATCAAAAAATATGCAGCAACATATCACAAGTAAAAAAAGAGGAGCTTCCCATGATTGAGAAATTCCTCCTTTTTCTGTCATCTCATATACATTCTAGTCTTTCCAGACAATTTCTTCTTCAACGAAGCCATTCTTTTTCTTGTGGTTGACGATCAGTCTTACCCACAAACCACTTGTAAATACGAGAATTGATACCAGCCAGCCGGCAATTGCCTCTGCCCAGATAGCATAGCTGTAAACGCCACCCTTGATTACAAACAGATTGTACATATTCCAACAGAACAAAACAATAAGCAGAATCGGTGATATGTACTTCACTGATATATGGAACCAGAAACGGGGCATCTTGAATTTTGTTGTATTGCGATTGATTTCTTTTAATACCTTATCGGTACTGAAGCACCATCCAATTGCAAAACACTCAAGCACACCGATTAAGATCAGGTTAATCTGATTGGTCCAGCTATCAACAATATCCAGCCATGCAAGACCTGCTCGTGTTGTGTAAAGAAGCGAGATAACTGCCGCAACCACACAAATGATGCGGGTTGTTTTTTTCGGATCGATCTTAAACTTATCTGAAACAGATGCCGATACGCCCTCAATAATTGAAAATGCAGAATCAATTGCAAGCGTTGAAAGCATCAGATAGAAAATCACTCCAAATAATGCATTAAACCAGCCGACCTTCGTCAGATTAACAATTGCCTGCGGATAGATAATGAATGCTGTTGCAATTCCCGATTCGGAAATATTATCAAGCATTCCTACTCCACCCATGGTTGAAAACATTACAATACCTGACAAAACACTAACTGCAGCGTCAGAAAGTGCAATGATTACACAATCGACTGCTACATTCGATTCCTCACTCAGATATGAGCCATACGCAAACATAATAGCCATCATGATTGACAAGCTATAGAATACCTGTCCAATCGCATCAACCCACAAAGTCGGGTCTGAAAATGCAGCAAGCTGCGGCACAAAGAAACGATATAATCCTTCCATTGCTCCCGGCATGGTACAGCCCTTTACTGCCATAATAATCAACAGGATTACCGGTAAGAATACGGTATACTTTACAACCTTACCAACACTTTGTGCACCATCCTTGATACATAAATACATCAGAAGCCATGCCACTACCAGAGCAATAAATACCGGAATCGGAATGGTATATCCCGTCACATCCCAGGTTGTCTGTGTAACATTCGCAAATACATTGCTGGCAGCTTCCGAATTACCGGTCATTCCCGCAAACTGCAATGCATAGACAATCATGAGAAGAACCCATGCAAATACAACTGCATAATAGGTTACAATAACAAATGCATTACCGGTTGCCGCCCATCCGACAAACTCCATCTTACGATTCACTCCGCGAAGCGAATCACCTGCGCCCTTGTGAAGCTTTCTCGCAATCGATACTTCCATCATAAGAAGCGGAATTCCCATTACTAAAAGCGCAAGCAGATAAACAAGTAAAAAGGTTCCACCGCCATGTTTTGCGGCAAGACCCGGAAAACGCCACGCATTACCAAGACCTACTGCAGAACCTACTGCAGCGAGAATAAAAGTACCGCGTGATGCCCATGTACTTCTTGTTTCAGCCATAACTACTACTCCTCCTACACAATAAAATAAAAGTGATTATATCAAAAAAATCATATATTAGCAATCAAATTTACCATTTTGCTCTCTTTTCCTAATTTTCGTAACACGCTTTCTTCTCAAGAATTTGATCAAGAATCCGTAAGCCTTCATCGATTTGCCCGATACTTAATCCACCAAATCCCAGCAGCAATGTCGGATGAACGCTCCAGTCGTATTCTCCGATTGCATACTCCTTCAGTCCATATATCTTCACACCCTGCACCGCAGCTTTTTTGAGTATTTCCGGCTCGCTGTATTCGCCGGCAACTTCGACAACAAGATGCAGTCCCGCATTGGCTCCGGATATTTTTTTTACCCACTTTCTCTTTTTCAATTCCTGCAACAGATGATCATGTTTTGCTTTATAGTTTCGTCTCATGCGATTCAAATGACGCTCAAAATCACCCGCTTCCATAAAACGACACACGGTTCGTTGCTGCTGGGTTGAAACTGTCGATGAATAGAAGTCAAAATGCAAATCAAAGCGACTGAGCAACGCTTCCGGTAATACCATATAACTCATACGAAGCGATGGTGTAATACTCTTTGAAAATGTTCCCATGTAGATCACCCGTTCAAAAGAATCCCGACTCTGTAATGACGGAATCGGTTTTCCGATATATCGAAACTCGCTGTCATGATCATCTTCAATAATATATCTTCCTTCTTTTTCATTTGCCCAATCTAATAGGGCAAGCCGTCGTTTTAACGGCATAACGGTTCCGAGTGGAAACTGATGTGATGGCATAACATAGACAATGTCAGCCCGGCTCTTTTGTTCCTCAGACAAAAGAATTCCGTCTCCATCTGTCGCAGCCTTACATACCTTACATCCTGACCGTTGCAGCGTCTGATAGGCCTGTACATATGTCGGATTTTCCATAATAACAGTCGGTTGTCCATCAATCAACTGCACAAGCAAAGACAGCAGTGTATCATTTCCGGCACCGACAATAATCTGTTCCGGTTCGCATTTGACGCCACGAGCACGATACAAATAGGTCGCTATCTGCCTGCGAAGAGACAAATCCCCTTTCGTGCCGGTTGTTCGAAGCAGGTTCTCTTCATCATCCAACACCTCTTTGCTTCTTCTTCTCCATACATTATACGGAAAGTGCTGTTCATCAATCGCATAAGGCGAAAAATCGATCCGATAAGCTAAAGATTCTTCTCTCATATGCATAGCATTCTTTTTTGATGTATTCTCATTATGATCGGGTGCCAAATGATATACGAGATCACATGCAAAAAAGCCGCTTCCTGCACGCGAGCGGATATACCCCTCCGATACGAGCTGCTCATAGGCAAGCTCAACAGTAAAGCGGCTGACAGCCAGATTGGAAGCCAATAAACGAGTGGACGGCAGCTTTTCTCCACATGAAATCTTGCCGTCCTCAATATCTCGTCTGATTGCCTGATATATTTGTTCATAAAAAGGTATCTTATCATTTGATTGCAGTGCAATCATCAGTTCCTGCAATGTTTTTTCCTCTTTTAACTGGTCTGTTTTTTCTTTTTTGCACGGATATATGCCAGAATTTCATCCTTCAATTCCAATGCCATATCTTTCACATTTCTTGACGCAGAAGACATCGTAAGCACGGAACCGACATATTTGGCTGCAACTTCCAGTTTTCCATAATGGAACGCCATATAGCCAAGCAAATACTCCAGTGTCGGCTGATTCAATCCGGCAATCGGGAATGATTCATTCATAATTGCTCTTGAAAAGCCCTCATATGCCATTTCATAATATCTTTCTTCTTCCTTTAGGCTCTCGTTTCGGATCGATTCAATCTCTTCATCTCCCTCTATCGTATCGTATGTTTCTCTTTTTCCTCGATACAACCACGACAAAAGAAGGTATAAATACGCCTTTTCTCCATCTTTGGCATACTTTGCCTCAGCACTCTTTACTGCCAATTCATGGAAATAAATGGCATCATCATAAGAATATACCTTAAGATCGGACAAATCCTCCGGAAGATAATGTGCACATACATGCTGCTTAATCTCCTCAATCTGTCTGCTTGAAAGATGAGGAAATGCACTGTGAAGTGCACTGTATCCACAATGCGGACAAGAACAGATACCATACTTCAAAGTATCAATGTATGCATGATGCGGACGCAAATCGCGGTCAGAGCTTACGCGTCTTGCCTTGCTTGTTTTCAGAACCTTCGTCTTAAACGGTTTATCACATACCACACAAGTCATATTTTTATCAAAAATAAACTGATCCTCTGTATAGGAAGCCGTATTCATCTCTGCCATAATTATATCCCCCCGATTAAAATAAAATATACTGCAACTATTATACTATGCCTGTGTCGGTAATTTGAAAGAACTCTTCAAGGATACAATACGATTAAATACCGGCTGTCCTTCTTTTGAGTCTTTATAATCCACGCAATAGAATCCGTTTCTCACAAACTGGAAGCTCTCGTATGCTTTTGCATCGGCAAGCGCCGGCTCCACATAACACTCATCCAGCACCTGCAGAGAATTCGGATTCAGATTCAGGCTTCCATCCTCATTGTATACGCCCAAATCTTCGTCGACAATATTCTCATACAAACGAACCGTCACTTTCTTTGCAGTCGGAGCTGCAACCCAGTGAATCGTACCCTTTACCTTTCGTCCGTCCGGGCTGTTTCCACCCTTGGATGCCGGGTCATAGGTACAGTGAATCTCTGTCACACGACCGTTTTCATCCTTCTTATAATCCACACATTTTACAAAATATGCATTCATCAGGCGAACTTCGTTACCGGGGAACAGACGGAAGTATTTCTTCGGCGGCTCCTCCATAAAGTCTTCACGCTCAATATATAATTCTTTGGCAAACGGAACTTCTCTTGTTCCGAGAGCTTCATTTTCCTGATTATTTGGAACGGTCAGTTTTTCTACTTCACCATCCGGATAGTTATCAATAACCAGCTTGACAGGATCAAGAATTGCCATCATACGAGGCCTCTTAACCTTTAAATCCTCACGAATACAGTATTCTAATGCTGCATAATCAGCAATACTATTCGCCTTGGATACGCCGCACATATCCACAAACATCTGGATTGATTCCGGTGTAAAACCGCGTCTGCGAAGTCCGGAAATAGATACCAGACGAGGGTCATCCCATCCGTCTACAATTCCTTCCTCAACAAGTTTTTTAATATATCGTTTGCCTGTTACAACATTTTTCAGATAAAGCTTTGCAAACTCAATCTGTTTCGGCGGTTTCTCATACTCAAGCTCACGAACCACCCAATCATACAGCGGTCTGTGATCCTCAAACTCCAAGGTACAGATCGAATGTGTAACACCCTCAATTGCATCCTCAATGGGATGTGCAAAATCGTACATCGGATAAATACACCATGTATCGCCCGTATTGTGGTGTGTCATATGGGCAACACGATAAATAACCGGATCTCTCATATTCATATTCGGAGATGCCATATCGATTTTTGCACGGAGAACCTTGGTTCCATCTTCGAATTCGCCATTCTTCATCGCTTCAAACAACGCGAGATTCTCTTCCATACTACGGTCTGCACTCGGATCCTTCTTTCCGGGTTCCTCCAAAGTTCCGCGATACTCACGAATCTGCTCTGCTGAAAGGTCTGACACATAAGCCTTGCCCTTTTTGATCAGCTTCACTGCCGCCTCATACATCTGCGGAAAATAATTTGACGCAAAGTACAGGCGCTCCTCCCAGTCAGCACCCAGCCACTGGATATCTTCCTTAATTGACTCAACAAATTCAATGCGCTCTTTGGTAGGGTTCGTATCATCAAAGCGCATATTGAATTTTCCACCATATTTTTTTGCCAATCCATAGTTTAATAATATTGACTTTGCATGTCCAATATGAAGATATCCGTTGGGCTCGGGCGGAAATCTGGTACATACTGTCTCACACTTTCCCTCGGCAATATCTTCATCGATAATTCGTTCAATAAAATTCTTGGAAACGATTTCATTTTCCATGTTTGTTCCTCCCTATTTTAGCAACATACACTTTATCTATAGTACAAAAAAATAGGTTTCTAGTCAAGTATCGCACGGTTAGAAAAAGAAAAACGGGGCCGCCTCATATGCAGCCCCGCATAAATCAATTCATAAAATTGTCATTAGCCTTTCTTTCTCTTAGACAATACATCCACTGTAACCGCTCCAAGAAGAACCGCTCCTTTTACGATCTTCTGGATATCGGTTGACCATCCATACAATGACATACCATTATTTAAGATACCCATAATGAACGCACCGACAACAGCTCCGACAATTGTTCCTGCACCACCGGCTACGGCAGCACCACCAATATAACATGATGCGATCGCATCCATCTCAAATCCGTCACCAGCCTTCGGTGTTGCAGATGCATTACGAGCGGAAAGAACAACACCGGCAATTGCACTGAGAACACCCATATTTGTGTATACCCAGAAGAATACCTTGCGTGTATCAATACCGGAAAGCTGAGCGGCCTTTCTGTTACCGCCTAATGCATAAATCTGACGACCTGCAACAGTCTTCTCCGTAACAAATGCATAGATTCCGACTAATACAGCCATAAGCAGTAATACGAAGGGAAGTCCGTTATGGGTTGCAAGCTTCAGGAAGAAGAACCAGATGATAAATAACATAATCACATCTTTTACAACAATCTGCCAAACAGGATTGGTTGCAAAATTATATTTCTTCTTTGTTTTGATGGAATGAATCTCTGCAAAGATCAATGCAAGGGATGCAATGACTGCTACCGCAACAGAAATCAAATCCAATTTTCCACCGGCAAAATCAATCTGAACGGTAGGAAGGAAACCTGCGCCTAAGAATACATAATTGTCCGGCAAAGGTCCTTTTGTCTGTGCCTTTAACAAGGTATATGTAAGACCACGACCCATCAACATCGTTGCCAGTGTTACGACAAAAGGCGGAATTCCGAGGTATGCAATGAATACTCCGGCAAAGATACCGGTCAGCAAACCGATTACTAATGCAACAAGGATTGCCACCCAGATATTCGTCTTGTAATCAACGATCATAATTCCGGCTACAGAACCGGTTACAGCAACAACAGAACCAACACCAAGATCGATGTTTCCGGTCAGTACACAAAGTAACATACCAACTGCAAGAATAACAACATATCCATTCTGCATTACAAGGTTGTTTACATTGGTAGATGAAAGGTTTGCACCTTTTGTCAGTACAGCAAAAATAAGATAAATTGCGACAAGAGCAAGGAACATTCCATACTGCTTCATGTCAAGATTAACTGTTTTCTTCTTTTCCATGATTAAGCTTCCTTTCTATTATGAGCCATAATTGATTGCATAATCTTTTCCTGTGTAATTTCTTCTTTGTTCAATTCTCCTGCGATTTCACCATCATTGATGACATATGCTCTGTCACATGTACCAATAATTTCCGGCATCTCAGAAGAAATAACAATGACAGCCTTACCTGCCTTTGCAAGATCATTAATAATGCAATAAATTTCGTATTTTGCACCTACATCGATACCTCGTGTAGGCTCGTCAAGAATCAAAACATCGGGTTGGGTCAGCATCCATTTCGCTAAAACGACCTTCTGCTGATTACCACCGGAAAGTGATCCTACAACCTGCTCAATAGAATTCGATTTAACATTAATCTTCTCCTTGTACTCGACAGCTGCAAGAATCTCATCATTTCCTTTTATGACACCATGATTTGAAAAATACTTCGGACGAGCAGCCAGAACCATATTCTCCTTGATATCGCCAATCAGAACAAGTCCGTTACCCTTACGGTCCTCAGAAACATAAGCCAGCTTATTATCAATTGCATCCTTGACCGTCTTCATATGAACTTCTTTGCCATGGATGAATGTCTGACCGGAAATCTTCTGACCGTAGCTGTGTCCAAAAAGACTCATCGCAAGCTCCGTACGGCCTGCACCCATCAAACCGGCCAATCCAACAACCTCGCCGGCTCTTACCTTCAAATTAATATTTTTAAGCATCTGGCGATTTGCATCGTCCGGATGATATACATTCCAATTTTTGACTTCGAAAATCGTATCGCCGATTGTAACGCCCTCTCGAATCGGATAACGGTTTGTCAGTTCTCGACCAACCATTCCCTTGATAATACGATCCTCATTGTACTCATCAACACCCTTATACAATGTCTCGATCGTCTTACCGTCTCGGATGATCGTTACTGCATCTGATACATACTCAATCTCATTCAACTTATGAGAGATAATAATGCAGGTTATTCCATGATTTTTCAGCTCCAGCATAATATCGAGAAGCTTTTTACTCTCCTCATCATTCAATGATGCTGTAGGCTCATCCAAAATCAAAAGCTCAACCTTTTTTGCCATCGCTTTCGCAATTTCAATCAGCTGCTGCTTACCAACACCAAGCGAGCTGACAGGAACATTGACATCCTCATCTTCCAGACCAACCTTCGCAAGCATCTCCTGTGCGTGCTTTCTGGTTTTCGTCCAGTCAATAACACCCTTCATCTTCAGCTGCTCATTTCCAAGGAAAACATTCTCAGCTACTGAAAGCAAGGGGCTGAGCGCCAACTCCTGATGAATAATTACAATTCCCTTTGCTTCGGAATCTTTTAGATTATGAAATTTATTTTCTTCTCCTTTGTATCGAACCTCACCGGAGTAAGTGCCATAAGGATATACACCGGAAAGAACATTCATAAGCGTTGACTTACCGGCTCCGTTCTCACCACAAAGAGCATGAATCTCACCTTTTTTCACTTTCAGGTTTACATCATCCAGTGCTTTTACACCGGAAAACTCTTTTGTGATGTGATTCATTTCCAAGATATAATCCGACATACATTTCGCTCCTTCTCACAGATTATGTAAAAAAGGTGGCAGCATGCAGCCGCCACCTCTTCTATAATGTTTCAATTACTCAGCCAACTGCTCCTCTGTATAGTATCCACCATCTACAATAACTTCTTTGTAGTTGTTCTTATCTACTGCTACAGGTGTGCAAAGGTATGAAGGAACAACAATTACATTGTTGTTGTACTGCTCGGTATCGTTAATCTCAGGCTCTGCACCTTCAAGCACTGCCTGAACCATGGTTACACACTTGTCTGCTAAGAGACGAGTATCTTTGTAGATAGACATTGTCTGCTTTCCGGAGATGATGTGCTTTGTAGCCATAAGCTCTGCATCCTGTCCGGTAATTAACGGCCAGTTATCGGTTGTGTATCCTGCTCCCTCAAGAGCTGCCATACATCCGTAAGCTAATCCATCATAAGCGGTTGCACAGATATCAAGCTCCTCATCAGCATAGTAACGGGTAAGGAGGTCCTCACATCTCTTCATAGCGGTCTGCTGATCCCATCTCAAGGTGTTGTTAGACTCGAAATCTAACTGTCCAGACTTACATACAAGAGCGCCATTGTCAAGGTAAGGCTGAATCTCTTCCATCAAACCTGCATAAAGCATATGAGCGTTGTTATCATCGGGTGAACCCATGAATAACTCGATGGTCTGAGGGTTTGCAGGATCAAGTCCGGCATTGTCTACAATGTACTTACCGATTGCAGTACCAACACCCTTGTTATCGAAGGTTGCGTAGTAAGAAACTGCGTCAGTATCCATTAACAAACGGTCATAAGCGATTACAGGAATTCCTGCATCCTTAGCCTGCTTCTCAACATTTACAAGTGCACTGGAATCGATTGAAGCGATAACTAAGCAGTTAACGCCGGCAGCGATCATGTTCTCAATCTGAGAAACCTGAGCCTGAACATCATCCTCAGCGTACTGAAGGTCTACTTCGTAACCAAGAGCCTCTAATTTGCTCTTCATGTTAGCTCCGTCGTTGATCCATCTCTCTGAAGACTGGGTAGGCATTGCTACACCGACCTTCTTGCCGTTAGCCTCTGCTGCAGGAGCTTCCTCTGCTGCGGGTGCCTCCTCTTCTGCTGCAGGTGTCTCTGCTGCGGGTGCATCAGATGCTGCAGGTGCTTCTTCCTTTGCGCCACAACCTACTAATAAGGTTGCTGCCATTGCCATGCTTAACATAGCTGCTAAAACTTTCTTTTTCATTGTCTTGTTTCCTCCCACATGATAATTTGAAAAAGTTGTATTAAAAATACGAATTAAGCATATGACATTTTGAACAACTTGTCAATCAAAATCATGTAAGATTTTAGCAAAAAATGCGAAAACATTCACTTAATCGTTTTCGTAATGCACATGTTCATGGGTAAATAAGTGTTCCTGACAATATTCATAATTGCCATCACATTTTGAGCAGAAACGAAACTCTAAGCCCGGATCATCAAGGTCTGTCCGACCGCATACCGCACACTTATGTTTGTAAATTCTACCATCCTCGCGGCGCATATGAACCGGTCTTGTCTGTGCACGAAAATCGCGTTTTCGTTTGATTTCTGAAGGCGAAACCCTCCTGTAATCTCTTGTCGAGAAGAAAAAGATCAGGAAATTCATCAGCGACATCAGAATAACCACGCGAACCGTCCAGGTATTTGTAAAGAAACTGATCGCTACGGTTGCCGCATATAACACTGCGAGCCACTTAATCTTCACCGGAATGATAAAATACAGCATCAGCTGCATCTCGGGATAACATGCCGCAAACGCAAGGAAAATGGACAGATTAATATAATAGGTGCTGACATACAGCCCCATGTACGCTGCCTGCGGATTGCCCAATGCGCGCAATATGAAATATGATATCATCACACCGACGGTTGTAAAAAGTACTCCGCCGATGATATACACATTAAACCGAAAAGTTCCCCATGTACGCTCTAATGCATTACCAAGCTGATAATACAAAAGCATCATGATCGCATAGAAAAAGATGTTTGAGAAGGAAGGTGGTGTAATCACCCATGTGACAAGTCTCCAAACCTGACCATGCATCACCTTTGCAGGATCCAGCGTCAGCAGATTTAACAGCCATCTAAGCCCCGGCATGTAATATAGCAGATATCCGATTCCATATCCGATAATCAGCCATTTGCTTAAGTCCGGGATCGCGAAGCGTCCGAATTTTCTTTCCAGTTTATTCAAATAGTTCATGTTGGTCTCCTTTTTATTTCTGTGTTTGCGGCTTGCTACCATACAAACTTGCCGACTTCGATTGTGGCAGTGTCACCATCAGACTGCTCCGGTTGCCTGTCGGTGTCTCGCTGTCCCTTCAGCCTCGACTCGATGTGTCCTTCGCACACATAGTCTTCGGCTTTCAACTATGACGGGCGAAACACTTACGATTCGCTCGCACTTCGCCAGACAAATGTCGCTGCTGACAGGAACTGCCACGAATCTTGCCGGCGATTTATGACACGCTTTTGTTCACAGCGTGGACAGGGAGTGCGATACACATATATCCAGCAGGTACTTTGGAGCGGCTGGTACTTAGCGTCCGTATTTTGGACGCTTATGTACCACTGCCAGCGACAAGTAGCGAGAGCGTGCCTGCGCTATATGTGTACGAATG
>JAQXMB010000140.1 GCA_029012425.1 bacterium | reverse complement strand
ATTTTAACACGGTAATCACAAAGGCTGTTGCAAACGCCAAATAATGGCTGCGTGATATACAATTTAAGCTTGTATTCAACGGGTAGTTACGAAAAAAGCTGATGACTTCTGCAAATACGCAGAAGTTGTCAGCTTTTTTTTTCGTACAAGATTGTTCGTCTCAGTGAGCATACAAGTCATAAACCATAGCCAATAACCGGAATATGGTGTAAGATGAAGGGTGCAGTAGCGGAAAAAACAAGAGGAGCTGTGTAAATGCTTGACAAGAGGAAAAAAGAATGGTTACTTTTTTGTCAACACACCGAAAAAGTGAGGAATACATATGGCACAGATAGTTATTGTAGAAGACGAGCAGATGATTCGGGAGGAATTGGCGAGTCTGCTTACGCAGGCAGGATATGAGGCTTCCTATCTGACAGAATTTTCAAATGCAGCGGAAGAGATTTTACAGAAAGATCCGGACCTGATTTTGATGGATGTGAATCTTCCGGGAACCAACGGTTTGATGATATGTGATCAGATTCGCAAAAAATCTCAGGTTCCAATCATTTTTGTCACAAGTAATAATACCTCGATGGATGAGCTCAACTGTATCATGCGGGGCGGTGATGACTATGTGGCAAAGCCCTATCAGGTTCCGATTTTGTTTGCGCGGATTGCAGCTGTACTGAAGCGTACGATGAAAAAAGAAGAAACAGAGACCGGCTTATCGTATAGAGGAGTAACTCTTTTACCACTGGCGGCACAGCTTATGTATGAAAACAAAAAAGTAGATCTTACGAGAAATGAACTGAAAATCTTAGGTGCGCTGTTTGAACATCGGGGAGCGTATGTGTCTCGTTCGCAGCTGATGGACACGCTCTGGGATCAGGAGATTTATATGGATGACAATACACTCAGTGTGAATGTTACAAGAATCAGAAACAAGCTGCAGGAAATAGGAGTGGAGGATTTTATTGAATCCAAAAGAGGCTTGGGCTATCGAATCTAGGAGGAATGGATGAGGCTAATCGATTATTTGAAGGACCGTATCGGCGCGATTTTGCTAAATATTGCAGGAATCTATGCCTTATCATTGTTTCTTCTCATGCTTCAAAATCAAAAATCGGCGGTGATTCTCATTGATATCGCATGGCTGATCGTCCTGATAAGCGCAATGGGCGTTGATTTTTATCGGAAAAAGAAATATTTCGACAAAGTAGAAGATATTATTGATAAACTAGACAGACCCTATCTGCTTTCCGAGGTGTCACCGGTCGGGCCGCATATTGAGGACCGGATTTACCATGAATTGCTTCGTCGTTCGAATAAATCTGTCATTGAAGCTGTCAGGAAGCTGGAGGATGAACAGAGCGATTACAGAGATTATCTGGAGAGCTGGGTACATGAGATTAAGACGCCCATCACTTCCATGATGCTTCAGTGCGAACAAATGGACAATGCTTCGATTCCGATGAAAGTTGCCTTGAAGCGGATTGAAAATCAGGTGGATATGGTTTTGTATTATGCAAGAATGGAGCACGCCAATCGGGATTATCTGATACATCCGTATGATCTTCAAAAAATTGTATCGGATGCCATTCAGATGAACCGTGTGTATTTACGCGAACAACAGGCGCAGATCGCCGTGGACATGGAGGAGACTATCATATCGACCGATGAAAAGTGGGTGGGATTTATTCTGACGCAGTTTCTAATTAATTCCATCAAATATCGGTCTGAAGAACCGCTCTATATTCGATTTTGGTGTGAAAGAAGAGCACAAAAGGTTGTTTTGTTTGTTGAAGATCATGGAATCGGAATTGCGCAGGAGGAAATCACTAAGATTTTTGAAAAAGGTTATACCGGGACGAACGGACGCATCAGACAGCATTCCACCGGAATGGGACTGTATCTGTGCAAACAGCTGTGTGATAAGCTTGGAATCGGGATTTCATGTGAATCACAGTTGAACCGGTATACAAGAATGATTCTGGTGTTTCCGGACAGCTCCTTTTGCACCGGAGTTGAACCTTACAAAAATGTAAGCTTTCCGTAAGCAATCTTTATAGGACATGAAAACACGCCGTGATATACTCAAGATAATTCAGACATCCGGACATTGGAAGGGAGAAAAAGATGAGTGAATTGATAAAAGTATGTGATGTAGAGAAATATTACGGTGAAGGAAATAACATTACAAAAGCAGTCAACCGTGTGAGCTTTTCAATTGATAAGGGTGAGTTTGTAGGAATCATGGGAGCATCCGGTTCCGGAAAATCGACATTACTGAATCTGTTATCGACAATTGATCATGTGACAGCCGGGCATATCTATTATGACGGTGTGGATATTACTGAGCTAAAATCCGAGCAGGTGGCACAATTCAGAAAAAACAATCTTGGATTTGTTTTTCAGGATTTTAACCTGCTTGATGCACTCACGATGGAAGAAAACATCCGGTTGGCAATGACGATTCAGAATAAGAGTAAGCAGGAAATCGACCCGGTTGTAAACAGTATGATGCAAAAGCTTGGAATTGCTGAGATTGCGAATAAATTTCCGTATCAGGTATCCGGGGGTCAGAAGCAGCGCTGCGCATGTGCGAGAGCACTCGTAAACCGGCCCAAGCTCATCCTGGCGGATGAGCCGACCGGAGCACTTGACTCCAAGTCATCCAAGATGCTTCTTGACACCTTCACATTGATGAATCAGGAATTGCATGCAACGATTCTCATGGTTACACATGACGCGTTCTCAGCCAGCTACTGCAAGCGGATTCTGTTCTTGAAGGATGGACAAATCTTTCATGAGCTGGTAAAAGGAGAAAAAAGCCGCAGGGAATTTTTAAATCAGATTCTTGATGTACTTGCGCTGACAGGAGGTGACAGTGGCTATGCTGACTAAATTGAGCCTTCGAAATGCCAGACGCTCAATCAAGGATTATCTGATTTATCTGATTACGATGTCAGGGATTGCGGCACTGATGTTTGCCTTTGATGCAATGATCTGCTCAAAGGATATTGGGCAGATGTGCGAGAACGCATCGATTATGGCTGTAATGATCGGACTGGCAACGGTTTTTATTATTATCATCGTCTCATGGCTGATTCATTACATGGTTCGGTTTATGTTAGAACGGCGGAGTAAGGAATTCGGTACTTATCTGATTCTTGGTATGGACCAGAAAAAAGTTGCAACGCTTTATCTGACAGAAAATCTGATTATGGGAGTGTTTGCCTTCCTGATCGGAGTGATTGTCGGTTTCTTTTTAGAGCAGGGACTGTTGGTTCTGTTTTATCAGCTTTTCAGCAAGGAGTACCAGCTCCATGTTGAGTTTTCATTTGTTGGTCTGATGGTTTCCTTTGTCTGTTTTTTTGCCTGCTATCTGAAAACGCTTCGAAAGAGTAAAAAGATGTTTTCGCAGATGACGATTTCTGATTTCATGAGAATGGAAAAGGAAAATGAACAGATAAAAACCGGCAGAGATAAGCTTTTACAGATCTTATTTCCAATTGGAATTCTTCTCTTGGCAGGAGCGTATGTCGGTGTTCGTAAGCTGCCTTTTTCATTTGGAACCATTTTGGGATGTCTGGCACTTGCTGTTGCGGGTATTTATTGTTTTTACTGCGGTCTGGCATCACTGCTGTTTTGCTGCCTTGACAGAAAAGGGAAAGGAACCTATAAGAAACAGAACCTCTTCATCTGGCGTCAGCTTTCTTCAAAGCTCCACACGATGCGTTTTACAATGGGAACGATCTCGCTGTTGCTTTGCGTGGCGCTTATGGGCGGTTCCATTGCAATGATGTTTGCTAAATATCAGGAAAAAGCGGTAGCCAATGTACTGCCCTTTGATGTGATTATGTATCATGAGGATATCGATTACACTTTTGAAGAGGAGCGAAAAATCGTAGCTTCGGATACTTCAATTGCAGAGGAACTGCTGTACCGGATTTATCGCACCGAAGATCAGACCATGATTCATTATCTGGCGCTGCACAATGATGCATTTGGCGGAGAATATACAGATGCAAACGGTCAGTTGGATTTAGCCGGATTTGAACAGAATAACTGGGCCTATTATGATTACGATACTTATATGCTCGAAAGCGACTACAATGAACTTCGTAACCTGTTAGGTCTTACACCGATTACGCTTGGTGAAGATGAGTATGCGCTTCAGGTAAAGCCGCGTGTGGAGACCTATTTGGATGATGAGATACGCTCAAATGTGATAGCGCTTGGAGCTCACAAGCTGACACTTTCAAAGGTATATACGGAGGATTTTTCGCAAAACGGACATAACGGAGCAGATTTTGTAATTGTTGTTCCTGATGAAGTGAAGGAGGAGCTGACACCTTACTACCGCCTATATGCAGCAAAGCTTGTCGCAGAGCCGTCAGAACAATTAAAAGAAAAACTGGATCAGTATCGAAGCGAAGCCACCGGTCAGATGACGGAAGATGAATACATGGAGAAACTGCAGCTTCTGATGGAAAGCGGTGCATCCGCAGAAGAAATCGAGGAGTTTGAAAACCGTAAGCAGCTGTTGGTATTTGCCGGAATATCCATGAAGGCGACCGGATCCGATCAGATTATTTCACTTGCCGGAGATATTTTGCTTCAGAAAGCAGATCGCAAGGAGACAATGTTTGCCGTGGCATCCATCATTTTCCCGCTCGTGTACATCGGATTAGTATTCTTATGTATCGCGCTTACGATTTTGGCGGTACAGCAGTTAAGCGATTCCGGAAAGTACCGCTTCCGCTATGATGTGCTTCGCAAGCTTGGTATGAGTGAGCGACAGATTGAAAGCGTTGTCGGAAAACAGCTGCTGCTCTACTATATGATTCCTGCATTATTTGCAGTAATTATTAGCTCCGGAATCTCGATACTGGCAGGAAATGCATTTGTAAAATTTACCGGAGCAGAAGGAAACGGCTTCTATTATTTTGGCTTATCACTCTTGTTGTTCTTTGGTGTGTATGTAATCTATTTTTTGGCAACCTATGTCGGCTTTGTCAAAAATGTGCGGGCAAATACAATTCTTACTTCATAGTTTGAATCGAAGCGTATCATGTGTATGAGAAGCTGGGATTTGAGGTCATACCCAATTACGGGCCATATGTCAACATGCCGGAATCACTGTGTATGGAAAAGAAGTTATAGATTATCTGCAAAAGGAATCAGCTTCTCAGCTGATACGATGGATGACAGATATTTGATAAGAGAGTCGCGGAATAGTAACATACTATGCCGGGACTCTTTTTTATGCCCAACAAGCCAAAATCGAGTTGTGGTGGGCAGAGAAAAACTGAAATAAATATAATAAGGTAAAAATAATAGATTGACAAGTGAGCGGGTGCTCACTATAATCAAAAGTGAGCAGATGATCGCTGGATATAGAGAAAGAAATAGGAGTTTGCGAAACAAATATATTGATTTTCTGTAACGAATAAAATCTTGGTAAAGCTTTTGCAGCCTGATGGGATACTGTCACAATCAAGGCAAGGAAGCTTATATCAAAAGTTTCGCAAACGCCGAAAGAACAAGAAAAAAGGAGAACAGTAGAAATGAACGAGAACAAATGTGGAATGATCATCAATGACAAAATGATTCGTAAAAACAAGCAGCTGAAGAAGCTTCGAAAAGCCTCCCTGAAGATGTATGGAAAGGCTCCGAAAGGAGTCATTAAGAATAAGTTTGGAAAAGTGTCAGGCTGTGAATCCGCTGCTTTGGTCCAAAGAGAGCTTCCGCAGATTGAGGCGGAGATTACGAAGGAGCTTCTCATTGAGAAATGTAAAGAGGCCAATTTGACCGGAATGAGTGGAAACGGATTCCCGATTTACAAAAAGCTTGAAAGCTTTGTGCGTTCCAATATGCAATCGAAAACAATCCTTATAAACGGCGCAGAATGCGAGCCGGGTCTGATTCACGACCAGTGGCTGATTGAAAATCGGTTGGAAGAGATTCTCGTGGGAGCAGAAGGATTAAGGAAGGTTTTTGGCGCACAGTCTGTTACGATTGCTGCCAAGAACTTTCCTAAGAGTCCTGCGACTCTGCCAAAAGGAATCAACCTTTGCAAGGTGCCGCCGCTTTATCCAATGGGAGAAGAGCGGATATTGATTCATCAGGTGCTTGGAATTACAATAAATCATCAGGCACTTCCTATAGAACAGGGAATCCTTGTGATGAATGTACAGTCCTTGCTTCAGATTGTAAAGATTTTATCCGGGCAGTCTGCTAATGGTCGCTTTGTTACACTTTCTGACCTTGACACAGGCAGTGCATTTGCCGTATATGTAGAATATCATGAATCAATCAAAGAAAAACTGGTTCACTTATTCGGTGAAAGAAAGTATTATAAGTGTGGATTTGGTGTGATGAATGCATCCGATGTCACAGACGATATGCGGTTTGATCCGACCGTCTGCTTTGCTACTGTAACTTCTGTTGTAGCAGACACATGCACCACGAATCGCTGTAAAGGCTGTGGAAAATGCAAGAAGGTCTGCCCGATGGGGCTGGATGTCAAAAAAATCATATCAAAGATGGAAAAACAGAAAACGGCGGAGCTTGCCGAATTGGGTGTGAACCGGTGTATCGGTTGCGCAAGCTGCTCGTTTGTGTGCGCAGCAAATAAAAATCCGCATGAGCTGATAGGAGAGTACAATGCCAAGATTAAAGGGTAATACAAAAGAAATCATTATGGAAGAATCGCTGAAACTGTTTGCCGTACATGGATTTGAGGCAGTTTCCATTCGAACGATTGCAGATAAGGTTGGAATCGGCAACAGTGCGCTGTATAAGCACTTCGCCAGCAAGCAGGCCATATTTGATGCGCTTGTAGAGGAATTAAAGCATCGCTATTTTGAGCAGTGTGCATCAATCATAGAGGATATTCGGGGAATTGAGGCGGTAAAGGAGAATTGTCTGAAGATGTTTGAGTACCAGACACAAAACGAGTGGATTGTTAATTTCAGACAAATGCTTTTGATCGAAAAATTCCGAAATCCGAAGATGGCAGAGCTGTATAAGGAATTTTTTGTCGATATTCCGATAAACAATCAGATAAAAATATTTGAACATCTGCAGGAAAAGGGTCTGATGATTGAAGGGGATCCGTTTGTTTTTGCGATGGAATTATATGCACCCTTTTATTTGTATCATTTCGTAGCGCATGATTATGGCGTGCTGAAGGGGCAATATCAAAAGCATGTAGAGTATTTTTTTAACGCGCATTTTATCCCGGAAAGCTAAGACAGCCGCGCCGATTTGTGGGGGAGTGAAAATAATTTCGTCTCAGCCGGATAGAACTTCCGCATCAATATCAGTGGTGAGGAGAAACCTTGGTCTCAGTGCACATTTCGTAGCAAAAAACACGGAGTCATTCTTGAATTTGTAAAATTGCGCGATAGAAAGGAACGGCATATGAAACAGTATTTAAGTGAAACAAATTGCATTGATTTTAACCATCCGCTTGTTATGGAAAGGGTCGAAAAGCTGAAACAGCAATCAGCGGATCCCATCGATTATATCAGGTGCGCCTTTGAATTTGTCAGAGATGAGATTACACATTCCTGGGATGCAGGAGAGATGACGGTATCAAGGAAAGCGAGTGAGGTACTCGAAAACGGAACCGGAATCTGCTGGACAAAGTCATGCCTTCTTGCTGCACTTCTCCGTGCAAATGGTATCCCTGCCGGCATCAGTTATCAGAAGCTGACAAGAGCCGATGAGGATGCCAGTGACGGATATATCATCCATGCGCTCAATACGGTTTATATCGAAGCGCTTGACAAGTGGATTCGTCTGGATGCGCGAGGAAACAAGGAAACCGTACATGCCGAGTTTTCTCTTGAGGAAGAGATTTTAGCTTTTCCGGTTAGACCCGAGTTAGAAGAGATTGATTACCGGAATAATGACTGGAATCTGGACGAACGCTTGATCAAAGTATTGCAGGATTGCGAAAGCGTATTAACGATTCGGACAGATTTTGATCTTGCATAAAAAACGAATTGCCTGAAAATACTGTATTTCTGCGGATGTTACGAATCGTGTCGCGCATGTGACGGCGCGATTCTTTCTATTTTTTTCGCCGTTTGTTAGTTTGAAATTGCCGGGTGGCAAACAAAACGAGAAAGGACATGAAAAAATGGAAAACACAAAAACAAAAGGAAAGAAATTACTTATGATTGGGCTTGCGCTGCTTGCTACATTTATTGTCTGGACGATATTGATACAGACCGTGGATGTGCAGCCGATCGGACAAAACGGAACGGATATCGGATTTGCAACCTTCAATTGTTGGTTTCACGCATGGACCGGTGTGCATATGACCATCTATACGATCACAGACTGGCTTGGACTTGTGCCGTTATTGGTCTGTTTGATATTTGGCGGAATCGGATTGGTGCAATTTGTAAAAAGAAAAAGTCTTTTCAAGGTGGACGCTGACATTATTATTTTAGGAGTCTACTATGTGGTTGTAATATTCGCTTATGTGTTTTTTGAGATGATTCCCATCAACTATCGCCCGATACGGATCAATGGTTTTATGGAAGCTTCCTATCCGTCATCGACAACACTTTTAGTGCTAAGCGTGATGCTGTCGCTCATGGAGCAGGTGCACCGCAGAGTGAAGCATACAGCAATTCGCAACGGAATCTGTGTGGTTGCCGTCATTTTTTCTGCATATATGGTAATCGGACGCACAATTTCCGGTGTTCACTGGTTTACAGATATCGTTGGTTCTGTTATATTAAGTGCTGGGTTATTCGCCATTTACCAATCGGTTGTCTGGTTATGTAACAAGGAAGTGTAATTATTTGGAGGTTCTGTTTTGGAATTTCATGAAAAACTACAGGAGCTGCGAAAGAGCAGGGGAATGACGCAGGAAGAACTGGCAGAGGCGTTATTTGTATCGCGAACGGCCATTTCAAAATGGGAATCCGGAAGAGGATATCCGAGCATTGACTCCTTAAAGGAGATCTCGAATTACTTTTCCGTATCCATTGATGATTTATTATCGGGAGAAAAATTGATTTCGATTGCGGAAAAAGAAAACCGATCCAATATCAGGGGAATGTGTGATCTGTTGTTTGGTATTATGGATCTTTTTTCCCTGACATTGATTTTTCTTCCGCTCTATCCCAATCCGGTGGACGGATACATCTATTCGGTCAATCTGTTTTCCTATGTAGAGACAACGGTTCTGAATCGAATCGTTTACTGGACCCTGTTTTTGATACTGATTGCGATTGGGGCAGTGAAGGTTGTGCTTTCACTCTTAAGAATTACCCGGGGCCAAAAAGCAGTGACCGGTATCTCGATCGGAATCAGTGTGCTGACCGTGTTATTTTTAGCGATGGCGGGAGAACCTTATGCAATCACAGTAGCCTTCCTGCTGCTACTTGTAAAAGGAATCATTCTGATGCGGTCAATCAAAGCATCCAATTAGTCAATGGATGGATATGAAGGAGGAAAAGAAATATGTCAACACAACCGCGCAACTATATCACAGGAGAATATGCAGTAGGAACCACCTGTTTTTCTGTTATTGATAACAGTCGGAAAGAAATCCTTGGCGGTGGAAATGGAAATCGAAGAATGGCAGTCCGCATGTATTATCCGACGGATAAAGAAGCTGTGAAAGGAAACGAAAAAGCAGAGATTTTTTCTGAGAATAAAAGGAAGGCTGTTCAGAAGGCTTTTCATGTAAAGCGTTTTGATCCGTCCATGAATGTGGCAGATTATTATGAGAATGCTCCGATTGTTGCAGATGAGAGATTTCCGCTGATTCTGTTCAACCACGGATATAATTCATTCGTAGAAGCAAATACATATCTGTGCTGTGACCTCGCAAGTCACGGCTATGTGATTGCTTCCATCGGGCATGCCTATGAGGCGGTCGAAAATGATTACGAGGACGGAAGCTTTGATTTATACGATAAGAGCATCAATAAGAAGATGTATACAAGTGTGGTTGGTGCTGTTCTGGCGCAAAATAAGCTGCTGAAAAAACAGTTGTCGTATGAAGAGGCACTTGCACAATTTGATGTATTTCAGAATAAGTACACACCTTTTATGAAAACGCGTATAAAAGAGTGGGCAAAGGATGTAATCTGTGTGCTTGAGACTGTGAAGCAAAAATATGAAGCTTCGCTTGATCTGACAAACGGAGTTGGCATATCAGGACATTCCTTTGGGGGCTGTGTGGCATATTATCTGTGCAGATATTATGAAGGATTTACATGCGCAGTCAATATCGATGGCGCATTGTTTGGTGACTATCCGGATTCCATGATGGAAAAGCCGTTCTGCCAGATCAGCTGCAAGGAGAATGTCAATGTGGAAACAAGAACCCTGCTTCATACAAATGCGCCGACCTATCAGGTAGTTTTTGACCGCCTGAAGCATCTTGGATTTACGGATCTCAAATTCTGGGCGCCGATGCCCATGCTTGTCGGAAAGCTGGATGCGGATGAGATGCATGAGAATCTGTCGTATTGCCATTATACTTTCTTTGATAAGTATCTGAAGGGGCAGGACAAGGAACTCACCGGGCTTGGAACCGAGGGGATTACTTACAGGGTAGTGAAAGGAGTATCATAAGAAGCCTATGAGAAAGAAGATTTCGGTGATGGGAATCATCATATGCACCTTGTATTTTATCTCTGTGTGCACTTTTCTGCTGACACAGAGCGAGTGGGCGTTAACCGGCTGGGAGTTTATGACCATAGTAGGTGCAGTTGCAGAGCTTTTTGTCCTCATCGAGATTAGCAGTATTTTCGAGGCCGTATTCATTCGCAAAGCGGCCATGCTTGTGTTTATGGGCTGTGCCTGCGCATTGTCAGGCGGGGCGCATATTATAAATATCACAGTTACCCGAAGACTCATTCGCGAGGGAGTTTCGGTTCCGGAATACTTCCGGATTGGCTGTTGGCCTTCTGTAGAAATGGTCGTTGATTATTTGGCGTGGGGATTTTTTGTCGGGCTTGCGTTTCTTACGATTAGTATTGGAATTCGTGTGGCAGATCGGCAGAAGAAAATTCTGCATGTAATGACAGCAATTTGTGGGTTTCTTTGTCTGACAGGTTTTTTCGGTGCAATTACAATAAACGAGAATCTTTGGTACATTGCTCCGATGGGTTATGGAGTGGGAGTGCTGATCTTGTGCATACAGATGCTTCGCATTCCGTGTGAGGAGAAGTAAAATACAAAAGTAACGGGGGGGAAAAAATATGTGGTTTCTATTTGCGTTATTATCAGCGATATTTGCCGCGCTTACATCCATACTGGCGAAGGTGGGAATTGACGGCGTGAATTCAAATCTCGCAACAGCAATTCGTACGGTTGTTGTGGTTGCGATGGCGTGGGGAATGGTGTTTCTTACTCGTGCACAGAGCGGAATTTCTCAAATCAGCAGAAAAAGCTGGCTGTTTTTGATTCTCTCAGGACTTGCGACCGGAGCATCCTGGCTGTGCTATTATCGTGCGCTTCAGATTGGAGAAGCCTCAAAGGTTGTCCCGATTGATAAGCTGAGTGTCGTCATTACGCTGGTGCTGGCGTTTGTATTCTTACATGAAGAGGTCACAGGCAAATCACTGCTCGGATGCATTCTGATTGGAGCCGGAACATTACTTATGGTATGGTAACCGCAAAAAGCGGATGGAAGAATAGAAATTGCGCAGGGAGATATTGTTGTTGTGTATCGCTAGCGAAAGGAGAACAACTGTGATCGGTACTGACAAACAGATGATACATCGGAAGAAAAAAAGGATGCGAAGAATTGTGGTGGCAGTGGCAGTGATTCTGCTTGGTGCGTGTATATGGAAGCTTGCCCGTGTCAATGCAATCGTTCCGAAGCTTACGGATTGGGAGTTTTCAAAAGCATCCTATTCACAGACAGAACGGGTGAGAAATACCATTGCATTAAGCTATCTTGTATACGGATGTGAGAATTATGATCATCTGTCGGGAACAGTAAGTGAACTGCTTGATGAGTATGAGATGGGAATCATAAAGGAGAATTTTAGCATTATTCGCGCTACCAAAGCAGATCCGGCGAGTGCGGTATTTGATTCTGCTGCGTTTATCAAAAAGTATGTTGGTGATTTCCGGCTTCTTGTCGCATTAAAAGATTCTAAAAGTAGCTTTTACGGTGCAGCGTTTTGTGATGATGCAAAAAAATGCATCTGGGTTACTTACTGCGGTTCGGTATCGTTTCAGGATACAATTGCCTGTGTGGGGCTTGCGGCGGCACCGGGACTTACCAGGCAGGAGAAGAAGGCATTTGAACTGTTTGAGCAGGTTTTGATGAGTGATGAGGTACAAAAGGAAGCTTACAGCGTGATTCTCACCGGACACTCGCTTGGAGGTGCACATGCTGCGATGGTATCGATGGTAAGCGGTTGTGAGGCAGTGACAGTAAACGGTGCAGATGGTTTGGCAGTCGATAAGATCAATGGTATTTTGGGAGAAGAACCGGATGAATATCTGATCACCAATTACCTGACTTCACCGAAAAACGGAAAGTTTTCGTATTTGGATTTTGTTCAGCGGCTGATGTTTTTAGGCTCCTACAAGAAGGTGGATTGTCATATCTATACACAGAACAGTTACACAACCGATGCACACAGTGTCTTTTCCTATCTCACATTTCTGAATGATGATTTTGGCGAGCCGATGCTTCCCGACGAATCTGCGTGCCAAATTCATGAAAAGAAAAAGTATTGACAAGAAACAGATAATCGGGTATTCTCTATTTACAGACCGACGGTCTGAAAAAGAAAAGAGGAACCAATGGCAAGAAACAAATACCCGGAAGAGACAGAAAAAAAGATTGTAGATCAGGCCTTTGAGCTGTTTGTTCAGAAAGGATATGAGAATACATCCGTCCAGGACATTATCAATGCGACCGGACTTAGCAAGGGTGCGATTTATCATCATTTTGATTCCAAGGAAAGCATTTTACTGAGAGTGTATGATCGAATAAATGAGCGGAAGGTCGCAGAACTGATGAAGATTGTTCACTCGGATCAGATGAATGGTCGAGAAAAGCTGGAAAGCTTATTTATGGATTCTTTCCAGGATAAGGAGCGCGTGGATTTTATGATATCGCTTCCGAATCTGCTGGAGCAGCCTTATTTTCTGGCACTTCATCTGAAGTCGACAATTAAGGAGATTGTTCCGAATTTCATCTATCCCGTACTGAAGGAGGGAATTGAGGATGGCTCCATCCGGTGTGAGCATCCGTTGGAGACTGCTCATGCGATGATGGCACTCTCAAATGTCTGGATGAATCCGCTCATCTATTGCGAGAGTGGAGAGAAGGTTGAGAATAAGGTTGCCATCATGTACCGGATTCTCGAGGGACTCGGAATCAGACTTCAGACTCCTGACTTTAAGAAGCAGATGCAGGATATGGTTGATTTATGTAAAATTGATGCTTGAAATACCGCTCGGGCGTGAAATGGTCACGAGCGACTATTTTTTGTCAAATACAGACCGATGGTCTGAAAAAGAAAGGATGAAACTATGGAAACGAAGAAAGTATTTGGAAAGGATTTTATGCTCGTAATTATTGGGCAGATTATTTCACTGTTCGGCAATCAGATACTGCGCTATGCGATGCCGCTGTATTTATTGAATGAGACGGGCTCGGCATTTTTATTCGGAGTGACGATGGCGCTGTCGTTTGTGCCAATGCTCTTACTCGCGCCGGTTGGAGGTATTGTGGCAGACAGAATCAACAAGAGAAATATTATGGTTGGTCTTGATTTTACAACAGCGATCATTGTTACCGTGTATTGCATTTTGTATCGGCAGATGAATCTGATTGCAATAACAATTGTGGTTCTTATGATTCTTTACGGAATTCAGGGATTGTATCAGCCGACGGTTCAGGCATCGGTTCCGATGCTTGTTGCCAAGGATAACCTTACGCAGGGGAATGCGATGATTACCATGGTACAATCACTGGCAGGAATACTCGGTCCCGTCATTGGCGGAATGACCTATGCAAAATTCGGCATACAGGCAATTCTCTATACGGCAATTGTTTGTTTTATTTTTTCGGCAGTTATGGAGATATTTATTAAGATACCGCATGTGAAGCAGGAGAATGGCGGAAGTATTCTGGCGATCGCAAAAGCTGATATGAAAGCGGGAATGGATTTTATTATCAGAGTCCGTCCGGAAACAGGAAAGGTTAGCGTGCTGCTTCTTGTCATCAATGCAGTTTTTTCGGCACTGATTGTCGTTGGTCTTCCGGTAGTCATTAACAGCAAGCTTGGATTTGAAACCGATGTTGCTAATACACTTTATGGGTATGCACAGGGCGCCCTTGCGCTTGGCGGACTGGCAGGTGGAATGTTATCGGGTATTCTGGGTAAGCGCATCAACATAAAAAAAGGAGCAGCCCTGCTACTTGGATGTACGCTGACAATTCTGCCGATGGCCGTGATGCTTGCAATCTCAGCAACGGGCTATCTGGTATATGCAGTGATCGTTGTGTGCTGCGTATTTATGATGATTTTCTCAACGGTACTTAGTATCATTCTGGTTACCTATGTGCAGATTGTGACACCGATGGAATTGCTTGGAAAGGTTATGGCGCTCTTATCCTGCCTTGTGATGTGCGGACATCCGATTGGACAACTCATCTACGGTTATGTGCTGGAGCGTTTCGCAGACCGGACATACCTGATCTTTTCAATTGCATTTGTGTTAGCTGCACTTGTCACACTTATTGCGCACAAGATTTTTCGCAGGATTGCGGAATTAGAAGAAGATTTCGCCGCAAACAGCTAAAATTATTTTTTCCAGCGAAATAATACTCGAAGAGCAACGCATGATATGATAGTATACATGGTAGGTTTCTATTATTGGGATGGTATCTGTTCCGGACACATCGAAGCGGAACTGTGAAGGTACGGAACAGTAAACATGTATCTATTATCGGAGGAAAGAAAATCGTGAGTTTGACTTTGCTTGGACTTTTTGACCTGATTGGAACGATTGCGTTCGCCATCTCAGGTGCTTTTGTTGGAATTAATAAGAGGATGGATATCTTCGGAGTGAATGTATTGGCAATAACAACTGCGTGCGGCGGAGGACTGATGAGGGATCTGCTCATCGGAAGTCTGCCGCCGAGAATGTTTGAAAACCCTTTCTATGTCGCAATTGCCGCTGTTGTGGCAAATGTTGTATTTGTTCTCATGTACAATCATCAGAAGATGCCGAAAAGAATGGTATCCTTCTATGATCAGATGTTATTCTGGTTTGATACGCTTGGCCTTGCAGCATTTACGGTTGACGGTGTGATGATCGGTGTGGAGGCAGGCTATGCGGACAATCTCTTTTTAATTATTTTCCTTGGATTTATGACCGGTGTCGGAGGGGGCGCACTTCGCGATATTATGGCGAATCAGATGCCGGATATTTTCCGAAAACATATCTATGCGCTTGCATCCATTGCAGGCGGAATATCTATGACAATTCTTTTTGAAATGCTGCAGTCATGGCGGATTGCTATGATTGGCGGCTTCATTGTCGTTATCATTGTCAGAAATCTTGCCGCAAGATTCGCATGGAATCTGCCGCGTGTTTCCTAACTTTGTTACTCAGTCCTTGACAAATTGAACGGTGTTCAATATAATAAACTGAACAGTGTTCAAAAAAGGAGGTGCAAAGCAGCATGAAAGATGATAACGCGCCGCAAAGGATTATCGAGAGCACGATGGAGCTGATTAAGCAATCCGGTGGCGATGTCGGAAGGGTAACTGCCCGCGCAATTGCGTCACATGCCAATGTGAGTCTTGGCCTGATCAATTACCATTTCGGAAATAAGGACAATTTAATCCTGGAATGTACACAGCAGATCATCAGTCAGGTAGTGTCTTCATTTGTAATTAAGTATTCTCCACCGGAGGGCTGTGATGTCATCACGGCTTCGAAACTTCAACTGACTGCTACTGCAAAAGGTGTATTTGAATTTCTGTTTGCGAACAGGGAGCTTTCGAGACTATCCATACTTGGAGACATGAAAGACTACAGTGCAGACAGCAATACGGTACATACGATGGAAGCATTCATGCGAAGAATCGGAGATGTGCTGGAGTCTGATGAGCGAAGGAGAATTGCGTCCATGTTGACAGCTACGGTTCAATCCGCATTTTTGGCTTCGTTCTCATCGTACGAGTATATGGGATATCGGTTGCAGGAGCAGCAGCAGCGAGAGCAGTTTATTGAAAGCGTTGTGGAGCAATTGTTTGGCAGATACGGGAATTCGGTTTCCGCATGATTGACGAACGACGAATTTGAACATGAGTTGATTTTGCTCATGATATGATGAGAATCATTTGAAAAGGAGCGATTATGGATAAAAAAATTGGAATGATAGGATCGTTAATTATTGGAATAACGGTATTTTGTTTTGCGATTACAATGCTGATCGGATTTGATTTTGGCGGATATTTTGTGTGTATCTTACTGTCACTCGGTTTTGTGATGATGATGGCAGGATTTCTGGCAAAATGTAATGAAGAAAATCGGATTGCCGGCAATCTGGCACTGACATTTTCCGGTGTCTACTGCGTGCTGATACTGCTTGTCTATTTTGCACAGACAACGACGGTGCGTCTGGAAGCACTGAGTGATACCGCCTTACAGCTAATCAATTATAAGAGTATGGGCTTGTTTTTCAATTATGATCTGCTTGGTTACGGAATGATGGCGCTTGCAACATTTTTTGCAGGCTTTACCATTCCGGCAGACTGCAAGAGAAATAAGGCATTAAAGTATCTGCTTTTGATTCACGGCGTGTTTTTCATTTCCTGTCTCATTATGCCAATGTTTGGAATCTTCTCATCAGGGGATCCGTCCACGGTCAGATGGGGTGGTATTGTTGCGATGGAATTCTGGTGTGCATATTTTTTGCCGATTGCGATTCTTGGTTATTTCTACTTCAAAAATCCGGTGGACCGGTTTGAGTTTCGAAGCATCAGACCTGAGGAGGCCAATCAGGCGGTAACGATTGAGCATATCTGCTTCCCGCCGAATGAGGCCTGTTCAGAAGCGCACATGAAGGCACGAATTGCAAAGGCACCGGATCTTTTTATGGTTGCGATTGACAGACAAACCGGTAAGGTTGCCGGTTTCTTAAACGGTCTGTCTACAAATGAAACGACTTTCCGTGATGAGTTTTTTACAGATGAAAATCTGTATGAGCCGGATGGAAAAAATGTGATGCTGCTCGGACTGGATGTTTTGCCGGAATATCGTGGTCAGGGGCTGGCGACAAGAATTGTAAATGAGTATGCGAGACGCGAGCGGGCAAATAACCGAAAGGAGTTGGTGCTCACTTGTCTGGACGCAAAGGTTTCGATGTATGAGAAGATGGGGCTGCGTGACCGCGGGGCTGCGAATTCCACCTGGGGTGGTGAAGCGTGGCATGAGATGAGCCTTACACTCTAAACCAAGACTTCGCCGGACAAAAGTCGCATCCGATTGGGAATTGCCATGAATCCAGCCGGCCTTGATTGTGGCAGAATGATTGACATGTTAATAAAAATTTACTAGAATATTTGGTATGATTTCTGAGAAATGTGGAGAGAAGGACTGTAGGCATGAAAAGTGATACAAAGACATCCGTACTCATTATCCGTACAATTGCTGCAATGGTTGTAATCATGGCGTTTTATTTTGTGGCGGGCGCGCTTGTCGTGACCAATCAGCTGGAAGGTGCAACCGCAAAGCTTGTGCAGGGATGCATGATCTGGCTATCCGTTTTGGTAGCAGTGGTTTATGCCGGAATCCGCCAAAAATCGATGAAACCGATGGGCTTTCGCCCCATGAAGGAAGATGCGGCAAAGAAGCTGTACTATTATCTGCCTGTAATCATTGTTGCATTATCCGGATTCATCGCCGGAATCGATCTATCGGGCGATGGCTGGAAATACATAGCTGCAAGCCTGTTTCTTACAATTGCGGTTGGATTTTCTGAGGAGATTTATTTCCGTGGAATTATCTGTGAGATGTGGAAAGAAAAGAGTACCACAATAAGTGTTTTTGTATCTTCCGTATTGTTCGGAGTCTGTCATCTGATGAATGTTCTTGGCGGGGCAGATTTGAAGAATACGATCTTACAGATTTTCTTTGCGTTCTTCTATGGAATTGTGTTTGCTCAGATTTACATCATATCCAACAGTATTTTGCCGTGTGTCATCCTGCACTTTTTACATGATTTCTGTTCATTTACAGGCGCTTCACTGAATCCGACCATGAACACGGTATTAGCGGCTGTGCAGACGGTAATCTTAATTGTGTATGGATGGATGCTTTGGAAACAAACGAAAAAGGAAGGTCGTCAGACAGATGTATAACGAGAATTGTCCCTGTAAGCGGACAGAATGTGAGCGATTTGGAAGGTGTGATGCATGTAAGGCACACCATGCAGCGTTAAGCGGTCGTAAAGGATTGACCAGATGTGAAAAGCTTGCATTAAAGGAGCAGAAAGAGACTGCAAAAGCCGAAAAGAAAGCTCAAAAGGCAGAGCGAAAAACAAGAAAAAGAGAACGGGAATGATGTGTCGGATTCTTGTGAGAGGATGAATGAAACACGATTGCTCTTTTTTTTAACAATATTTGCAAAAAATGTTAAAAACAGTTGGTGGAAAATGTTTGACTCCAAGTCTAGAATAATGTTAAAAATAATAGCAAAAAGGAGAAAAACATGAGGAAACATTATTTGGATAACATTCGTTGGACCACCGTCGTTCTTGTCGTAATCTATCATATGTTTTATATGTACAATAGTGTGCAGCCGTTTGGCGTAATCGGACCGTTTTCACCGGTGCAGTATCAGGATGCATTTCTGTATCTGGTCTATCCGTGGTTTATGATTATTCTGTTTGCAGTATCCGGAGTGAGCACCAGATACTATCTCGAAAACCACAGCCACAAGGAATACATAAAAAGCCGCACGGTAAAGCTGCTTGTTCCGTCGACAATCGGCGTACTGGTATTTCATTGGATACTTGGATATTATAATCTGAAAATCGGCGGTTCTTTTGACACAATGGGAATCGGAACAATGCCAAAGCCTGTTGCATGGGTGGTATTGGCAACTTCGGGAATCGGAGTTTTATGGTATGTCCAGCTGCTTTGGGTATTCGCACTCCTCATTGTCGTAATCAGAAAAATCGAGAAGGACAGATTATACCATTTGTGTGAGAAATGCGGAATTGTTGTGTTACTTGTGCTGACACCGTTTGTTTATCTGGCTGCACAGGTATTAAATACACCGGTGATAACGGTATACCGTTTTGGAATTTACGGGCTATGTTTTTTGATTGGATATTTTGTCCTGTCACATGAGTGTGTGATGGAGCGGCTTGAGAAATTCGCATGTCCGCTTTCCATTGCGGCAATTGCGCTCGGAATCGCTTATACCGTATTGTATTTTGGAGAGAATTATGCAGCAGAGCCTGCAATCAACTGTCCGCTTGCCTGTGTATTTGGATGGATTGCGGTGCTTGCGATTTTTGCAGTAATGAAAAAGTGGGGAGACCGGACCTCTCCGCTGGCACAGTGGATGTCAAAGAAGTCCTGGGGATTGTATATATTCCACTATGTGCCGCTCGCAATGGTTGCTTACTATCTGAGCATTTCTGAGGTGAAGCTGCCGGTGATTGTATACTATCTGGCTGTTCTTGTGGCTGAATTTGCAGGCGGCTATCTGTTGAATGAAATCATCAGCCGGATTCCGATACTTCGCTGGTGTGTGCTTGGAATATCAAAAAAGAAGAAGGAGTCACGCGATGTTTAAGGAAAATCTTCTTACGCTGAGAAAAATGAACGGAATGAATCAGGAGGAATTGGCCGAGAAGCTTCAGGTTTCGAGGCAGACGCTCTCGAAATGGGAAACCGGCGAGGCAATTCCGGATATTGAGAAGTGCAGAATACTGGCTGAAATATTTGATGTTTCTCTGGATGAACTGGTCAATTATGACGGCGGTTCATCCGGTGTTCCGATGCCTCCGAAGGGGAAGCATGCCTTTGGTATCGTGACAGTCGGAGATAAAGGTCAGGTTGTGATTCCTGCAAAGGCCAGAAAAATATTTGATATTAAGCCCGGTGACCGAATGTTTGTGCTTGGGGATGAGAATGCTGGGCTTGCGATTCTTAAGGAGGAAGAGTTTCTTGCTGTCTTTCAGACAATCTGCAAGAAGTAGCTTACGGCATCTGATCTGTATACATAAATACGAAAAGAAAAAGCCGGTTTGGCAACTTATGTCAGAAAACCGGCAACTCATGTAAAGACCCATCGTATGGGTCTTTTTTTTGTGCTAAGGTAAGCTCATCAAAGAAAAAGGAGATCGGAACTATGATTCGCTTACACAATGTTCATAAAAGTTTTTCGGGAAGAGAAGTTTTAAAAGGGGTTGAATTTGAAATCAATGACGGAGAGATTTTTGGATTACTTGGGCCGTCAGGAGCAGGTAAGACAACACTGATTAAAATCCTGACCGGCCAGTTGGACTTTGAGAACGGGGAAGTTTTCATATTAGATAAACAGGTCGGAGATTTAAACGGAGCAGATCATAAAAAGATTGGAATTATGATGGATCAGTTTGGCGTATACGAGCGGTTGTCCTGCTATGAAAATCTGAAAATATTCGCAGACATCTATCAGATTTCAAAGGATGATATCAGAAAAACACTCTCAGATGTCGGACTTGAAAAAGCGTCAAAGACAGCGGCATCGAATTTGTCTAAGGGAATGAGAAACCGTCTTCAGCTTGCAAGAGTTTTCATGCAAACGCCGAAAATCATCTTTCTCGATGAACCGACAAGCGGACTTGATCCCGCAACGACAAAAGCAATTCATCGACTGATTCTTGAGAAAAAAGCACAGGGCTGTACGATTTTTCTCACGACGCACGATATGACCGAAGCGACAAAGCTTTGTGACCATGTAGCACTTTTGAATGACGGAAATGTTGTTGAATATGGAAGCCCGCAGGAGGTATGCAGAAGATATAATCATCAGAATCGTCTGAAGCTTCATTTCTATGATGGAACAGAGGAAGAACTGCCGAATGCAGCAGACAGTGCTGAACGCTTGAAGGAGCTGTTCCTCGCAGGCCGGATTGAGACAATTCATTCGACCGAACCGACATTGGAGACTGTATTTTTGGAACTGACCGGAAGAAAACTTGAGGAAAATGAGTAAAGGATGGGGGAAATCGAGATGCGAAATATCATTACAATCTTAAAAAAACAGTTAACAGATACATTTAAAAACAAGACAATACTCATTCAGTTTTTACTGTTTCCGATTATGTCGGTGATCATGGAGCGAACCGTACATTTAGATGGAATGGAAGCCCATTATTTTGCAAAGCTTTTTTCCATTATGTATATGGGAATGGCACCGCTGACCTCGGTTGCATCCATTATCGCAGAGGAAAAGGAAAAAAATACACTTCGCGTGCTTTTGATGGCAAATGTGAAACCGTATCAGTATCTGATTGGAATCGGCTTTTATGTATGGATCATCTGTATGTGTGGAGCCGGAGTGATTGCAGCCGCTGCAGGCTATACCGGAGAAGAGTTGTTGACATTTTTAACAATCATGGGAGTCGGAAATCTGATCTCAATTATGGTCGGAGCTGCGATTGGTATCTTCGTAAAAAATCAGATGATGGGTACCTCACTTGTGATGCCGGTCATGCTTATTTTCGCATTTTTGCCGATGCTTGCAATGTTCAATGATTCCATCAAGAAGGTGGCAACCGTTACTTATACCCAGCAGATGACTCTTTTGATGGAGAAAATGAGATTCTCGGCGCTTTCTACAGAAAGTGGAATCATCATTCTTGGTAATCTGATTGTATTTATTGTGCTATTCTTAGCAGCTTATCGTAAAAACGGATTGGAATAGAAAGAAAGAGTTATCGAATGATAACTCTTTCTTTGTTATAAGCATTGATATTGAAGTTTCTGTGATTGTTGCTATACTATTAGTAAATATGAAGTAACAACAGATGATAAGTGAGGTGTTGATATGGCAGTAAGCAATTACTATCTGATATGTTTTCTTGTTGCATGTGTATTGTCGATTCTTTATATATATAAATGGAATGCAAATTACGATGGTCACATCACACTGATATTTATGATTATTCCGTTCACCAATTATGGTTTCTGGGAGATGTCAGTGGCGCACAATGTTGAACAGGCAATTCTTGCAAACAAGATTACATATCTGGGAGGCTGTTATACTCCTCTGATGGTGATGCTGAGCATTTTGACCCTTTGCAAGATTCGAGTGGGTAAAACGATTCAGACGATTCTGTATGCAATTACAACAGCATTATTCGTTCTGACTTTAACGATTGGCTATAACAATTGGTATTATAAGAGTGTAACGATGGAGGTTGTTAACGGTGTGACTATTCTGAATAAGGTGTATAGTCCCGCTCATACGCTCTTCTATATCATGTTGATCGAATATCTGGGTATCGGAGTGGTAGCCCTGCTGTATGCCTTGGTAAAAAAATCAGAGATATCCAAGGTGATGATAGGACTTCTGTTGCTCAGTAACTTTTTCGTAATGTTTACATTCTTTGCAGGAAAGATATTTCATGGAATTGAGTTTCTTCCGCTTGGTTACGATATCTCGCTGATGCTGTTATTGATTATTTCCGACCGTCTTGTTTTATACAATGTGGATCAGACGGTTATGCAAACGATGTTAGCCCGAGGCGATATCGGAGTGGTATCGTTTGATTTGAAGCACCGGTTTTTAGGCTGCAATGATGTGGCAAAAAAATATTATCCTCCACTGGATAAGCTGAGAGTTGATAAAAAAGTAGATCATACCGACCCTGAGCTGGACCAGCTGCGTGAATGGATGTATGAGCTTCGCATTAACAGAACACTGGATTTGTACTATGAGCAGGGAGAAAACTACTACAAGGTATCCGCAAAATATCTGTATGACGGTTCGAATGTTCGCGGCTTCCATTTTATCTTCACGGATTGTACGGATGAGCGCAATTATCAGAAGCTGTTAAAAACACAGGCCGATACTGCTCTTGCGGCAAGCGAGGCAAAGGGAAGATTTTTGGCTCATATGTCGCATGAGATTCGAACACCGATCAATTCTGTTCTGGGACTTGATACAATGATTCTTCGCGAGAGTACAGAGCCAAAGATTCGCGAATATGCAGTCGACATTGGCAATGCCGGACAGGCGTTGTTGGCACTCATCAATGATATTTTAGATTTCTCGAAGATTGAATCGGGAAAGATGGAAATTGTCTTGGCAGAATATGGTTTTTCAAGTCTGATTCACGATGTGATCAGCATGATTTCCATGAAGGCTGATGCAAAGGGACTGAAAATCAATCTTGAGTTGGATGAACATTTACCGTGTGGTCTGTACGGAGATGATGTACGCATTCGACAAGTACTTGTAAATATTATGAGTAATGCGGTAAAATATACAGAAAAGGGAAGTATCACATTTTCTATTAGCGGAGAAGTAGTAGGCAATCAGGTATTACTTCATTTTGCGGTCAAAGATACCGGTATCGGAATTCGAAAAGAGGATATCAAAAAACTGTTTGATCCCTTTGAGAGAATTGATGAAAAGCGCAATCGGAATATAGAGGGAACCGGTCTTGGTATGAGTATTACGATTCAGCTGCTTCGTCTGATGGGCTCCGAATTGAAGGTTGAGAGTGTATATGGTGAAGGGTCAACATTCTCCTTTGATCTTTATCAGGAGATTCGTAATTTTGAAGCGATTGGGAATCTTCAAAATCGTGTTGCAGAGCAGTCTTCGGGCTATGAGTATGAGGTATCTTATGTGGCACCGGAGGCGAGGGTACTTGTCGTGGATGATAATCCGATGAACCGAAGGGTATTCGCCAGCCTGCTGAAAGATACACAGATACAGATCGATGAGGCAGAGGGTGGCTTGGAGGCATTAGTGCTTATCGAGAAACAGCCATATGATATCATTTTCTTAGATCATATGATGCCCGATCCCGATGGAATGGAAGTTCGTAAGCGAATGCTTGCGATGGAAGACTATCCGAACAAAAATACGCCGGTAATTGCGCTCACGGCAAATGCGATCACCGGAGCAAAAGAGATGTATCTGGCAGCAGGATTTGATGCCTATCTGTCAAAGCCGATTAACCCGGACAATCTTGAGAAGCTGGTTGGACAATTACTTCCGGAGGAAAAGAAACAGGCAGGAGAAGTGAAGGCGAAGACGCAGCAGACGAATCAGGCGGCAGAAGAGCTTCCGATGGTGGAAGGTGTAGATTGGGATTATGCGTTGTTTAAGCTGAAAGAGACAGAGTTGGTTATGAGTGTCATCAAGGATTTTTCCTTACTGTCTGCTTCAGATTTACAGGAGCTTTCTGTATATTATGAGCAGTTAAAGAAAGCCTTCGATGATGTGGAAAAGGAACAGTCCTTTGGTCAGTACCGTGTAAAGGTACATGCAATGAAGACTTCCGCAGCAATGTTTGGGGCATCGAGTGTGTCTGCGCTTGCCAAAGTGCTTGAGTATGCAGCGCGCGACTGCGATATGGATACCATTGATGCGGTACATCCGATCTTTAGCAGAGACTGGACCAAATTGAAGACACTGATTGATGAGGCGTTTGGATTTGTGGAGGAGTCCGATGAAGGAAAACCGCAGCTTGACATTGTCATGCTCAAGCAGTATCTCGGAATATTAGCGGGGGCGATGGAGATTCTTGATACAGATACTGCTGATGAGATTATGGAGGAATTACAGAAGTATTCATATGATAAAGAGTCAAAGGAGAGATTGAACAATCTTGCAATAGCGGTTCGAATTCTTGATATTGACAAATCACTAGAGATAATTAAAGCATGGGATTGATCGAATAATTCCGGGCTATATGTGGGAGATAACACATGAGGAAAGTGCTTTTAATAGGAAAATTATCAGATATTGTAAGGGATATGAACGATATTCTTTCGGAAGAATTTATTGTTCAGCTCAGTTCTCTGCAGTTGGAAAATATTCAGGGAATGATTAAGATTGCAAAACCGGAAATGGTGATACTGTGTCTGGTCGGAGCAGACCGGATTGATACCGAGATCCTTCAGTGGATGAATGAAAATGTGAGACATCTGCCGGTGATTGTGGTGACATCGCATGAGAATTGGCAGACCGCCAGCGTGATATGCACCGGTAAACAATTCACACCGGTTTTTCCGCCGATTAACAATGATGCTTTGACCAATATGTGCTTCTGGGCGCTTCGCAAAGATGGCGAGGCTCCGGTAAATGCAGGAATCAATCAGACAAATACCAAAAAGCTGATTCTGCTTATTGATGACAATGCTGCTGCACTTCGCACATTCAAAGGAATGTTGGAGGAAAAGTATGATACGATTCTTGCAACAAGCGGAGAAATGGGCATTCAAAAGGCAATTGATGTGCAGCCGGATCTGATATTACTCGATTATGAAATGCCCGGCATGAACGGAAATGCCACCTTTGAGATGCTGCTGCAGATAGACAGTATCAAGCATATTCCGGTTATCTTCCTGACCGGAGTATCAGATGGAAAGCGTGTTATGGAAGTGATTGACAAGCATCCTGCGGGATATATGCTCAAGCCACCGGAAAAGGAAACACTGATTGAGCAGATTGAAGCAGTATTAAAT
>JAQXMB010000139.1 GCA_029012425.1 bacterium | reverse complement strand
TCGTTGTCAGCATCTAATGCGATACCGGTAACGTAGCCCTCTGCCATCTCTAAGTAACGAACACCCTTCTCCTTGGTAGCGTACATGGTACCAACCTGTGAGCGAAGTCCCTTTCCAAGGTCCTCAAGTCCTGCACCGATCGCAAGTCCGTCATCAGAGAATGCACTCTGTGTACGTCCGTAAACGATCTGTAAGAACAGCTCTCTCATAGCAGTGTTGATGGCGTCACATACAAGGTCTGTATTTAATGCCTCTAAGATGGTCTTGCCCTGTAAGATCTCTGCTGCCATAGCTGCAGAGTGGGTCATACCGGAACATCCGATGGTCTCAACAAGAGCCTCCTCGATGATACCATTCTTTACATTTAAAGACAGCTTGCAGGCACCCTGCTGGGGAGCACACCAGCCCACACCGTGTGTGAAACCGGAAATGTCCTCGATCTTTTTAGAGTGTACCCACTGGCCCTCCTCAGGGATCGGAGCCGGCTCATGCTTTGCGCCCTTTGCTACGGGACACATGTTTTCAACTTCCTTTGTGTAAATCATTGTAAGTCTCCTTTCAATAATTAGTATTTAATAGATGCATTCCGTCCTTTGTGTGAAAAAAATGTCAAAGTCGGAACATACTGCTTGTATTCTCTCATATTCTGTCGAAATCGTCCATAGTATTTTTCAAATTTTGAATAAAAAATGTAACTATTCAGTCCCCGTCTTGATGAATCGTTCGCATCACCATGATGATGGCTGAATAGTTACATGTAAGAATTATATGTGTCCCATGCGATGAAGCAGTTCCCTGGCACCGGCAGAGAGCTTCGTACCAAGCAGCAACGACTGAAAAGCATCTGCATACGCATTCAGCTGTTCACGGATCAGTTCTGTATCCCTGCCAAGCGACTCCACCTCATCGGCAAAAGCCTGCTCAAGCAGACGCTCTGCCACTGTCATGCGTTCAGGTTTTGAAACCGCGATATCGCGCACACTCTGCGCTGCCATTGACTCAAGTGTCACATCGCCAAGTGCGTCAATCACACGATACAGGCTCTGATACAGTGTATCTATCATCCTCGAATTCTGCGCATATTCCGAAGGATGCGCTTCAATCATTGCCCGATACTTTGACAGCTCATCAAAAGAGTCCTCGGTCACATAGCCGGTAAAGCCAAGTCCTGAGATATCTCCCATCGTCTCAGCCTGTTCCTTCATCGTTCTGGCTCCTTCCATGAGCTTTTCCTTCGCAAGCTCCTTCTGACGCTTTACCTCGCGCTCTACGGAAACCTTCTCTTCCGCTTCAGAGCGAGCAAGCTCCTCATGAAGCATCATGCGCCCGTTTGTCAGCATCTTAGAATAAACATTCAAATCCGATTTACTTCTAATATTGGTCATATATACCAAATGCTCCGAATCAATTCCCTTCATGGCGCATGCAGAACCAAGGACACTGCCAAACAGTTCATAACGAGACAGTACGCGATGTTCAATCAGATCCCTGGTCAGTGGGTCTAATGCCTCGAAATAAGGCCGGTTCACCGGATCATTATATACATTCTGAAAAAAAGTCAGCTGGTTTACTTTGTTTTTTACCTCAGCCAGATGATCGCATAAATATGTCTCAGTGAGCATGTTCTCTGTGAGGTTCATGGTCAGCAGCTGTTCCACAATCCGATTCAGATGCGGGCGTCTGTCCTCCAGATTCGCAGTGCAGTAATCGTTTAAAAACTGCTCATCAGATTGTTTGTTTTTGGAATCCTGCTCACTTATCGGATCACCGTTTTTGTCTGTTCGGAAGCCATGTACATAAATACCAAGCACGCGGTAATCAATTGTGTTTCGCTCAGCAAGTTCATTTGGTATCAGTTTCAGGGCGTTATCCAACATCGTCTGATTGTCCATCATTGACTCGTACATCCGAACACTGACATGGTCTGCAACCGAAGTCTTCTGTTTCGCCTTCCAATCCAGACGCTTCTCTTCCGCCTTTTGCATAAATGTTTTCTTCGCAGGCTTTTGCCTCTGCAGCGGGGTTCCCTCGGCTGCCTGCTTCGCCTGAACAGCTCCGAGGCGCACATTTGCTTTATCCTTTATGAGCTCGTTGATCTCTTTTTGTTGTATTAGTAAGCGATTCATATGATCCGCACGGCGCTGCTCAACCGTCTGATTTTCTGCCAGATCCCAGCTTTGCAAGGTTGTAAGATGCTCCCGCATCAGTTGTTGCGGAGTCTTAATCTTCTGCTGTCGCTGTTTATTTATCTCAAGGTTCATATCACTATCCATTCGTGACTACCTCCCCAATAAAAAACAAATTCAAAACCCTGTCAATCCTTCATTACCACTTCTCCGCGTTTTTTATAGATGCTGTCTGCGGGAATAACTCCGCGCACACTTGAAAGAGGATAGATGTTTGTATGTTTTCCAATCACGGTTCCTGGATTTAATACGCTGTTGCAACCAACCTCCACATAATCGCCAAGCATCGCACCAAATTTCTTTCGCCCGGTTTCAATGGACTGTGCCCCATCCTTCACTACCACCAGTGACTTGTCTGACTTCACATTGGAGGTAATCGATCCTGCTCCCATGTGAGAATAATATCCTAATATGGAATCCCCGACATAATTATAATGCGGAATCTGCACATGATTAAAAATAATGTCATTCTTAATCTCCGTCGAGTTTCCGACAACCGACGCTTTTCCGATGATGGCCGAGCCGCGGATAAATGCACAGTGACGGATTTCTGCATCCTCGTCAATGATAAGCGGTCCGTTCAGACAGGCAGTAGGTGCGACAGTCGCTGACTTTGCCACCCAGATATCCTCACTCTTTTGCTCGTAAATCTCAGGGTCCAGCGTAGGTCCCAGCTGTCTGATATAGTCCTTGATTCCATCCAGTGCCTCCCACGGATAGGTAAATCGCGCCAGATAGTCTCCGGCGATTGTCTGCGAAAGATCGTACAATTCTTTTATTTCACACGATTTCATGATCGTAGTTGCTCCTTTTTCAATTACTTTATTGCTGCTTTGTGTGTTCATTCTCCGGATTCAGCCATTACAACCCGTAGTGATTCTATTCTTTTCCATTTTTTGATGCTGCTCTCTGTTTCGCCGGCTGCTTCTTATAATAGGGTGCCACCGCATCAAAATACTGGCGCAGTGCATACCGGTTGTTTATCTTCATCATCCCGTCCGTGCGAGATCGGATAAAATTCTCAAGCTTTACCATATATTCTTCCTCGCTGATGCTTCCCTCGGCCACATAGGTCAGACCCTTTTCCCAGCTTGCGGTCAGCTCCGGGTTCAAAAGCGATTTAATCGACACGCTCACCACATCAAAAATCATCTCTCCCATCAGGGTTGGAGTGATCACCTGTGTCTTTTTGTTTAAAGCGAGATATTTGTTGTGCACAAGCTTTGCGATGATTTCCGCACGCGTCGCACTTGTTCCGATTCCGCTTCCCTTAATCTGCGCACGAAGCTCCTCATCTTCAATGAGCTGTCCGGCATTCTCCATGGCAAGTACCATGGAACCTGAGGTATATCGTTTCGGCGGTGAAGTCTCGCCTTCTTTTATCTGATAAGCGTCAACCGGAAGCGTTGCGCCCTTTTTCAGGTTGGCAACAAGTGCAAGCAGATGCTCATCAGAGATTTCCTCCTCACTATCCGGTGTGGCATCCGTCACATCAGATGCATCCTTTTTCTTAAAAAACGAATACTCCATCACCTGTAAATATCCGGGGTCTTTTAACACCTTGAAGTTGGAAAAGAATTTCTCGTCTCCAATCTGTGTAGTCAGCGCCACCTTCTGATAGTGTGCCGGTGCAAAAAAGATTGCAAGGAATCTTCGCACAATCACCTCGTAAACCTTCATGGAAAGCTCACTTAAGGATTTCATGGCACCAAAGCCCTGCCCGGTAGGGATAATCGCATAGTGATCGGTAATCTGCTTGTCGTTGGTGTAGCGGGTTTTTGCAATAGATTTGTAGGAACCACTTTCAAGAATCTGTTCTGCAAACGCACGCACACCCGGTATATTTTTTAATCCACCGATATTTTTATGAATCTCTTTTGCAACAGCTGTCGATAGCACTCTGGCATCTGTTCTCGGATATGTAACAAGCTTCTTTTCATACAGCTCCTGCACGATTTTTAATGTCTGATCCGGACTGATCTTAAAAAATTTCGAGCAGGTATTCTGTAGCTCCGCCAGATTAAACAGAAGCGGCGGATTCTTACTCTCCTTCTTCTTTTCAACTGATGCTACGGTTGCCTGTTGCGGTGAGATTTGTGATAAGCGGTCAATCAGATGCTGCGCATCCTCCCTTGCCTTGAATCCATTTTCCTTATACAGCTTTGGCGATTGATAGTACGGAGAGCCCTCTACGGCTTTCCACTCACCCTCAAGTGTCGTACCCTCAAGCGACAGCTGATTTAACACTCTGAAAAAAGGAGTCTTTACAAACTCACGAATCTCGCGTTCTCTTCTGACAACCATTCCGAGAACACAAGTCATAACTCGGCCAACAGAAATTACAACATATCGCTCATTCAGATAATTAGCCATTGTATTGCCGTATTGAAGCGTGAGAAGTCGTGAGAAATTAATTCCCATCAGATAGTCTTCCTTCGCACGCAGATATGCACTGGCAGAAAGATTATCATACTCAGATAAATCCTTTGCCTCGCGAATACCACGCAGGATTTCCTCCTGCGTCTGGGAATCAATCCACACGCGTCTTCGTTCTTTCCCCTTCATTCCGGACATCTGTTCAACAAGACGATAGATGTATTCCCCCTCACGCCCTGAGTCAGTACAAACATAAATGATATCGACATCTTCACGATTCATCAACCCTGCAACAATCCGGTATTGCTTTGCTGCAGACCCAATAATTTCATATTTGAATTCCTGCGGAATAAATGGCAGTGTTGCAAGCGACCATTTTTTATATTTTTCATCATAGGCCTCCGGGTAACTCATCGTAACGAGATGTCCCACACACCATGTCACAATCGCTTCCGCGGATTCCCGGTAACCATCATGACTTTTCATATCAAGCCCGAGCGCCTTGGCAAATTCCTGCGCAACACTCGGCTTTTCTGCTATATATAATGATTTAGACATTTTACTTCCTTTATTACTACAACTGCTTCATATCGACCAGAATGAGCCGTTCATCCCGGGTTGCCCATTCAATAAGCGGTTCGTCAAATTCTGTCGCTGTAAAGAGATAGATATGACCGGGGGATAGTCTGGCTTTCTTCAAAGTATTCAAAAGCTCCTGCACTTTTTCCGCCGACATCTGCGGTTTGGACCAGTTACAGGCACCCACAATGGAGTTGCGCACAGCATCCTGTGCAACAATATCAATCGTTCCCTGTTTTCCAATCCATGTACCGCATTTTGTCACAGTAATCGGCAACTGGTTCACTCGGTTCATCAAATCCAAATATTCACTGCACACCTGTACAAAATAGCGGTTCATATACTCTTCGATGTCCGGTTCAATATAGCGGTCAAAAAAATCCTCCGGTCTCATCACATAAAGCTGTGATAAGTGCGGATAAATAAAACGAAACCAGAAATTCACATAGTGATCGCGAATCTGATATAAGCCTTTTTGTGTATTTCGCGCACCACCGGTTTCAAAGGAATCGACTTTTTCTATGACATCAATCTCCATCAGACTGCGCAGATAAACAGAAATCTTCGCGCGCGAAAAACCGGTCAGGTGATATAAATCATTGAGCTTTCGATTTCCGGCAGCAATTGCAGACAGGATTGTCTCATACACACTAAGTTCTCTTAAGTGCAGGGAAATATATCGTTCTGCCTCGTTGTGAAGATAGCCGTAAGGGGATAGCATGTTGCGACAGACATTAGTTTTGAAATCCAATTTGTCATTCCATCTGCTGACATAGGATGAGATGCCTCCAATCACGCCATAGATGCGCACAACATCAGCGACAGACAGCCCCGGAAATGTACGAACGACATCCAAAAATGTCAAATCCTCAAGCTTCATCGACTGCTTGATTTTCACTCCGGATTCAGCCAGATATTTCTCCATTTCCTGTTCTACCCATGCGACATCGCTGCTTGACAATATGATCTGAACCGGACCCGGGTAGAGCCGCTTTCCCTTCAGCTTGCCAATGGATGCCAAAAACTCAGAATCCTTCTTTACAAGCTGTTCAAATTCATCAATCACAACAACAAGCTTACTCGCATCTCCGCTTTTGACTCTTGTAAAAATCTCATTGTAGGTACCCTTTGTCAGCCTGATTCCGTAGGTTTCTTCTACCTGAGCTGCCATCTGACGGTATTGTTCCGGTGCGGAAGCTGCTCTTGCGCGATAATAAAAATACTTTTTATCCTGCAAATACACCCGAAGTAACGCTTCTTTTTCGCATCCGTCTCTACCGTATAACAAAAGAATACTGTTTCCCTCTGCTTTATAATGCTCATTCATTTGATAAAGCTGCGCGTTTCTGATAATCATTCTGCACTCCCTCTTTTTTACAGACTAACAAATGGGAGATCATACGCAATCCCCCATTTATTATAAAGTACATTTAATTTTTGCGCAACGCTATGTATCAGGAAACCTGTTGAACCTGCTGAACATTATTGGCACGGTTCATCAGCTTGGCACGGTACGCATCCCGTTTGGACTGCTTTTTCTTCCGTATCGTCTCTTTCTTCGCATGCTCTCCCGGTACTTCTACCAGTCGCACATATTTAAACTTCAAGTCCCAATCACTGCTTCCCAACTGCTCAGGGCTCAGTTCAGATTCGTATTTTACTTCTTGGGTTTCGGTATTTCCTCTTGCAAATTCTGCTGCGTGATCTACCCTAAATCGCAATCCCATAGGCAGAAGTACTTCGTCCTCACCCTCCATACTTGTAATTGAGGAAAGCAACACACCGCCACTGCCATTAAGAATATATTCAGAAAGACACATATTATCTTCCTTGGCATCGCCGCGTTCTACAATGTCTTTTATGAACTTCAAACCGACATTAAAATCCGTTGTCGTACTTGTCAGTTTCTTTGTCTCAAACTCACCGCCCACGCTGCCGCCTAATGTACCCGACATGATCTCGCCACGATAAACCGGCTTCGTATAAGCAACATGTGCATCTTGGTATGCAACGCCTCTCTCATAATCCGGGGCATCCTCTCCCCTTTCATCCATGAATTGGTTGTATTGTTCTTCCGATACCTTGGTTCTTTCCAACAGGGCATCCTGTGAAATACGATAAGACAGACGCAGCATATCAGAAATACGATCAAGCAGCTTGCCATTTTTTCTCTCATTCTTAAACTGATCAGAATTCCAATACGGTGCCTTACCATGCTTCAGTGCATAGTTTCCAATTGTACGCCCGAACTTCTCGCTCTTGTTCATCACATTGTAAGCTTCCGTTGTATAGATATCCAGTGCCACATCGCCTGCATCGAGATCTGCCGTCTCCATTGATATCAATCGTTCAAAGCTTTCTGTTGCCCGCGCATATACAATTGGAGAATAAAGCGCATATTCTCTATCCACATGTTCATGCTGATAACCGGCTGTTTCAAGCAATGCACCGATTTCGTTTTTCTCTGCTTCTGCTTCTTCCATACCGGTCACTATTTCACTACGCTGCTCAACTATGTCATTATAGGCATCTACATATGCGCGTCGTTCATACACTTCATTCATAGATTCCGGTTCATCCGGCCAGCTGTCGATGACTGCTTTCATTTCTTCCACTTGTTCATCCAATCCATCTAGCTGTTGACCATACACTATCAGCTTATCTTTCAAAATATGATAGTTCTTTGCCTTTTCATCTAAATCGATTCCCTTTTCCTTATACAGCTCGACAATTTGCTGATTCTGCTTTGTATCCATTGTTTTTCGTTCTCTGGACAAATCCTCCATCATCTTCAGATAGATGATCTCATGCGGGAACTTATGATTCGGAGCATAGTTTTCGCGAATCTCTGCTGTTGATAGCGGGTCAATTGTCTGATACATCGTTGCGGCTTCCGACATATCCTCGAAGCCTTTCACACCGGCATTGTGGGAACCGCGTATAATCTCTGCAATCGAGTGGTCCTGTGAGGTTACCATCCATGCCATCAACGCCAGACGAAAATACAAAAGATCCGTCTTCTTTGCACCCATCAGTCGGTATGCACCAAGCATACGAAGTGTGGTTCCGGATGTACCTGCAATCGCAAGCATGCCCGCACCATCAATCGGTTTTTTCATCTTATTGTATGCCTGGCCTTCTTTCCAAAGCAATTTTCTGGATGTCACATTACCCTGTGCATCCTTCTCTTCCTGAATTCCAAAACGCGCCTCTCGTTCAGAGAGCGGAATTCCAAGATTGTTATAGTATTCCTCTCCCAGTCCAATCTGCTCTTTTTTACTTTTTTTTGATCGTCCACTTGTAAAGTGTGCACTGAAAAAGCGGCCAATTCCGGCAAAGAAACGCGTAAGCTTGTTTCCACGCCCCTTCTTCTTGTCAACAGCCTTTTTCAGATCGATTGCGATTCGTGTGGTATCAAAAATATCATCCTTATTGTTTCTGGCGTCCTGTTCATTTAATATGTCAAAGTCAATGCTCAGGTTCCGCAGTTGCTCATTGCCTGCAAGCTCACCAATTTGTGACATTTTTGCCACATCCTCCGGTGTGATGTTAACCATCATATTTTTCAGGGAATGGCTGTTTGCAATCTGCTGTTTGTTACGACCACCGTTTCGAAACATTCCGTTATACAACAGCGTCATCTGCTCGCGAAGCGTACCATCCTTATTGATCGTATCATCAAGCATCTGTATATTTTCCTGTTCCCCGGCTTCTATCGCCTCCGGTGTCTGCGGATTTTCTTCCACGAGGCGATTACCAATCTGTCCGCCACCGCTCCTGTCGTTACTGTCAATCAACAGACCCTCCTGTAAATATTTTGTCGGAATCGGCTTTTCTCCGGATACCGTTGCCGCAATCGTCTGCAACGCATTTAAATCATCTGCCTGCTGTTCCACCGGTTGATTTGCCATCGGATTTGCCTGTCCGTTTTCTTTTAAGCCATAGTAAGCATTGAGCATACTGCTCAGCTTCACCAGCACATCATGGGCGGTCTGCTTAACCATCGGAGAATCATAGAGATTCTTTGCAAAATGAATCTCATAATCCAAGACAGTATTATGCCAGTCCGGATGAGAATAAATCAACTCTTTATAAGCGTCTGTCGTATAATCTGAGGGCATATGTATTCTCCTTTCAAAAGCAATACTTAACGGAGCATTCCGTAGATTTCGCTGATTGTCGTCAGTTTTCCTACCTTCTTGTTTTCCATATCAATTGCCTGAACAATATCATCCATGGTCACACACTCACCGCCTCTTCCAAGACTTAAGTACACGGCGTTTAGGGCGATTGATTTTATTTCACTTCCGGTCAATTCCAGATTTTGGGAGAGCTTCTCAAAATTCACCAGCGGTGATAACGGTGTCTGTTTCGGGAACATATTCTCCCACAGCTGCAGACGCTGCTTTTCATCCGGCTTTGATATCGGAATCATATATGTGATTCGCCGTACAAATGCATTGTCAAAATTGTTTGCCACATTGGTCGCCAAAATACAGATTCCCGCGTAGCTTTCCATCTTCTGCAGCAAAAATGCAGTTTCCGCATTTGCGTGCTTATCGTTGGAATTATTTACATCCATTCGTTTTGAAAACAGCGAATCTGCCTCGTCAAAAAACAGAATTGCATTCGACTGCTGTGCCGCATCAAAAATACGGCTGAGATTCTTTGAGGTCTCACCAATATATTTACTCACAATCTGTGACAGATCACAACGATAAATATTCAGTCCAAGCTCTGCGGCAATCACTTGTGCCGCCATCGTCTTACCGGTTCCGGGCGGTCCGTATAATACGACTGAAATTCCTGTTCCGTAAGGAACCTTTTTGCTAAATCCGTATGCTCCAAACACATGGCTTCGATAACGCACCCGGTTGATCACCTGCGATATCAGTGTTTTCACTTCATCCGTCACACACAAATCATCCATGGTAAAGCTTGCCGGTATCAGATGGGCGATATCATGAAAATTGATCTCACCCCACCTTCGGATTTCCTGTTCAATCATTGACTGATTGACCATATATCCGCCACGCTTCTCATCAATCACCGCAAGCATCCGAACCTTTTGCAAAATATCAAAAATTCTGCCGGGTGTCGCATTGTATTTTGATACAATCTCTTCAACATGAACATCCGCATCGTAGATGATAGCCAGATTCTTAGCCAGCCTCTTCCAAAAAAGTGTCTGGTCACTGAGTGACAGCTGTGGCATCTTTCGTTCAATTTCCTGTCCGCGTATCGGGAATTTTGAAATCAGTTCTTCTTCACTACCGACAATAAAATATCTCAAATCATCCTGAAGCACGCTGAGTATTTTTGTAATCGCCACACGAAATCTGTCATCTGCCGTGCAATGATCTAAAAATAACAGGTGTTGTTCAAACATGCATTTCCAGGAGATCTCACAGAGCAGCTCATACATACTGCTCTCGTCCGCAGTCAATAGCTTTCGAACATCAACCTGTAGCACATCGCGCCCATACACCGTACCGATGCATTGCAGGAAGAAAGACATGCCGCAGCCCTTTTGACCTCTCAGATAGACAACTCCCTCCATACCGCAAATCAAAAATTCATGATACAAGGAGAGCAATTCATCAAAAAATGTCTCATGGCACATATATTCCGGCATCGCGCCTTTACATTCCAACACCTCCGCGAAGATGGATAACCTGCCAAGATCGGTCTGTCCGTCATTTTCAAAAAATTCCAACGCCTGTTTGCGAAGCACAAATGTCCTTGAAAGTCTTGATAATTGTCCGCTTTCCTTCGGCTGCTCCATCAAAAAACGGTTTAACACCGACTTTTCATCGAGCAGAATGGATATGCGGTTTTCTTCACTCGTCAAAAACAGATCACAGAAATCATGTACAAAACCGACCGTCGGCTTATAGATGCCGGATGACTCTTCCTGCAGAATTGCGAATATCTTTTCGTATTTGCGATTCCGGTCTACACATAGCGATAACAAAAGGGCCACAAACTCAACCGAATCTAAGATTGGCGAAGAAAACTGCCACAGTGGCAAAAATGCAAGTGCCGGATTGTTTCCATCGCCTTTTTGATAGAGCATGTCGAAGACGCGACGAACCGTCTCCTTTTCCGGAAACCGATATGCCTCGTGCGGTTCAAGCAGCATCATTAATTCCTCATTGTCAGGAATCAGACCAATCCGCGCAAAAATCTCTGCCGGTTTATGCTCGCGCTGTACAAGCATCATCATACATACCATGTCGACAAAGGATTCCCACGCCTGCCACTGTTCTTCCTTGGTATCAAAGGGTGTCGTATCGATTGTATGAAAATAATTTGACCAAAAGCCGTATCTTGCCTTTTTTTCGCTCATCTTTTATACTCCAAAGTTATTTTACTTCCGCGCCGGCTCCTCCATCACTACTCTCCAAAGCGGAAGCTTCCATCGCCTGCTCACCTGCCGGCTTCGGATTCTCGGACGCTTCCTTCTCAGCGGAATGACTTGCCTGTTCTGTACCGGTCTTTTGAATACTCTTTTTGAAAATATCCAGATACCGGAGAGCTTTATTAATCTGTTGACGATTAAAAAGATCCTTCAGCACATAACGAACCATCAGCACATCGAGTGCGTCCAGACGATTGACAAGTGCCTGACCTGCAAGCTTTCCCATTCCAAGCAGCTTCGTCATACGGCTGGTTGCTGCTTTTCGAATGTTCGTCATTGAATTGCCACGCGAAGTCACACTACCGGTTGATTTCTCCTGACGGGATACCCCGTCTTGTTCGGTCTGCAAAGACGCTCTGGCGTTGCCCAGCACAGACTGCCAGGTTTCCTTTGCCTGGTCTTTCTCAGGCATCGACTGAAATTTATGGATGGCGTCCTTACAGCCATGCAAGTCCAACTGTGCATACTCCTGAATCTGAAGTACCAGATTTCGGCGTTCTATGCCGCTTTGTGTCCGCGGCTTTCGTGCAGTATATTGTCTGCATGAATCAAGCAATGTCTGAAAGGTTGTAGTTGCCTCCAACAGGGTATCAATATTATCCCGCGAGACACTGCCAAATTGTTTTGACAGTACACGCATTGTATTTTCTAACGCATCCTGCACCCGAAGAAAGTATTTGGAATTATTCCAACCAAGACCTCCCTTTTCTGCATTCAGAAGCACCAGCTTCCATTTGAGAAAATCATTTGCCGTCTCCCCTTTCGGTGGCGTCACGCGCATGGTTGCGTGTGCGATTGTATTCTTCCGCTGCATCGCCGGTGGCGCAGCTTCCGCTCTTTTTGCCACCGGTAAAACAGGCATCTGCGAAACATCCTGTGCGATGGTTTTCTTCGGTCTTGCCGCCGGTGTCATCACTTCCGCCTTTGCCGCGCTCTTCGGTTGCGAAACTTGTGAGATGCCCTGTGCGATGGCACTCTTCATATTTACCGCGGGAGCAGCCGGCGGTGTCGTGTTCCTGTTTGCTGCGCCTTCCACAGGTCTGCCGGGCATCGGCAAGGGGCCGGATAGTCTCATGCGTACCTGTTGCTGAGGACTCGACGGATTTTCTCCTCGGTTTTCGAGTCTGTCCATTTTTTCTTTTGACTGCTTTTTCAAAACACCCATTGCAACCCGCACCATCCGGTTTCGTTTTCCTGCTTTTTCCGTCAACAGATATCTCTCTGAAATCGAATAAATCTGCTGTAAATTCGCCTTCAGCGCAACTTTCCCCTGTTCCGTCGCTCCCTGACCGGAGTACATAACTGCACTATAGGCATCGAGATATGCACCCATCTGCTGATAGGCTTCGGGAAGCTTTGAAATACTTTTCCCGCTGATTTCTTCAAATGCTGCTCTGGAAAAGACACCGAAACTTTTTCCGCCGGGCGGAGGCGTCTGCAGTGTGATAGTCTGCATCAAAAGCGGTTTTGAGCCTTGTGCATCCCCCTCTTTTTGCTCGGCCTGCTTAGCATGCTCTTCTTCATCCTGTTGGATATTGTCCACGGGAATCTGCTCTTCTAATACGGCAGTATCATCCATTGCTTTTTCCTCCTTCTACACCTTGGCATAAACCATATATTGCCCCAGGCTGGAACGGTTTAAAAATTCTCCAATCTTCTCATATTCCATTTGGATTGCCGGAATCAGCTCCGCCGGTGTTATCAAAATCTCGTCAGCATCCTCAGAAGCTGCCATATATGCGGCATTATACAGAATTGACTTGATATTACTGCCACTGAGTTCAAAATTTGAAGCAAAGAATTCCAGATCAATCGACGGATCCAGTTTCACATGCCCCGGAAGAATCGTCTGCCAGAGCTTTAAGATGGTTTCTTTGTCCGGAAGCTCAAAGTTGATACTGTAAGTAAGTCTGCGCATCACCGCAGGGTCAAAATTTTTCACCAGATTGGTTGCAAGAATCGCAACACCCGGATATTCTTCCATCTTCTGAAGCAAAAAGGAAACCTCTGCATTCGCATGCTTGTCATTGGTTCCGCTGATTTCAGTACGCTGTGAAAAAATAGCATCTGCTTCATCAAAAAACAGAATAATATTACCCTTTTTTGCCTCATCGAAAACCTTTGCCAGATTTTTTTCCGTCTCACCAATGTATTTGCTGACCAGCTGACTGATGTCCACACGGTAGAGTTCCATGCCCAGCTCCTTGGCAAGCACCTGCGCACACATTGTTTTTCCTGTACCCGGTTTGCCATAGAACAGTACGGTTACACCTTTTCCGTACGCCAGCTTTTTATTGAGTCCACAGCGCTCGCCCACCTGATATTTGAGGTTGACACGCTTCATCACCAGCTGCAGGATTCTTCTGACAGAGTCCTTCAGCTCAATATCCTCCCAGCCAAACACGGTAGGTACGCGTGACGCAAGTCCCTCAAAATTAATGCTGCCGGACGAGAATACTGCCTGCTCTAAATGTCCTTTTTCGATATATTTGCAGCCTTCCATCTGCCTGTAAAGCTCTGCCTGTTCCATGACCCGTCGAATCATCCCGGCGTTCAGGGAATACTTGGATGCAAGATGATCCGCCTTGTCGAGCCGCGCATGGGGATACTCATGAAAAACGCCCTGCCATACCGCTTGTTTTACGGATATGTCATCACCTACAGCAATCTTTGCAAATGGAATCGCCATGTTTCTTGCATCCTGCTCGAGCAGAGAACAAAAAACAATGCGGTTTTCCTGAAGCAGCATGCCAAACAGTTCCTGTATCCTTGCATGTGTCCTGGCATCTGCAATCTTTCCCGCTTCTAAATCATCCTCCACATACACAATCGGACGCTCCAGATAACACTCGGTCTGAAGCTCTGAGATTACGACATCAAACAGTTCTGCGCCTGCGGTTTTCAGTTCGTCCAGCCGGATGACAAGAAGCCTTTTATCCAGTTTCTTTGCAACCTCATGGAGCAGTGACTTTTTCCCACTGTATGCACCACCCATCAATTGTACCAGACACGGGGAGACATCCGGTGATTCGGCTTCCTGTTCCTCTTTTTGAAAAAGACTTAAAAGTTTCTCATAATATCCATCGATTCCATACAGTGTATGATGATTCTCATAATATTCATAATAACGGCGATAAATTCCGGTATCTACAGACAGATTCCTGCTTCGTCTGATGATTGCCTCGCGAAGTCCGATCTCTGACCCGAAAAAGACATTTCCCTTTGTCTTGACCAGACAATACTTTCCAAGATTTCCTTCCTCTGTAAAAAACTTCAAAAACTCCGAAGAATTGATAGCAATCGCATAGCGCATCAGATCGAGAAAAAATGCACAGGAAGTTTTACTCTCTCCCCGAAGCTGCAGATATTTCTGATAACCGCTATAGCAGCTGACAGACAGCTGCGGCGTCAAAAGCAGCCAGAAAAACAGCTTTTCCTGACGCGAAAGCTTCATTTTCCTGACCATTCGAAGGATTGAAATTTCATCTGAGCTTGCCTCTTCACGCGCATCAATCCAATCCATGATGGCGGCAAGATGCCGGTGTGCTTCCTCCAACGACGGATCCGGAACAACTTCAGCCGTAATGTCAAAATCATGGATTCCAAACTCCTCATTTAAAACATAGTCGAATAAATCATCAAATAACTCTTCATACTCCTGCTGCAGTTGTTCATTATTTAAATACGCACGACGCTCATCATTTGAATTCAAATACATGTAACCTTCCCCATTCTCACAAACAAACCATACTTTTTCTATTGTTATTATACACAAAAACACAGACAAAAGACAGACAAAAAGAGTGTTGTTTCCAACACTCTTTCCAAATTAATTGTTATGAAACTGTTTCAACTACTTTTTTGAAATGAAGCCCTGTGCTTTCAGTGTTTCTGCACAAAGAACAGCTCCGCCTGCTGCTCCGCGAAGGGTATTATGTGAAAGTCCTACAAACTTCCAATCGTATACGCTGTCCTCACGAAGACGACCAACGCTGACACCCATTCCACCTTCATAATCAACATCAAGTGAAACCTGCGGACGGTTATCCTCCTCCAGATACTGGATGAACTGCTTGGGAGCACTCGGAAGCGCAAGCTCCTGCGGAAGTCCCTTGAACTCACGCAGCTTATCAATCAACTGCTCCTTGGTTGCTTTCTTTCTGAATTTCACAAATACAGCAGCAGTATGTCCGTTCAAAACAGGAACACGGATACACTGACAGGTGATTACCGGTGAAGTCGCAGGAACGATGACGCCATCCTTAACTTCTCCCCATACACGAAGGGGCTCCTTCTCGCTCTTCTCTTCCTCGCCACCGATGTAAGGAATGATATTTCCCTCCATCTCCGGCCAATCCCTGAAGGTCTTTCCTGCACCGGAAATTGCCTGGTAGGTTGTTGCTACTACCTCATAGGGCTCAAACTCTTTCCATGCGGTGAGTACCGGTGTGTAGCTCTGAATCGAACAATTCGGCTTTACAGCGATAAATCCGCGCGTTGTTCCAAGGCGCTTCTTCTGTGACTCAATGACATCGAAATGCTGTGCGTTAATCTCCGGAATAACCATCGGAACATCCGGTGTCCAACGATGCGCACTGTTATTGGAAACGACAGGCGTCTCCGTCTTTGCATATGCCTCTTCGATTGCCTTAATCTCATCCTTTGTCATGTCAACAGCGCTGAATACGAAATCAACTTCGCTTGCAACCGCTTCCACTTCGTTCACATTTTTTACAATAATATTTTTAACTGCTTCCGGCATGGGAGTTGTCATTTTCCAGCGTCCGCCAACAGCCTGCTCATAGGTCTGTCCGGCACTTCTTGGACTTGCAGCAATGGTTGTGACCTCAAACCAGGGATGATTCTCTAATATAGAGATAAATCTCTGTCCTACCATTCCGGTTCCGCCTAAAATTCCAACTCTTAATTTCTCACTCATCTTTTCAATTCTCCTATTTTTGTATTGTCCGTCTCTCGCGTACATTTGTATTTCTGTATCATACTAATACAAAGTGCACAAAAAAGCAATACCCAATTTATATATTTTGCTAATTCTCATTCAGATATGCCTTTGCAGCCGCAATCACCTGTTCCATCGCAGCAGGTCCGGGAGCCCCAATTGTAAGTCTCTTATTCACACAGGTTTCCATGGAGATTGCATCATAGATATCGTCCTCAAACACCGGGCTGATTGCCCTTAACTCATCAAGCGTAAGCTCATCGATTGCCTTGTCCTGCTCGATACAATAAAGAACCAATCGACCGATGATTGAATGTGCATCACGGAACGGAACGCCATGTCCTACCAGATAATCAGCTGCATCGGTTGCATTGGTAAATCCACCGTTTGCAGATGCATACATCTGCTCCTTGTTAAACTTCATCGTTGCAAGCATGCCATTGAACAAGGCGATACATCCCTTTACCGTATCCATTGCATCAAAGCTGAGCTCCTTATCCTCCTGCATATCCTTGTTGTATGCAAGCGGAATGCCTTTCATTGTCGTAAGAAGACTTGTGAGTGCACCATACACCCGACCGGTTTTGCCTCGAACAAGCTCTGCAATGTCCGGATTCTTTTTCTGCGGCATAATCGAGCTTCCGGTGCTATACGCATCATCAATTTCTACAAAACGATACTCATTACTGTTCCAGATAATTACCTCTTCAGAAAAACGGGACAGATGCATCATGATTGTGGCACAGGCGCTTAAAAACTCGATCAGATAATCTCTGTCTGACACGCCGTCCATGCTGTTAAGTGTCGGTCCATAAAAGCCTAACAGCTCAGCCGTAAGCTCACGGTCGAGCGGATAGGTCGTTCCCGCCAGTGCACCGGAACCAAGCGGACAGTAATTCATGCGCTCATAAATATCATGCAGGCGAAGGCGATCCCGCTTAAACATCTCAAAATATGCACCCATGTGATGTGCCAATGTAATCGGCTGTGCTTTCTGCAGATGTGTAAATCCGGGCATAATCGTATTCGTATGCTCCTCCATGATTTTCACAATTGTCTCTAACAGTTCTTTTAACAGCTGACTGGTCTCAAGCACTTCACTTCTCGTATACAAACGCATATCCAATGCAACCTGATCATTTCTGCTTCGTCCGGTATGAAGCTTCTTTCCGACATCTCCAAGACGATCGATTAAGGTCGCCTCAACAAAGCTGTGAATATCCTCGTATTCACTACTGATTGTAAGTGTTCCGGCTTCAACCTCACTTCTGATTTCCTTTAAGCACGCAACAATCTGTGCCGACTCATCCTCCGTGATGATTCCCTGTCTGCCGAGCATTGTCACATGTGCGATACTGCCCTCGATATCCTGTTTGTAGAAACGCTGGTCAAAACCGATGGATGCATTAAAATTGTAAACAAGCTGATCTGTCTCTTTTGTGAAGCGTCCGCCCCATAACTGTGCCATTGTACTAGTCTCCTTTTTCTTTATTTTCTCGTTTTAACATCTCCTGATAGGAATAGACGCACCCGCAATAGTTCTGCCGGTACATGTCGTATTCCTTAGATAGCTGTGTGGATCTCTGATATCCGTTTTTCTTTTTGAAATCAGAATACAAATAGTTTATACCCAGCTGTTCTCCAATCCTGCCTCCGATTTCATTGAGTTTTTCCGCATTTTTCAGTGGACTGATTGACAAAGTGGTTGTAAAATAGTCAAAATTTTTTTCTTTTGCAAGTTTTCCTGCTTCCGCAAGGCGCAGCTCATAGCATTTATAACATCGTTCTCCACACTCCGGCTCTGTCTCGAAGCCTTTTGCAACCTCATAAAACCGGGTTGTATCATAGACTCCCTCAATAAATGATACCCGATGTCTCACCGGAAGTTTCTCAATAAATGCCGACTGCTCTGCCACGCGGAGCGCATATTCCTCAGGCGGATAGATATTGGGATTATAATAAAAAACCGTAATGGAAAAAAACTGTGATAAATATTCTAAAACATAACTGCTGCAGGGCGCACAACAGCTGTGCAGCAAAAGCCTTGGTACAATTCCCTGTGCAGTAATATCATCGATTGTCTGATCGAGCATTCGCTGATAATTGCATCGATTCATGCCGGTCACCTCATTTCCGCTTTATTCTAAACTATCACTTAAAAAATGGCAATACGCACAACCAAAAATACGCAACATAAAATATAGTGTAACTGTTCGAAATTACTGTGAGGACTTTTTCGCTATGAATCATATATTAGAATTCCGGCATGTCGATTATTCTTACCACTCGATGGAGGGTGAGGTTCATGCCATTGAAAATATGAATTTTACGGTAGAAGAAAAAGAATTTTTAGTCATCGTTGGTCCGAGCGGTTGTGGCAAGTCTACACTGCTCGATTTGATTTTTGGGCTTATCAGGCCCGGAAGCGGCGAGATCATCGGTGCAAAGGATTCGATTGGCTATATGCTCCAGCAGGATCACCTGTTTGACTGGCGTACCATTGAAAAAAATGTATATATTGGTCTTGAAATCTCCCATCGGTTGACCCCTGAAAACAAAGAATATGCAAATGATCTGCTAAAAAAATACGGCCTTTACGATTTTCGTCACAAGAAGCCACAGGAACTATCCGGCGGAATGCGCCAACGCGCCGCTCTGATTCGAACGCTTGTGACAAGACCCAAACTCCTGCTACTCGATGAACCATTTTCTGCACTTGATTATCAGACGCGCCTGAATGTAGCTGATGACATCGGAAGTATTATCCGAAGTGAGGAAAAGTCAGCAATTCTTGTTACACATGATCTGTCAGAGGCAATCAGTATGGGCGATCGGATTCTCATTCTTTCTCCTCGTCCGGGCACAATTGTACGAACGATTCAAATGTCATTTGATTCTTCGCTCAGCTCGATTGCGCGCAGGCAGACAGACGAATTCAAACAATACTTCAGTGAATTATGGAAGGAGATGAATCAGCTTGCATAAACAGCTCACCGCTCAGGAACTATATATTCGAAAACAAAAACATACAAAAATCAGTATTCATCTGTTGCAGATTTGTATTCTGATTGCTTTTCTGCTATTATGGGAAATCTCTGCCTCGGCAGGATGGATTGATTCCTTCATCTTCAGCAGTCCGAAAAAGCTTGGATTATGTGCGGCGGATTTATTATTAACCGGACAGCTCATGGGGCATATCAGTATCACTTTGCTTGAAACATTTATCAGCTTTTTGCTTGTAATTGTATCCACACTGCTGATAACAATTCTGCTTTGGCTGAACAAACCGCTATCCAAAACACTAGAACCCTATCTGGTTGTGCTAAACAGCCTGCCAAAATCTGCGCTTGCGCCCCTGCTCATCGTGTGGCTTGGTGCAAACTACAAGACAATCATACTAACGGGAATGTCCGTGGCTATTTTTGGTTCAATACTCAATCTGTATACCGGATTTGTCGAGACATCACCGGATAAAATCAAGCTGGTTCGTACCCTTCACGGCAATCGGGCACATGTGCTTTTTAAGGTCGTATTGCCTGCAAACATACCGAACCTTTTCTCTATCATGAAAGTCAATATCGGACTCTGTCTGGTAGGTGTCATTATCGGAGAATTCATCGGTTCCAAACGAGGACTTGGCTACATGATCATCTATGGCAGTCAGGTATTCAAGCTGGATTGGGTGATTCTGTCAATATTGATTCTTTGTGTGATTGCAATGCTGCTCTATTTTCTGTTGGGGCGATTAGAAAAGCGATTTGTATGCGAATAAAAGAATCCCGGCAACAGACAATTCTGTTGTCGGGATTTTTATCACGACTCAATCACGGAAAAAGATTTGTACAAGAACATAACCTTCATGAACCTCAAACCCCGTCCCCACGGTTCAGTTGAAAGACTTCCAGTGTACCAACTGCTGCTGCATAACAGATCAGTGCCATGCACATCAAAAGTACCTGCCCAACAAAGAGACCCACAATCACATCTGCAAGTAAAACACATACATGAAGCCAGACCGGATTCTGATTGAGTAATACACCCATCATAACCTGAATCAATGCGATCACACAAACAACCACAGGATTCAGCTTACATACCAGAATTCCTATTGCAAGATAGGCAGCCACCAAAATTACAAACAGCGTAACTGCTCCGATTTTCTTCTTCTCGTCACTCCAGCTTGCAATCGCGAGCACACTTGCCATTTCATTTTTCTTTCGCTCAGAACGGGTCTTATCCGACGAAACCGTAAACTCCTTGATTTCTTCAATATCATCCTGTCTATTTTTATCACTCATAATTCTTGTCCTTTCATTTACTTTGTCTCGATTATAGCAGTTGTCAAAAAAAAGTACAATAATTTGAAAAAAATCATTGCAAATTATTCTACATATAGTTATAATTCTAGAAGTGACGCATTACGGATTGATGCGTTCTAAGCTGGAATGGCGCAGTCGGTAGCGCAACTGATTCGTAATCAGTAGGTCGTCGGTTCAAGTCCGATTTCCAGCTTTTTTTGTTACTATTCAGAACCAAGGCAACTATCCTATATTTCGTAATCATGCTCGCATGAATGACGGTTTTTCGATGGTTTCTTTGGTGCTTATCACATCGAGATGCAGCGTATGCGTAATCGGGATGGGATCTGAATAGTATTATTTTTTTATCCATAAACATAAATTAGAAATAATAGAAAGAGAACTACTCCATGATGAATTCAAAACAGCTTTCCGCAACGCTTGATGATCTTATGAAGGAGACCAAACGCGGCAATCTCAACTGGAAAATGATGATAGAGACAACCGATGATTTAGATGTATCTCTCAAAGAAAAAGTCACGATTGATGATACTGAGTGGATTGTTGACGAATGCTTTGTTGAGTACCAGTGCACTTATCGTAAACAGGATTTTTGCATGATTTCTTATGAGCATGTGTTAACTTGTGGAAATCGTACACAGATGACTTGTATGATCTATTTACCTCCGCTTGGCATGCGTTATTTTGACATTGACAAACTGGCACCCTATGCGATTGTTGCAGATGCCTATGTAAGCAATCGCGTTCATCAGTTATGGGATATGCTGATGGCACTCTATCGCACGGACAGCAGTCGTATGCAGCTTCGAGTCATCGATCCTTTGAACAATTAGTAAATATTACTAATCAATGAAAGATTTTTCTGTCTGCATTTCTATTTGTATGTTTTTGATTTACATGATATAGTTAATTCCACACGAATCGTGTGTATTACATCCGAATTGTTGAGACAATCCGTCGGATGCTTCGTTCTTTTACCCATTTCTTCTACCTTCAAGCATATATTTTTGGAGGTAATATGAAACAATCACAACATTTTTATAATCTTCTTACAGACACTCTGCGGTCCCGTTTTTCAGATGATACTTCCCTGTGTATCCAACCCATCTACAAAAACAACGATGTCATTTTACAGGCCCTGATCATTCGCGAGCCGGATATTAACATTGCTCCCTCGATTTATCTTGACACATTTCTCAGTCGCTATGAAAATGGGGAATCGATGGAAAAGCTTTGCAATGAAATCTGTTCCTTATACGAAGATACAAGGATGGAACAATCGATGAATACACATTTTTTCTGCGATTATTCTCTTGCCAGAGAACGACTTGTCATTCAGCTGATCAACTACGAAGGCAACCGCATTCGTCTACAAACTATACCTCATGTCAGATATCTTGATTTTGCGATCACATTCTGCTACTATCTCGATTACTCTGACAGTGAGATGGCTACGATTCAGGTAACAAATCATCATCTTAACATGTGGAACATTACTGTCGAAGAATTAAAAAAGCAGGCGTTGGCGAATTCACCAAACCTGCTTCCTCATAATATTCTTCCAATCACCGAAGTCATGCGCAGACTATTAGACAGCCAAAACTGCTGTGATGACTTGATTTCTGAACTATTTACAGAACAATCGGTTCCCATGTATGTACTTACCAATAACAAGCAAAACTATGGTGCAGCATGTATTCTTTATCCGGATGTACTTGCCTCTTTTGCCCGAAAATTAGATAGCAGCTTCTATGTTCTTCCAAGCAGCATTCACGAAGTAATTTTGTTGCCTGTTGAACGGCCAATCGAAGAAGAAACACTTCTATGGATGGTAAAAAGTGTGAATACCGAACAACTTTCTCCCACAGAAATTCTTTCCGATCATATCTACTACTATGAAAAAGAATCTGATCTCTTATCCGATCACTTTATCGTATAACGATTCGTATGCTCTTGCAGAACGATCCCATGAATAATCCTGCTCCATCGCGCGCTTCGCCAATTCATTCCAGTTATGCCTTTCATCGTAATATACATGCATTGCATAATACAGTGTATGAAGCATCTCGTGCGCATTAAAATTGGCAAAAGAAAATCCCGTTCCGGTTTGTTCATACTCGTTATATGCGATAACCGTATCCTTTAATCCACCTGTCTCACGGACAATCGGTACCGTTCCAAAACGCATACTGATTAACTGACTCAGTCCACAGGGTTCAAACTGGGACGGCATCAAAAATGCGTCCGCAGCTGCATAAATACGATGTGCAATTTGTTCTGAATAATATATATTCGCTGACATTTTCTTGGGATATTTATCCGCGAAATATCGTAACATATTTTCGTATTGTTCTTCACCCGTTCCAAGCACAACTATCTGGATTTTTGCTTTTGAGAGCAATTCATCCATAATATAAGCAACCAGATCCATTCCTTTCTGATCAGTTAACCGGGTGACCATGGCAACAAGAATCGTATCTTTATCCTGAGGCAAATTCAGCTCCTTTTGCAGACATTCCTTATTTTTTGCCTTTCCGGCAAGTACCCCTGCCTGATCAAAACGCTCAAACAGATAGGGATCCTTGGCGGTATCATACTCATCACTGTCAATTCCGTTTATGATGCCAAACAGGTCATTTCTTCGCGCATAGAGAAGTCCGTTCAAGCCCTCGCCGCCCTCCGGCGTAGTAATCTCCTTCGCATAAGTCGGACTGACAGTGGTAACAACATCTGCATAGGCAATTCCGCCCTTAAGCATATTGGCCTCACCGTAAGATTCCAGCTTGTCCGGTGTAAAATATGAATCAGCAAGACCGGTAAGATTCTTCACAGAATCCATATTCCAACGACCCTGGAATCTAAGATTATGTATTGTCATAATTGTCTTTGTATGTGAAAGATGCGGATAATCCTGTGCAAATGCTTGCAAAAATACAGGAACAAGGGAAGCCTGCCAATCGTGACAGTGCAAAATGTCAGGTACAAAATCAATATGACTTGTTGCAGCCAATGCTGCCTTACAAAAATATGCAAACTTTTCAACATCTTCATGCAACTGATTATATGGTTTTGGACCTGCAAAATAGTATTCATTATCTACAAAGTAATAATGGATTCCGTTTTCCTCACACGATAAAATTCCCACATATTGATTTCTCCAGCCAAGTGATACATAAAAATGTGTAAGAAACCGCAATCGTTGTTTCCATGCTTCATCCATACATGCATATTTCGGAAGAATTACCCGCACATCATATTCGTTTTCATGAAAGTATTTCGGAAGTGAGCCCGTAACATCGGCTAACCCACCTGTTTTGATAAAGGGTACTGCTTCAGAAGTCACAAATAATACTTTTTTCATAACTCCTCCTATCGATTGTATTCTTTTTTCCCAAAAATAGTATACTGCAATTAGCGCTTGTATTCCAGTCGAATTTTATCAGCAATCAGTGCAATAAACTCTGAGTTTGTCGGTTTACCCTTTCCGTTATTGATGGTATATCCAAAAAGCGCATCGATTGTATCCATCTTTCCACGATTCCATGCCACTTCAATTGCATGACGAATTGCCCGCTCCACGCGACTTGGCGTTGTCTGATATTTTTTTGCGATCGTGGGATACAAAATTTTTGTAATCGATCCGAGCATTTCAATATCTTCAACAGACATCATAATTGCTTCGCGGAGATACTGGTAGCCTTTGATATGTGCCGGAACTCCAATTTCATGAATCATATCGGTTACATCTTCTTCCAGATTATGAACCGAAAGCTCTGCGCTTTTTTCTAAGGAGTTCATAAAACGGATCTCACCGGTTTTTCGATTTCTATTGTCTCGAAGCCGCTTAATGTGCCGAATTATGACATCATTTTCAAACGGTTTCATAATAAAGAAATCGGCACCCTTTTGAAATGCATCCTCTGTAATGCTCTCCTGTCCGACCGCGCTGATAATAATAACAGCCGGTTTCTTTTTCAATGTATGGTCCTTATTCATCTTGTCCAATACACTAAGTCCATCAAGCTTCGGCATAACGATATCAAGCAGCATGACATCCGGCTGCTTTGTTTTTATGAGCTCATATGCTTCCACGCCATCTTTTGCCTTACCGACAACATTTAATTCACTGTCCTTTTCTACTATATCTCCAAGTAATTTTAGCATTTTCTCGTTATCGTCTGCGATTGCAACATTAAATTTGTCCATTTCTGTCCCTCCTTCTCGAATCTGACCCTATTATATAGGCAAAGAGACAAGCAATCTGTCATTTCATGTCGGTAAATTTTATATTATTTTTCGAGCATTGTTTCGATAAAAATCCCATATCCTTTCGCCGGATCGTCGACAAATACATGTGTCACAGCGCCAATCAGCTTATTGTTCTGAATAATCGGGCTTCCACTCATACCTTGTACAATTCCCCCGGTCGTCTCTAGAAGCTCCGAATCTGTCACATGGTAGCGAAGTCCTTTATTTACTTCCTTCGGATGGTAATCGACTGCATCTATTTCTATCTGATACATTTTTCGTTCCCCGGAAACAGAACTGATGATTGTCGCAGGTCCGAGTTCTATTTCTTGTTTGTATCCAAGCGTGTACTTATCAGAATCAACAATTGCCTCCGGCATACGCTCCAGTTTTCCATATATACCAATGGTTGTATTTGCATTAACACTTCCCAGATATTCATTTTCTTTATATCGAATCAGTCCACTTACCTCTCCGGGAGCTCCTCTTCGTCCTTTTGAAATTCCCGTAATCTGAGTTTCATACAATTTTCCGGAATCAATTGATATTAAATCACCGCTGTCAATATCGCTTATCCCGTGCCCCAATGCACCATAGGTTCCATTTTCCTGAATATAGGTAAGTGTTCCGATTCCGGCAATATCATCACGGACCCAAAGTCCAAGTAAAACTCTTCCCTCATTAGATAGCTCCGGAGATACTGCCAACTCAATTTTCTCCTGATCTCGAATGATTTCTAATATCATGCGTTCTCCTTCGCTTTCATTTACAGCCTCAATCAGCTCTTCTTTCGTAGAAATCACCGTTCCATTCACTGCTCGAATAATATCTCCCCTCTTAATCCGATAAACAGACGGCGAGATCAGTGCCCCTTTTGCGTTTCGAAAGCTCGCATTATCAACAACAAGGACTCCGGCATTCTTCAAATAGATGCCAATGTTTGTCCCGGCTGCGATTACCTGCTTTTCACTTGTCACATGAACAGACACTTGTTTCATCGGTATGATGTCGAACAGGCGGCATTCCAAATATCCCTGCTGTGAAGTATTGCCGTTCGCATTCCAGACACCAAATACCGGTGTGGTTCCCTTTTCATAGCTTGCTGTCACCGGCAAACCATTCAGCTTTTGGATGGATTCCACCTGATTGGTCGTCAGATAGATTTCGTCCGGAATATAGGATAACATCAGTAAATAAGAATAGACGATCCACATCAATAATGTGGTCGGTACAAATAATCTGCCGGTCAGTACATTTTTTATCCTTTGGATCATTTTCGGCCTCCATAAAAAAGAAGTGTCGAACACTTTCGTTCTACACTCCTTTAGTATGGATGTTTTTTTGTTTTCAAAACAGGTTTCTTTCGCCTAATCTGCCATATAGTTACTTTTTTATTTCATCTGACTTTTCAACTGGTTGACTGCGGAATCATAAACAGCATATTTTTTGCTTTTATAGATTTCTTTCAGCAGTTTCTTTCCATTAGGAAACAAACCTCCCCAATAATTCCACAGTTCCTTCATATGATTGATCACATGAATATCCGGTGCCATGATTTTCTTGTATCCGGTATACACTTCATCATGAAATTCCCATAGTTTATCGTAATCAAACTGCACCGTTCGATCTGCGGTCTGTTGTAAGAGTTGCGGATTAAACAACAATCCCCTTCCTAACATGATGGCATGTGTTGCACTGCAATTATCAATATCATCCGGCGTAAAGAGATTTCCGTTATATACAACCGGGGCTTTGCTGTTTGCAAGTGCAAGGTCAAACTGCTCCAGATGCGGTTGCCCTTTATAGAACTCGCAGGCAAGTCTCGGATGTACGATCAATTCGCAGATTGGATACTGATTAAAAATCTTAAGCAGCCGTTCCCATTCCTCCGGTTCTTTTCTTCCAATGCGTGTTTTAATTGAGATTGACAACCCATGCTTTTGCGCATACGAAAAGATCTCATCCAAAAAAGCATCCAATTCCTCAGGAAAGGATAAAAAACCGGCTCCCTTACCTTTGGCACATACAGTTCCGGATGGGCAGCCAAGATTCAAATTCATTTCATGGTATCCCAATTCTGACATCTTTTGTGCAGCTTCGTTGAAATGTGTTGCATTGCGTGTCAAAATCTGCGGGACAAGCGTAATCCCCGGATTATTCTCCGGTAGAATGTCTCTCGTCTCGCGCGGTGTCAGCGGACAATTCTCAGAAGGCGTTGAAAAGGGGGCAAAGTATTTGTCAATGCCCCCGTAACACCTGTCATATGCAATTCGGAAAATATATCCGGTAATACCCTCTAACGGGGCAAAATAGATGTTTTTCACGATATGATTCCTTTACTTCTTTTTCATTTGCCAGTTGTCACCATGTGCAAGCATCTTCATCTCTCGTGCGCTTTCGAGCACTGTATCTGTAATCTGCGCACCGCCAAGCATACGGCCCAATTCTTTAACACTTGCTTCTTCATCCAACAACTTCACACTGGTAACTGTCGTTTGATTCATTACATTCTTTTCAATATAGTAATGTGCATCTGCCATCGCAGCAATCTGTGGAAGATGCGTGATACAGATGACCTGATGATTTTTTGCAATTGCATGAAGCTTCTGTGATACCATCTGGGCAGTTCTGCCACTGATACCGGTATCAATTTCATCAAAAATCAATGTATCAATTGCATCGTTTTCTGCAAGTACAGATTTTAATGCAAGCATAATTCGGGATAACTCTCCCCCACTTGCAATATCTTTTAATGCGCGCAGCGGCTCACCCGGGTTCGTTGACAGCAAAAACTCCATGGCATCAAAACCGTTCGCAGTAAAGTGATCCAGTCTATCGAATGCCATATCAAACTGCACATCCAAAAAGTTTAACTCCTGCAAAGCAGTAAGCATTTTTTCTCTTAGCGATTCTGCAGCTTTTTTTCTTGCGCTGCTAAGCGTTTCTGACAACTGCTGTACACACGCATGTGCTTTCTCATATTCTGCGCGAAGCGTTCTCTCATATTCATCAAAATGCTTCAGCTTATCAATTCTTTGTTGTTTCTGTTCAAGTGCTGCTAATATTTCTTCAATCGATGAACCAAATTTAGATTTCAGATGATTAATCAAATCCAAACGACGCTCAATTTCAGTGAAGCGCTCTCCGTCAAACTGAATATCATCCATATAGTTTGCAACCTCGCGATGAAAATCGCTAAGGAGCTGGTCGATCTCAAGAAGCTGTCCGGACAGTTCCTGCAGCTTACTGTCATAATCGCAAACAGCTGTCAATTCGCGTACACCCCGTCCAATCATAGAAGACGCTCCACTCTCGCCTGCGATTTGTTCAACAGCCTGCAACGCTTCCATAATCTTTTTTCCGTTCGTAAATCGGCGATAATCATTTTCAAGTTCCTCGTCCTCACCGATTCTTAAGTGTGCAGCTTCGATTTCCGAGACTTCATATTCCAAAAACGATAATTCCCGCTCTCGTTCTTCGCTGCCAAGCGACTGTTCTTCCAATTGCTTTTTACAAGTTACATATGTATGATAAGCTCCCGCAACTTCTTTTTTACATGTTTCAATTTCGTTTTTCGCATATTCGTCCAAATACGAAAGATGCTTTGACGCATGCAGCAACGACTGATGCTCATGCTGTCCATGAATATCAATCAAAAGCGCTGCTGCTTCCCGAAGTCTTGACGCAGGAACACTTTCTCCGTTTATCTTTGCAACACTTCTTCCACAGGACATCTTTCGTGCAAGAATCACCTGATCGTCTTCCGCCGAAATCTCTAACTGCGCAAGCAATTCTTTTGTCCGTGAATCAATCCCTGAAAATAACAGTTCCACATATCCTGTATCAGCACCTTCGCGCAGCATATGCTTATCTGTTTTTTCACCAAGCGCAAACCCAATCGAATCAATAATTATTGATTTTCCTGCGCCGGTCTCACCGGTCAATATATTCAGTCCATTTCCTAATTCAAGCTCGACCTCATCAATCAATGCAAGATTCTTAACAAAAAGGTTTTGAAGCATACAATCTCCTTCTACTCTCTCCTTCGAAATGATTTTGTATTATTCTGATTCTCTTACGGTTCGTCAATGAAGCGGCGCAGACGAAGCATGAGTCTTCCGGCATCTTCGGTCGTTCGTACCGCACACATAATCGTATCGTCTCCTGCAATACTTCCGACAATCTCGTCACACTGCATGTGATCAAGTGCGGCAGCTACCGCCATAGCCATTCCCGATACGGTTTTCACAACTAACAGATTCTGAGCTGTATCCATAGAGCGGAATCCCTCTTTGAATACGCGCACATATTTTTCGGTCATATCAGATCCGACTTCGGAGAGCGACGCGTATTTTTGTCTTCCCCGCTCACCGGCCACCTTGGTAAGCTTCAGTTCACGAATGTCACGCGATACCGTTGCCTGCGTCACCTGAAATCCCTCTTTTCGCAGATAATCCGACAATTCTTCCTGCGTCTCGATATCATTCTGATGAATGATTTCTAATATTTTCGCATGTCTGGTTGATTTCATACTGCCTCCTCTATCAGTGATAGGTATCCATCTTCTTGCGAAGAATCTCTAAAAAACTAAGCTGTCCCAATTTCAGTATCCGGCAATCCTTTTTGGCCTGATGAATGATGATACGGTCTCCGACATCAAGTCTGGCATTCTGATCACCGTCAAAGCTTACAACTACCTGTTCATCACCTTCACGGCGTCTGGCCCCAATCTCTATCACAACCTCATCCTCCGCACCAATTACAATGCTTTTGGAGTTAAATGTGTGCGAGTTGATGGGGGTTATCAGTAACATCCTTGCTTTCGGGTCGACAATCGGTCCGCCGGCCGACAAATTATATCCGGTCGAGCCGGTCGGTGTTGATACAATTACCCCATCTCCGCTGAAGGTATTGAGATATTGTCCGTTGACATATAATATCAGCTTGACAAGCTGCAATGCTCCACATCGATGAATAACAATATCATTCAATGCAATCTCGGGTGTTAATTTCTGACCGTCTTTCACCGGATGACCGCTTAGTCTCATACGCTGTTCCAGAAAATACTCTCCATTCATAATCCGATCAATGGCAGAGCATACGGTTGATTCCTCCAGCTCACATAAATATCCCAGCGTTCCAAGATTCACACCGATTAATGGTACATTGGCAAATGCAGTATCTCTTGCCGCGCGAATGAGCGTTCCATCTCCGCCAATTACAAAAATGAGATCCAATGACTCCGGAAGCTGCTCCGGCTTGATGCAATCACTGTTTTTTTCTTCCCCCTGACTGACATAATATTCACAGGTGCCACCGTGACTGACAATGTATTGTTGCATCTTTTTTGTGAGCGACAGATTCTCATCCTTATAAGCGTTCGTTATGATAAAAAAATGCTTCATTACTTCCCCTACCTATTATGAAATTACTCTCATCAAGCTTGTGTATCAAGCGTTGTATGCGCTGCTTCAACAATCCTCTCAGCAGAAATTGTTTCCGCAAGCGAGCCTTCCCCGTCCTTCACAATATAAACTAAATATTCAATATTTCCTTCCGGACCTTTGATTGGCGAATAGTCCAATCCAAGAATGGAAAATCCGATCCCGGTTGCAAAGCTTATTACCTGTTCAATGACTTCTAAATGTACTTTCTTGTCACGAACAACACCTTTTTTCCCAACCTTTTCCCGACCTGCTTCAAACTGTTGTTTGATGAGACATACCATTTTGGCACCATCTTTCAACAGTTCTTTCGCCGGACCAAGTACCTTTGTTAACGATATGAAAGAGACATCAACAGAAGCAAAATCAAGCGGTTCGCCAATATCTTCCGGTGTCACATATCTGATATTTGTTTTTTCCATGCATACGACACGCGGATCCTGTCTTAGTTTCCAGGCAAACTGTCCATAACCGACATCTACCGAAAACACTTTCGCAGCACCATTCTGCAACATACAGTCCGTAAAGCCCCCCGTTGATGCTCCGATATCCATACATACACAACCGTCAAGTACAACCCCGAAACTATTCATTGCTTTCTCAAGCTTCAGTCCACCGCGGCTTACATATTTGAGCGTATTTCCACGAACCTCAATCGGGACATTGACATCAAACATGGAACCCGCCTTGTCTTCTTTCTGCTCATTTACATAAACATTGCCTTCCATAATCATCGCTTTTGCCTTTTCTCTCGAAGGAGCGAGATTTCTTTGGACAAGCAACACATCCAATCGTTCTTTCAAATTCATTATCTCCTATGATCGCTCATAATCAAAACATGTAACTATCTGCCTACATATTCTGCAATAATTTTTTTGACAATACTATCCGCATCAATTCCCAGTTCTTTTCGTAACTGGTCCACAGACCCCTGCTCAACAAACTCATCCGCAATCGCAACAGAAAGTACTCGAATATCCTGTGAGGTATCTGTCAGAAATTGCTTTACCTGTTGTCCAAAACCACCTGTAATGACATTTTCTTCGAATGTTACGAGCAGTTTATGGTCACCTGCTACTGACAGCAGCATATCTTCGTCCAAAGGCTTTGCAAAACGCGCGTTAATCAGTGAGCACTGATAATGCAATTCTTTGAGTTTGTCCCGAACCTCAAGTGCTGTCGGAATCATACTTCCATAAGCTAATAATGCAATTTCCGTCTCATCATACAAGGTCTCCGAACGACCTAATTCAATGGGTGCCCGGCGTTCTTTTAAACCGTCATATGCCGTTCCTCTCGGATAGCGAATAGCAATCGGACCATCATACGAAAATGAAAATTTCAGCATATCTGCAAGTTCCCATTTGTTCTTCGGAGCCATCAATACCAGATTCGGAATTGTCATCAAATAGGAAATATCAAAGATTCCCTGGTGTGTCTCACCATCACTTCCAACAATTCCGGCACGGTCAATACAGAAAATCATATGCAGATTTTGCAGACAAACATCATGTAATACCTGATCATATGCTCGCTGCAAAAATGATGAATAGACAGCAAATACCGGTATCATCCCTGCCATGGCGAGTCCCGCACCGAATGTAACCGCATGTTCCTCTGCAATGCCAACATCGAAAAAGCGATCCGGATACTGATTGTGAAAGCGTTTCAATCCGGTTCCCGTTTCCATCGCTGCAGTAATTGCCACCAATCGATCATTGTCCTTTGCCGCAAGATTCATCACAGAAGCAAATACATCCGTATAGTCTGCTTTCGTCTTTTTGCTTGCAGGTAAACCATTCTCAATTTGGAATGCTCCTGTTCCGTGAAATCTGGCAGGATGGCGCTCAGCCGGTGTATATCCCTTACCCTTTTTTGTAATCACATGCACAATTACAGGCCCATTCACTCTTGCAGCCTGACCAAATGTATGAATCATTTTTTGAATATCATGACCATCAATCGGGCCAAGATAGGTAAGTCCCATATTCTCAAACAGCATTCCCGGAATAAACAACTGCTTGATACTGCTCTTTGTCTTTCGAATTCGATTCACGACACGCTCACCGTACCCCGGGATTTTCTGGAGGGAATCGAGTACACTGCCCTTCAGATTCTGGTATGCATCCGCGGTCCGAATACCATCCAGATACTGTGAGAGTCCACCGACATTGGCTGAAATAGACATCTCATTGTCGTTGAGTACGATAATAAAGTTAGTATCCAACTTTGCAGCATTATTCATCGCCTCAAAAGCCATTCCGCCGGTCATTGCTCCATCGCCAATGACAGCAATCACCTTATACTGTTCTCCCAGCAAATCTCTCGCAGCAGCAAGACCAAGTCCTGCTGAAATCGATGTCGAACTGTGTCCGGTGTCAAAACTGTCACAGGGACTCTCATGGTGCTTCGGAAATCCACTCATTCCACCAAACTCGCGTAGTCTCTCAAAGCCTTCCTTTCGTCCGGTCAGTATCTTATGTGTATAACACTGATGCCCAACATCCCAAACCAGCTTGTCTTTTGAAATATCAAATGCCAAATGAAGAGCCATCGTAAGTTCAACAACACCTAAATTCGAAGCCAGGTGTCCACCATGTGCAGCAATATGTTTAATCAGAAACTGCCGAATTTCTTCCGCAAGTTGACTGTACAATCGTGAATCAACTTTTTTAATGTCGTTGACCTTATTTATTTCATCTAATATGAACGCCATAACAGCATCCTCCGAATATCATTGTCAAAGGGAAACCGTCAACTGTTTCGTACCGTCAATTGGCGAATCAAAGCCGCCATAAAATCAGTATGTGCGGCAGTTTTCTCAAGCAGATCAATCGCTTCATCAGAAAGTCTGCGCACTTCTTGAGACGACGCCTCTACCCCTTTAATTTTTACATAAGTTGTCTTACCATTCCGCTCATCGCTTAATATCGGTTTTCCGAGCGTCTCAAGCGTTCCGGTAACATCTAATATATCATCCTGAATCTGAAATGCAATTCCTACATTTCGTCCAATTTGTTCCATATTCTCTATTGCTTCGTCACTTGCCCCGGCAAGAATTGCTCCAATCATCAGCGAAGACTCTATCATTGCGGCAGTTTTCAGAGTATGAATAAAACGCAAATCATCTTCTGTCACATCACATCTTCCTTCTGCCTCAACATCCACAACCTGACCGCCAAGCATGCCATACATTCCTGCTTTTTGTGCTAATACACGAAGTGCTTTCGCAACAGCAGCCAAATCATCCAAACGATCAAACGCTTTCATTGCCGTCTCAAATGCAAAATTTAATAACGCATCTCCAGCAAGAATTCCCATGGTCTCACCATATTTTGCATGTGTTGTTTTCTTTCCTCTTCGGAATTCATCGTTATCCATTGCCGGAAGATCATCATGCACGAGTGAGTAGGTATGGATCATCTCAATTGCCACCGCGAAAGGCTCAATAACTGTTCCTGTTCCACCAAACATCCGGAAACTCTCCATCATGAGAATCGGACGAAGCCTTTTTCCGCCGGCACAAACACTGTAGTTCACTGCATCAAATACCGTTTTCTGTCTACCATCAACTGAAGGCAGATAGCTCATTAACAGTTTTTCCACTTCCTCCTTACGAATTCCCAATTCCTTGTTTAGCTGTTGGTTATCCATGAACTCCTCCACTCTATTCCTGATCAAAAGGCACCACAGTGCCATCAGCAGTCAGTATCTGCATCTTTTTCTCTACTTCATCAATACGATCATTGCACGCTTTTATTACTTTCATGCCCTGCTCATATGCCGCAAATGCTTCTTCCAGATCAATTCCCGGCTGTTCTAATTTTTCAATGATCGTTTCTGCCTCAGAAAATAGTTCCTCTAATCCGGGTTGCATTTTAGTTTCCTGCATTGTTTTTCCTCCACGCGCGCTTTCAATTCTCCCTGCAACATATGCAAAGTAAGCATCGCACCAATTTCAATCTGATCGATATCTGTGACATGCACATTTTGTTCATCCGTGACAAGTGAGTATCCTTCCTGTAGTTTTCGAAGCGGTGATACCGTCTCTAACTGTTGTGCAAGTAATTGCATACGATGTCTGCTGTTAACAAAAATCTGCTGCATGCGGTTTCCAAGTCGCTCTTCCAGATCAAGCGTATATTGCCGCTTATTATTCAGCTGCGCCTGAGGACTTAAATAGTTTATTCGCATACGCAGGTTCTCGATCATATGCTTTTTTTCCTCAATCACCTTTTGCATGCCACGCATAAGCTCCAGCTCCATGGAATCTACCGATTCTTTTACCTGTTCCAGACTCCAGACAGCAAGCTCTGCTGCAGCAGAAGGAGTTGGCGCGCGTAAATCAGCAACATAATCAATGATTGTTGTATCTGTCTCATGTCCAACTGCCGAAATGACAGGGACACGACAATCAAATACAGCGCGAGCAACAATTTCTTCATTGAATGCCCACAAGTCTTCAATGGAGCCACCTCCGCGTCCGACAATTAAAAGGTCCACGCCCAGCGTTTCAAGTGCATGAATCGCATTCACAATGCTTGCAGCTGCGCCTTCGCCCTGCACAAGTGCCGGACATAAAATCAACTGAACCGTAGGATTTCTTCTGGCAGAAATCGTTTGAATATCACGAATTGCTGCTCCTGTCGGAGCCGTAACAACTCCGATCGTTTTCGCAAAACGCGGAATGGGACGCTTATACTCTTCAGCAAACATTCCCATCTGCTCTAATTACTGTTTTAATTGCTCATACCGTAAATACAAAGCGCCAGCTCCATCCAGTGAAATCTCTCTGGCGTAGAGCTGGTATTTTCCGTCTCTCTCATAGACTTCTATAGAGCCGGTCGCCACAATTTTATCGCCTTCCTTCATACGAAAGCTCAAACCTTTGCGGTTTCCTGCAAACATCACGCAGGCAATAGCTCCTTTTTCGTCTTTTAGTGTGAAATAGATATGTCCGGAGCTATGATATTTGCAATTAGAAACCTCACCTTTCACCGCAATATGCTCCAACATAAAATCTTGTGCAAACAGATTTCTGATATAGGAATTAACCTGTCCGACAGAATATATATTCTTTGTTCTCGCATTCATATTCTATGCAATCCTTGCCAAAACTCCGTTAACAAACGATGCCGAATTCTCTTCTCCATAAATCTTTGCCAGTTCAACGGCTTCATTAATTGCAACTCCAACCGGAACATCGTCATCATATCGCATCTCATATACCGCAAGACGAATAATTGCAAGATCAACCTTCGCCATGCGTGAAGTCTTCCAATTATCGGTCAATTCATTGATCAATGCATCGATTTCCTCTAAATGCTGAACAATATCCGCCACTTTCTTCTGAATGTAATCACGCTCATCCTCTGCCGGTTCTGCCTCGGCGTCTAAGAAAAGTCGAAACTGTTCCGGCACCTCATCATTTGAATGAAACTCCACACGGAAAACCATCTTGAAAATCATTTCTCTTATCTGTCTTCTGCTCATCAATAACTCCTTTACAACAGCAACAAATGAGTGCCTGACGGGCACTCATTTGGATTTTTCATTTGCCTATTTTCCAGCCTCCACCATATCAACGGTTGCAATGCGCACATTGATTGTTCCAACTTCAAGACCTGTCATATTCTCAATTGCAGTACATACACGCTCCTGTACATTGCGTGATACTTCCGGAATCTTGTAACCATATTTAATATTCAAATTCAAATCAACTGTAACAATTCCATCCATCACATCTACTTTAACACCTTTTGAAAGGTTTTTTATCCCAGCCTTTGCAACAAGCTCATTCGGAATATTTCCCACCATGGAACTGACACCATCAACTTCTGTCGCTGCAAGTCCGGCAATAATTGTCACGACTTCATCTGCCACACGAACTTCACCAATCGCAGCTTCCTTTATTTTCAACGACCTTCTATTATCTTCCATTTTGAATAACCTCCTAAATGATACACTTCTAATATCCCTAGTTATATGCTATTTTACACTATACGGATAGAAATAACAAGAAAAAAACTTGCTTACAAATATTTCTCACGCCCCTTTTCTTCTTGCACAAAATGAGAAAAAAAAGTATACTGAAAAAATGGTAACTCTTCCGTAGCATTGAGCTGTGGTCTGAACAGTTACAAACGATACATAAAACCATGAACAAGGTATGAAACCATGATTGAATCGAGTGAGTTATTCCATCTTTCCTTTTATAAAAAAACACACTTTACCGGCAGTTATCAGGGAATGCGCTACTATATCACAAAAACGAAAGCCACTGAAGACGAAGATGCGCCTGATGTTCTGCGTGCAACCATTTTTCCGGAGCCATATAACTTCGAATGCACACCAGAGGAAGACAAAACATCAAATGACTTCCCCTTTTCAGAAGATGGTATTCAACTCGCATGCGAATGGATGAATGAACAATATGAAGCGCGTCGCGATTATTGGCTTCATACACCTAAATTCTGATTCAATCAGTCTTACCCGGAGGTAATATATGAAAAAAACATTTCGAATTCTTGCAATTATCGGCTGTATATGTCTCGTAGGAATGAATCTGGTTACTTTTATTCTCGCAATGACTGATGATCCAAACACAATGGTATCCTTTCGTGCATCATTATACTGTACAATTATTATCCCGGTACTGTTGTGGACCTACTCCATGGTCTATCGTGTATTAAAAGGCCGCAATGAAAAAGAAAGTCATCCATTACCTGATACAGAAAAAAATACTGACGATCAGGATGTTCTGGCTAACGAAATTATCTCTGATGAAAAAACAAGGGATAAAATTGATTCGATATAAAAACTCCTACCGTTATTCCGTAGGAGTTTTATTTTTATCGAAAATCGCACACCCTTTTAACGAAATTCAGTCACATGCTTTCGCATCCAGATACGAATCATATTGCGCTGACAGTTTCGATTCTCACGCTGACGAATTGCAATCGTATCAAAAAATGTCTTCCACATATCTGTATACAAGTCCTGTTGATCCTCCAGCTGCTCAAACTCCCTTAATTCTTCCGTTGTCAGGGTTCGCAGATAATTCTCTCCATCCTTCGGATGAACGACTGCAATACTGCGATTGTCATCAATAATCATCCAGTGCTCCGAAGGCATCCGGTCCGCAAAATGCTCTCCTACAAAAAGGATGACATTGTTTTTCGGTTCCAAATGACATACATAAAACCGGTTATCAATCGATGTAAATCTGGCAAACTCACGAAAAAAATGTGCTTCATTTCCAACCGACCTTCGAATTTCAAAGAAACGCTGCACACAAGGGTCCGTCAAATGGTCAAGCACAACCTCTCCCATGGAAAAGCCTCGAATCAAAAATCGATAGATAACATCAATCGCATCAGGTTCATTTGACATTGCCACATAGTATACTGACACAAATGCCTGCATGGAAATCTTCCGTTGAATCGATCGAGTTACCTTTTCAAACTTTTCATGATCCGCATCTACATGTATATATTCATCAAATAGCTGCATCTGTTCTACCGGTTCGACTTCAAGTCGCAACTGATCATGTCCAACGCGAAGCGCCCGTTCCCATGCCGTATAAATACAGCACATCATATCTTCAAATTCCTGCTTACAGGTAAACACATACATTCGCATTCTCCTATCAACCGCTTGCTGACATATGATAATCAGAAAACAACGACATCTGCACATACTGTTCATTCTGATGATGAATCTGCCAGTTTTCCTTCCGGTTATCCGCAGTCAGACAATTTGTAATATACTGCTCTTCGATCGGAATCTTATACATCATACGACCATTGCAGGTAATAAAATAATGTGCCCGTTTCAATACAACTCCCATCTTCTTAAGATTATCAAAATCAAGATGACCATACCGTCTTGCCTGTACAATTCTTGTTGCAGATTTCGGGCCAATTCCCGGAACCCTCAATAAATCATCATAAGATGCACGCTGAACTTCAACAGGGAAATCCCCCAGATGCCGAAGCGCCCAATCGCATTTAGGATCCAGCAGTTCGTTAAAATTGGGCCGTTCTTCCGACAATAACTCATTGGCTGTAAAACCATAGTAGCGAAGCAGCCAATCTGCCTGATAAAGTCTGTGTTCCCGAAGCAGGGGAACCGCTGTATCCATCGAAGGCAATGCGTCGTCTTCATTCAACGGTATATATGCTGAATAAAACACTCGTTTCAAATCATAGTTCTGGTAAAGCGACTGCGTTGTCTGAATGAGTGTAAGATCCGTCTCAGGTGTTGCGCCGATAATCATCTGTGTACTCTGCCCTGCGGGTGCAAACGCGCGCTGCAGCTTGCTGTCAACCTTCGCAAGCGCAGTCTGAGCAGATGAAATTGACGGTCCCTTAACTCCAATCGCATGAACCGTTGTACCATCCACTCGTGTCTGCGTATGATTCGAATTGAAAATACTATTGCTCAAATAACGATTAATCCCGCTGCGTTCCATGCGAGCATCTTTACCGATTGCCAGTCGATGGGCAGAAATTGTATCCGTCATCTTCCCCATCGGCTCAAGGATCGTCTTAAAAGACTTATTTGGAGCAAGCTTGCTAAGGCTTTCTGCTGTAGGCAGTTCCAGATTAATACTCACACGATCTGCAAGATATCCTGCCATGGATAGTAAATCATCCGATGCACCGGGAATTGTCTTTACATGAATATATCCATTAAAACGATACTTGGTTCGCAGCAGATATAAAGCCTCACACATCTTCTCCATCGTAAATGTCGGATTATTCCATACACCGGAACTCAAGAATAATCCTTCGATGTAATTTCTCTTATAGAATTCAATGACCAAACGGCACAATTCATCCGGTTCAAAAGCAGCTCTCGGCACATCATTCGAGCTGCGATTTACACAGTATTTGCAGTCATATGCACAGTTATTGGTAAGCAAAACCTTCAAAAGTGAAATACATCTTCCGTCCGCTCCGAACGAATGACAGATTCCGCATGCTACACTGTTACCGAGGAATCCCTTCTTTCCCTCGCGTTTTACTCCACTGGAAGTACAAGCTACATCATACTTTGCTGCATCCGCCAATATCTCTAGTTTTTCTTTTGTCGTCATTCCATTTGATACTTCGAACATATGTTTATTATACAAACATATGTTCCTTGTGTCAAGTACTTCAATCGGATAAAGAAAAAAGAACAGCTCGATGAGCTGTTCCTTTTTACTATCGCATAATAATATCTTCCCGATCCGGTCCGTTTGAAACCATTGTAATCGGAAAACCGATGTGTTTTTCAATGAATTCAATGTAATTACGGCAGTTTTCGGGCAATTTATCGTATTCCTTAATGCCTCGAATCTCACACTTCCATCCGGGTAATACCTCATATACGGGTTTCGCATTTTTTAATTTGCAGGTTACGGGGAAATCGGTCGTTACCTGTCCGTCGATCTCATAACCAACACATACAGGAATTTCATCCAGATAACCGAGTGCATCAACTACAGTAAGTACGACATCTGTTGTTCCCTGCAGGCGACATCCGTACTTACTTGCCACACAATCAAACCATCCCATACGACGAGGACGACCGGTCGTTGCACCGTACTCTCCGCCATCACCACCATGATTGCGAAGAAGCTCTGCCTCCTCACCGAATATTTCACTTACAAACTCTCCGGCACCAACAGCAGAAGAATATGCTTTACAGACAGTCACAATCTGCTTAATCTCATACGGCGGAATACCTGCACCGATTGCACCGTATGCTGCCAATGTAGATGAAGAAGTAACCATCGGATAAATTCCATGATCCGGATCCTTCATGGTTCCAAGCTGTCCTTCTAAAAGAATTGTCTTATTCTGTGCGATTGCCTCTGCCAGATATGCTGATACATCACATACATAAGGAGCAATCATTTCACGATATTCGTGAAGCTCCGCAAGCAAATCCTGCGGCTGAATTGCAGGTTTATGATACAAATGCTCTAAAACAACATTTTTCTGCTCACAAATACGGGCAACCTTCTCAATCAGCAGCTCCTCATCAAACAATTCACTGACCTGAAAACCGATTTTGGCATATTTATCAGAATAAAAAGGTGCGATACCGGATTTTGTTGATCCAAATGATTTCCCTCCGAGACGCTCCTCTTCATACTGATCAAACAACACATGATAGGACATTACCATCTGTGCGCGGTCAGAGACAAGAATCTTCGGTGTAGGAACTCCCTTTGCTGTGATATCTTTTATCTCATTAAATAATTTCTTTACATCCAACGCTACACCGTTTCCGATGATGCTGGTCGTATGGTCATAGAACACACCAGACGGAAGCGTATGCAACGCAAATTTTCCATAATTGTTTACAATTGTATGTCCTGCGTTGGCACCACCCTGAAAACGAATGATGATGTCTGCTTCCTTAGCGAGCATATCGGTAATTTTTCCCTTACCTTCATCTCCCCAGTTTGCTCCAACTACTGCTTTAACCATTCCGGTACCTCCTGATTTTATCGATTGTTTCGCGTGTTGATTATACATGATTCTATATAGAAAGTAAAGTATTTCCCATGTTGAACAGCTTACAGCTTATGTGAACATGCAAGAGCAAGTGCCCCCGGTCCAATATGACAGGATACACTTAATGACAACGGATTCACTACAATCTCATGATTCGGGAAACGCAACGCCACTTCATCACGAAATGCAAGCGCGGCTTCATAATCTTTGGTATATGCAATCTCAAGCCACATATTCTCTCCGCTTGCATCTCCAAAACGCTCTGTAAAATCTTTTTGAATTGCGTCTATCATAATTGTCTTTGCCTGTTTTACAGTGCGTGCCTTTGCAAAGGCATCAAGCTTTTCACCCTGAATCTGAAGAACCGGCTTAATCTTAAGCAATGTGCCGAGTGCAGCAGCTGCAGGCGTGATGCGACCGCCTTTTTTCAGAAAGCGAAGTGTGTCTACCATGATATAAATCGATGACTGCATCTTTTCTTCCATTAGCTTATCGCAAATCTCAGCAGCGCTTTTTCCCTGATCCGCAAGCATTTTTGCATCAAACACCGACTGTCTTTGCGTAACGGAAATTCTCTGATTATTGACAACCTGAACTTTACCGTTGTATTCCTGCGCCAGCATACACGCTGTCTCACAGGCACTGGAAAGTCCGCTGGACATCGGAATATGTACAATCTCATCATACTCCTGAAGCAGCTTATCCCACAGTTCCGTCACATTGCCAACTAATGGCATTGAGGTTGAAATATCAACACCGCTGAGCAGTTTCTCGTAAAACTGTTCCTGGCTCAGATTAATCTCCTCATAATACATCTCGTCATTAATATAAAACGGCATCGGCAAAACGGAAATTCCATATCTTGCTCCCTCTGCCTGAGTAATACCGGAATTACTGTCGGTAACAATTGCAACTCTGCTCATGAGCATCCTCCTGTCATGTCCTTTGTAATACAACAATCAAGACTTATCTTACCACACTTTGCTCTATTAGCAAATAGAAATATGAAAAAGAAAAACCATCGAATCCTTTTTATTCGATGGTCGAAAAATCATTTTGTATTCAATTGAACTTAGTTGTTCATCATAAAATGAAGAATGCGTTCAACATCTTCCTTCTCGTGTGCAACAAGCTCTAACTCAGGAATATCTCCGTTTGAAAAGATTTTTGCCAATGAAACATACTGGCTTAATTTAGATTTGAGATTCAAACGGTCTCCCTCTCCGGTAACCAGCTCAACCGTACCGGTACAACTGTCAATCATCTTAAAAAATGCGTTAATGTCTTTAATATTCTGAACTTTCATCCTAGTTCTCCTTTCTTCTCTCTTTCTCTCTTCTCTATTTTACGCCCTAAGTATAACATAGATTCAATGAGATACAAGAGTAATATCTATCAAAAATCCGGTGGAAATCCCCCAAAAAATATACAGCCTGCCTCATACACATGAGACAGGCTGTGACTTGTTTGTGAAAATTTTCCCGAATGAAATTACATCATTCCGCCCATGCCGGGTCCACCTGCGGGCATTGCCGGAACATCCTCTTTGATATTCGCAACTACAGACTCTGTTGTGAGTAAGGTAGCTGCAACACTTGTTGCATTCTGCAATGCACTTCTTGTTACCTTGACAGGATCAAGAATTCCGGCTGCAACCATATCAACATACTCCTCTGTTGCCGCATTGAATCCAACACCGACCTCTGACTCACGAACCTTGTTAATAATTACGGAGCCCTCAAGTCCTGCATTATCAGCAATATAGAATAACGGTGCTTCAAGAGCCTTAAGAATCACATTTGCTCCTGTCTTTTCATCACCCTCAAGTGTTGCTGCAAGTTCTGCAACAACCTTTGATGCATGAATATATGCAGATCCACCACCGGAAATGATTCCCTCTTCAACAGCTGCTCTCGTAGCATTGAGCGCATCCTCCATACGAAGCTTGCTCTCTTTCATCTCGGTCTCAGTTGCAGCACCAACACGGATTACTGCCACACCACCAGCCAGCTTTGCAAGACGCTCCTGAAGTTTCTCTTTGTCAAACTCTGAAGTAGTCTCCTCGATCTGTGTACGAATCTGACCAACACGACCTTCAATTGCAGCCTTTTCACCTGCTCCGTCAACGATAACAGTGTTCTCCTTCTGAACCTTAACAGACTTTGCACGACCAAGCATATCCATGGTTGCTTCCTTTAACTCCATGCCCAGCTCTGAAGAGATCACCTGACCACCGGTAAGAATTGCAATATCCTCAAGCATTGCCTTTCTTCTGTCACCATATCCGGGAGCCTTAACAGCCACAACATTGAAAGTTCCTCTTAATTTGTTCAGGATAAGTGTTGTCAAAGCCTCGCCCTCTACATCCTCAGCGATAATGAGAAGTCTTGCACCTGACTGAACAATCTGCTCGAGAATCGGCAGTAAATCCTGAATATTGCTAATCTTCTTATCTGTAATTAAAATGTAAGGATCGTCAAGAACCGCTTCCATCTTATCCATATCAGTTGCCATATAGGCTGAGATGTATCCGCGATCGAACTGCATACCTTCTACAAGATCAAGCTCGGTAAGCATCGTCTTGCTCTCCTCAATGGTGATTACTCCGTCCTTAGATACTTTTTCCATTGCATCTGCGACAAGATTTCCAACTTCCTCATCTCCGGCAGAGATTGCGGCAACCTTAGCAATCTGATTCTTTCCGTCAACGGTCTTGCTCATTCCAACAAGTGCCTCAACCGCCTTCTCGGTAGCTTTCTTCATACCTTTTCGAAGGATAATCGGGTTTGCGCCTGCTGCAAGGTTCTTCATACCTTCCTTAATCATAGCCTGTGCAAGAACTGTTGCTGTCGTAGTTCCGTCTCCGGCAACATCATTTGTCTTAGTCGCAACTTCTTTTACAAGCTGTGCTCCCATATTCTCAAATGCATCCTCAAGCTCAATCTCCTTAGCGATTGTAACTCCATCATTGGTAATAAGGGGGGTTCCATATGATTTATCAAGAACTACATTGCGTCCCTTCGGTCCGATTGTGACACGAACGGTATTTGCTAATTTATCAACACCAGCCTCTAATGCTGCTCTGGCATCTGCGCCATATTTAATTTCTTTTGCCATAATAATGATCTCCTTTTTATATGAGTTTTACGATTAATTGTCTTTGATTACTCAACGATTGCAAGAATATCGTTCTGACGAACAATAATGTACTCCTGTCCATCAAGCTTTACTTCTGTTCCGGCATACTTAGAGTAGATTACTTTCTGACCTTCCTTCACCTGCATGGTAATTTCCTTACCGTCAACGATTCCACCGGGGCCAACTGCAACAACCTCAGCCTCCTGCGGTTTTTCCTGTGCAGAGCTTGCTAAAATAATTCCTGATTTGGTCTTCTCTTCCGCCTCAAGCTGTTTAATTACTACTCTGTCTAATAATGGTACTAATTTCATAGTTCATTGCCTCCTTATAATAGAATATATTGTTCTATCTGCATGTATCTGCTAGCACTCGTCTTTATCGAGTGCTAATCGCTAAATAGTATATTATGCATTCCGATATGATTGTGCAAGTGATTATTGTTTTCAGAATCATGTACTTTCCTCAATGATACTCTTTTTTTCTCTGAATATCTCTTTTTTTCTCACTTTTTTATTTTTTATTGTATGTTTATGATCCTTTTGATATATATAGTGCTTTCCATGAAACAAAAATATGCCAAAAGCTGTTTTTCATGCAGCAATCAGCATATTTTTCTTAAGTAGTTTCATTATTCATAATTATATAAGCGAAAAGTGTTTCAACGCATTGTAGATTCCATCATTATGAAGCTCACTCGTCACATAATCGGCAGCTTCCTTTGCAATGTCAGAACCATTTCCCATCGCAACACCGATACCGGAGAAACGGAGCATATCTAAATCGTTAACACTGTCTCCGAATGCCAAAGTATCCGCTCTGTCAACGCCAAGTCGCTCACATACTTTTTGTATTCCGGTTGCTTTTGTATGACCTTTTGGTACAATTTCAACTACCTCAGGCGTATGTATGAAATAATCATAATACTCACTCAGAGCGGCAAAACAGCTGTCCGTGTCAGAATGATCTGTCGCGCAGGAAATCTTACTGATTTCCCACTCACCATATTCATCCTTAATGGTATGTCTGCGATTTCCGAGTTCTCGACTCAATTTCTGACCATAGAAATCATCGCCAAACTCTTCGTCATCAAAATAAAGAAAGTCTTTTCCCTCAAGAATCGGTCGGAAGCCAAAGTGTCGAACCGTCTCAATCGTATGGAGCGCAAGCTCCTTTTCAATTCTATGATAGTAGACCTGTTCTCCATTCATTTCGACCAGCGTGCCGCATCCTGCAACGATCCCGTCAAATCCGATTTCAAACAAACTGGGATTTGTGATATACGCCCTCGTTCTTCCACTGCACAAAAAGGCATAATTCCCGGCTGCCCGCAGCGCACGAATTGCAGTAACCGTACTCTCAGGGATGTGATTATTCATATCCCAGATCGTTCCGTCAATATCAAAAAATACACATTTCTTACTCATTACCTTACTATCTTACCTCAAGAAGTTTTGCTTTCAGTTCATTCTCAATGGTACGAAGCTCAGCTTCCGCCGCAGCTCGTTTTGCGCGACCTTCCGTCTGAATCTTCATCACTTCATCCAATGTGCTGATCAGCGTTGCATTTGTCTCTTTGAGTGTCTCAATATCAACCACGCCGCGCTCAGATTCCTTGGCAGATTCAACAGTTGCAATTTTAAGTGTATTGGCATTTTTCTTTAACAACTCATTGGTCATGTCAGTCACTTCGTGCTGTGCCTGAGCGGCAGCAGATGCATGTGCCACACCAAGTGCAATCACCATCTGACTCTTCCACAGCGGAATTGTATTCACAATCGTTGACTGAATCTTTTCAGCCATAACGGTATCTGAGCTTTGAACCAGACGAATCTGAGGTGCGGTCTGAAGTGCAACGGCACGCGTCAGTTCCAAATCATGCAGCTTTTTCTCAAAGCGCTCGATTAAATCCTCATAATCTTTCGCCTCCTGTGCATCCTCCGGCAGACCGCTTGCCTGTGCTTTTGCCCGTAACTGCGCAAGTTCCTGCTCCTTTGCCTGCGCAACCTTTTTCTTTCCGGCGATAATATACATGGAAAGCTCTTTGAAATAGTTCAGATTCATCTCATACATTTTATCAAGCATCTGTGCATCCTTGATTAACTGAATCTGATGTGTCTCAAGTGCTTGCGCGATCTTCTCGACATTTGCATCAGCTTTATCATATTTCGCTTTTAACGCGGTGATTTTATTGGCTTTCTTTTTAAAGAAAGAACCGAGTCCTTTTTCTTCTTCCTGCACATCAAAGCTTTTTAGCTCAACAACAAGTGATGAAACCATCTCTCCGATTTCACCCATGTCTTTTGTTCTTACATTTTCAAGTGCCTTGTCCGAAAAATCTGCCATCTTTTTCTGGGTTCCCGCACCGTACTGCAAAATCGCATTTGTATTACGCAGATCAATTTTCTCAACAAACTGCGCAACCATCTGCTTTTGATCCTCCGAAAGCATCGTATCATCCTCAGCACTTTCGGGTTTGGGAATGATCTCTGCCGGTGCTTCCTTTATCGTCGCATCAAATGCTCCAAAATCAAGTGTCGGTGCTTCTGCTGTCATAGTTTCAAAATCTGTACTCATAGTTATTTCCTCCATCAATTCTCTATACGAAATCTTTATTCTCCGTCAAACCCTCTTGTGCAAGCATCACCTTCATTGTTGAAATATCTGAAGAGATATCCCATGCCGTATCCTCAAACAGACTGTCAAAAAGCTTTGCAAATGCTTCGTTAATCGTATCGAGTGTTCCCTCGATTTCTTTCTTTGTTTTTGTAATATTGTCTCCATACTCCGGTTGTCCGTCAAGATCCCTGTACGCATCAACCAGCTTCGTTGTGGTCGGCAGATAATAGTTCATAAATTTCTGCAACTCATCCGCGCTTTCCGGATGAACTTTAATCTGTGCAAAAATTCTTCGCATAATATCCTCAAGCTTGGCTAACTTCTCACTCATCTCAAATCCGGGAATCGCATCGTTACACTCATGAATATGTGCGATGTAGGCCTCTCCCTGCTGAATGATATCTGCAACCTCCGCAGAGTAACCGTTTTTTTGTTCTTCTTCATCAATCGGTGCTCTCTGCACAACTTTTGTATCCAACAGCTGCGATTGCTGCATGGTGCAGTATTGCTGATATGCCTCATCCGTCACCATAAGAGTTGTCATCTGATCATCCAGATGTCCTTCCAGAAAGTAACCTTTCTCCATCATTTGTTTAATGTCTTTGATCACATATTTCTTTCTTTTTCCAATATGCTTTGCGAGCCTGGTAATCTCACAATACCCTTTCTCGCCAGCCAATCTCATATACTGACGAAATCTTCGATTCCTTGCGCTAAGCTTAGAGCCTCTGCCAATCATCATCACAAACGGCAGCGTACATATTCCCGATGCAATCAGCCATGCCACCGAACCTCCTGCAATGAATGCAAGTGCAGCGACAAGTGTTGTTATTCCGAATATACTGGTAAAAACAGTTCCGACCGAAATCAGTGCCACGGAAGCATTTTCGCCGGGAAGCTTGCGCGATCTTTGTCTGCATCGCGTATTGACGGGCACTTGTCTGTAATGCTCATACTTTTCCTGTGACTGTCTTCCATGCTGCATCGCCTGTTTTTTTATCGCCTCGTTCGCCCGAATCTGTTCTGCGGTCTGCTTTGCCTGTCTTGAAACCTCTCGGCTCACTTCATCGACGCCTCGCCCAATGGCATTCACAGTCTGCGATACTGCCTCTGAAACATTGCGGCTCAAATCCGTAAAATCACCGGATTCAACTGCATGCAATACAGAATTAAGAATTTCTTCTCCATATTCATTCCATTTTTTTTGACTCATATACTTATAACCTATCCAATTTCTTATCAAAAATCTGTTCATCAATCAGCATCAAAACGATATTCTCCACTGTCAATTAAACATAATTAACCACATTTTAGCAGAATAAAGCAAAAAGGACAACCTCTCTGGTCATCCTTTTGATTATTTTTCTTTACATTTTTTCCCGAGCACTCCTGTGAAAACAACCGTAAGCACCAGACATATTGCCATACAAGCATTTTTCTGTAATGGAGTCGCAAGGATTGTGCGGTCGAGAATCCCCAATTCACCGTTAAGTACTACTACAATATTAATTGCCATATGCCCCAGCATTGGAATTCTGACATCTCCATATGCTTCCATCAGTAACGCCAATAGGATACCGATTGCACACGCATATATTATCTGCGTAATATTTAAATGATACACGCCAAAAAAAACTGCAGATATCATAACAGAAGCAAATACGCCTGATATCTTACGAAGTCTCTGATAGATAATTCCACGAAACAACAGCTCTTCTGCGATCGGAGTAATAATTCCAAGTGTCACAAGCTCCATTCCAAGCGTCGAACCATAGAAATACTGATTTGCTGTCCGGAATTGTTCCTGACTGCGAAGCGGATGTATCGATAGAATAAGAAGATTCCATCCAACGCCGGATATTACTGTTGCAGCAATCGCCATCACAGCAGCTTTCCACCGGATAAATATGCTTTTCTTTTGCGTCAGTGTCAGCTTTTCTTTGAATATGAACCGATACCATAAGACGATTATTGCCACACATGTTGAAATTGCCTGTCCGGTTAAACCGACCGCCCAGGATAACCTCAATATTTTGACAAGTGCTTCCTGAATGATCAGTACAATCGCTTCAAACAGAAAAAAGGGATAGATGATCTCCCACACCGCAAAGCCCCTAGGCTGTTCCATCAAGATATTCCTCCACCTGTGTCAGCGTATCGAACACAGCAATTGCACCATGCTCCAACAATTCCTCCCGCGTTCCGAATCCGTAGGTAATTCCGACACAATCAATACCCGCCGCATTCGCACCTTCAACATCATACTTTGTATCGCCAATCAGAATCACTTCGCTCTTATCCTTCACATTCATACGGCAAAAAGCCTCTTCAAGAACCTGAATCTTGGTCTGGCGTTCCGGTCCGAGTGTTGCCCCCACAATATGTGTAAAATACTGGTCAATATGGAAATATTGCAAGATATCTGTGCAAAAAACCTCCGGTTTCGATGAACCAAGTGTAAGAATATAGCCTTTATCATGCAAGCTTTTTAACACTTCTTCTACACCCGGATACAGCTCACACTCGTGAACTCCGACGGTCTCGTACCGTTGTCTGTATATCGGAATTAACGATCCGATCACTTCATCTGAAAAGTTATACTTCTCTTTGAACATTCGGGAAAGCGGTGGTCCGATAAAACAACGCAGGCTGTCAAGATCCGGCTCATCGATTCCAATCGACCGCAAGGCGTGCTGAACACTCTTGGTCACACCCTCCTGCGAATTAATCAGGGTGCCGTCTAAATCAAAAATCACCTTCTTCATCAGCGCTTCACTCCTTTTGTATCACGATTGCAGATGTGCAGACGATTCAACGCAACGGTCTTATCCTTTCCGCCCATCTGAGCTTCACCATCTGCGGCAAGATAGTAAATCGATGCCAGTTCGTCTCCCGGCATCAGACGCATGCCGCGCACGCCGATCGCCATCTTCTTTTTTTCCGGAATACTCTCAAGAGCAATGCGAAGAAATACATTCTTCTTTGACTCCATGACAACAGTAGCCCCTGCTTCCACAGGAGAAACAATCAACAATTCATCATCCTCTGCCAGCTTTGTTGCTGCGGTCGTTCGTTTTCCAACATCGAACTCACAACCGTTCACAAGCTTAAGCATAGATGTTTTTGTCCCGAAAACCAATTGCTTATCGATAATATGACTCATCGCTTCGATATAGATGAGGTTCTCATTTGCACTGTCATAATTACTCATGTTATCAATCGGCTTGCCTTTGTCACGGAACTTACCAAAAGGCAAATCGAGTACCTTCAGCAGATGCATATTACCGGTATTCGTAAAAATACAAAGCTTGTCCGTGTTCTTACAATTAATTATATAACGATTTTCACCGTCTGCCGCCTCACGGTTACGCTCATAAGTAGTCACATCCACCGTCTTGGCATATCCGAAACGATCCATCAGAACCACTACATCCATTTCTTCTACCTTGGGTTCTTCCACAACAGCAGCTTCCACATTATCGATTGTTGTCCGTCTGGGTCTTGCATACTCTTTTTTGAAAGCATCAAGGTCTTTGATAATCACCTTTGCCATTTCACTTCGACTGGTGAGAATCTTTTCATATCTTGCAATGTTTGCAACCGTCTCCTCATGCTCTTTTAAAAGTGCATCAATTTCTAAGCCAATCAGTTTATACAGGCGCATCTCAAGAATTGCAGTTGCCTGTCGTTCTGTAAAGCAAAGTTGCTTCGCATCTTTCTCCGATTCTTTATGTTTAAATTTAATTTTTGATGTATCCCCACTTGTCAAGCATGCTTTTGCATCCTTGACATTCTTGCTTCCGCGAAGGATCTCAATGATCAAATCAATGACATCACATGCCTTGATGAGACCTTCCTGCACCTCCCGCTTCTCTAATTCCTTTGCAAGCAGTGTCTTGTACTTTCTGGTCGCAAGCTCATACTGGAACGCCACATGATGTCGAATCATCGGAACAAGTCCCATTGTCTCAGGCTTTCCGTCCGCAACGGATAGCATATTCACACCAAAGGTATCCTCTAATTTTGTCTTTTTATAGAGCAAATTACACAGATTCTCCGCATTGGCACCCTTGCGAAGCTCGATGACGATACGAATTCCTTCTTTGGATGACTGATTGGATATATCAGCGATATCATTCGTCTTTTTTGTCTCAACCAAATTATAAACATCATTTAAGAATTTTCCGATTCCCGCTCCAATCATGGTGTAGGGAATCTCAGTTACGACAATACATTCTTTTCCGCCCTTCATTTTTTCGATTTCGACGCGGCCGCGAATCTTAATCTTTCCAACTCCGGTTGAATAAATACTAAGCAGCTCATCCTGATTTGTGACGATTCCACCGGTCGGAAAATCCGGTCCCTTCACATACTGCATCATCTGCTCCGTATTAATATCCGGATCCTTCATATATGCCTTCACGCCTTCGATGATCTCAGCAAAGTTGTGCGGTGGAATGCTGGTTGCCATTCCGACCGCGATTCCTTCCGCTCCGTTAATCAAAAGGTTCGGTACACGAACAGGAAGTACCACAGGTTCTTTTTCCGTCTCATCAAAATTGGGGATAAAATCGACAACATCCTTGTCAAGATCTGCAAGATATGCTTCCTGTGTAACCTTCTGAAGACGAGCTTCGGTATAACGCATTGCTGCGGCACCGTCTCCCTCAATGGATCCGAAATTACCATGTCCGTCAATCAGCGGTAGTCCTTTTTTGAAATCCTGCGACATGACAACAAGCGCATCATAGATCGAGCTGTCTCCATGCGGATGGTACTTACCCATTGTATCACCAACAATACGGGCACTCTTACGATACGGACGATCATAACGAATCCCTAACTCGTACATATCATATAAGGTTCTGCGCTGTACAGGCTTTAATCCATCTCGCACATCCGGCAATGCACGGGCAACAATTACACTCATCGCATAATCGATGTAAGATTTTTGCATAATTTCCGAATACTCTGTGCGTATCAGTCGCTCTTCCGCTTCCATCTGTCTCATCCTCCAATTAAACATCTAACTCAGCATCTAACGCATTCGCATAGATAAATGCCTTTCTCGGCGGTACATCTGTACCCATCAGCATCGCAGTGACATCACTTGCCATACGGCCATCCTCAATCTCTACTTTTTTAAGCATACGGGTTTCGGGGTTTAAGGTTGTCTCCCAAAGCTGCTCGGCATCCATCTCTCCAAGACCTTTATAGCGCTGCAGCGTAAAACTTCCGGTGTGGTTTTTTCGATATTTTTCCAGTGCTGCATCATCATACAGATACTCTTCTTCGCCTTTTTTCGGCATTGCCTTATATAGAGGCGGCATCGCAAGGTAAACATGTCCCTCAAAAATAAGCTCGGGCATAAAGCGGTAAAATAAGGTCAGAAGCAAAGTAGAAATATGTGCTCCATCAACATCGGCATCAGCCATGATAATGATTTTGTCATAGCGAAGCTTCGTGATATCAAAATCATTGCCGTATCCTTCCGAAAAACCACAGCCAAACGCATTGATCATCGTCTTGATTTCCGCATTGGCAAGCACCTTGTCAATCGATGCCTTTTCGACATTCAAAATCTTTCCCCGAATCGGCATAATCGCCTGATACATACGGTTTCTGGCCATCTTTGCAGAACCTCCTGCCGAATCTCCCTCGACGATAAAGATCTCACACTTCGAAGGATCCTTCGACTCACAGTTTGCAAGCTTTCCGTTTGAATCAAAGGAGAATTTCTGCTTGGTCAAAAGATTGGTTTTCGCGCGTTCTTCCGTCTTACGGATTTTCGCTGCTTTTACCGCACATTCAATGACAGCTTTTAAAGTTTCGAGGTTTTTATCAAAATAAAGCGTAATCTCATCTCCGGTTACTTTTCCAGTTACCTTTGACGCATCCTGATTATCCAGCTTCGTCTTTGTCTGTCCTTCAAAGCGAGGGTCGGGATGCTTGATGGAAACAACAGCTGTCATACCGTTTCTCACATCCGTTCCGGTAAAGTTGGCGTCTTTTTCTTTGAGGATTCCAAGCTCTCTCGCATACTGGTTGATGACCATGGTAAATGTCGTCTTAAAACCGGTAATATGCGTACCACCTTCTGCATTATATATATTATTACAAAAGCCTAAGATATTCTCATGGAACTCATTCGTATATTGAAATGCGACCTCAACTTCGATTCCTTCACTCTCACCCTTGAAGTAGATCACATCGTGAATCGTCTCTAAATTTTTGTTCAGATCACGCACAAATCCGATAATACCTTCCGGCTCGTGGTATTCGATATGCTCAAGCTCATCCCCCCGTTTATCTTCATAAATGATCGTAAGTTCCGGATTCAGATAGGCCGTTTCATGCATACGGCTTTTTACATCCTCTTCCTTAAAGCGTGTTTTTTCAAATATTTCAGGATCCGGCAGAAAATTAATTTTTGTTCCTGTCTTCCTTGTTTTTCCAATTACCGGAAGCAGTCCGCCTTCCAATTGTATCGTCGGATTTCCTCTCTCGTAACGATCATGATGCACGGCGCCATCGCGACTAATCTCCACATCCATATATGTTGAGAGTGCATTGACGACAGAAGAACCAACACCATGAAGACCTCCACTGGTCTTATATGCATCGTTATCAAATTTTCCGCCGGCATGCAAAGTCGTAAATACCAGACGCGCTGCCGATACACCTTTTTCATGCATTCCTACCGGAATACCCCTTCCGTTATCCTCAACGGTACATGAGCCATCTGCTTCCAGCGTAACACGAATCGTATCACAAAAACCCGCAAGATGCTCGTCCACTGAGTTATCGACAATCTCATAAATCAAATGGTTCAGACCTTTTCTTGATACACTACCGATATACATTCCGGGTCTTTTACGGACCGCTTCAAGTCCCTCAAGCACCGATATGCTACTGGCATCATAACTGCCCTTTGCCATTGTTTTTCCTCACTTTCCAAAATCTCATAACTATCAAAAGTATACCAAATATTAGATATCAGGTAAAGTTATTTTTCGTACACCGCGATGGTTGCCGCACGCAGTCGCATGAGGATTGCAAAAGAAAAGACGATAATGCCTTATGCACTACCGTCCTTTGCACAGCCAAGCCGTTCAATAATATAGTTTTGAATTAATTATTGATTACAACACCTTTTCTCAAAATAATATTAGCATAGATAGCGGTTTCTCCTGTCATGATAACAACCTTGGATTTCGCACGGGTTTTATCGTAGAATTTCCACTTATTAATCTCTTCAAAGCAATCTGCTCCGCGGACATCATGCTTTGCAACAATTTCTTTATAGGTATCCCAGATCGGCGTCTTTGCATCATCGCCGGGTTCTACTGCCATGAGCGTACAAGGCGGAACCATCACACCATTGGCATCGGGATAAGTATCAAGCGGAAACACCTGCAAAATTGCATCTAAAATCTCCGGTACTCCATGTCCATCCATCCGGATAACCGGTGTATCAAATGAATGTCCGGGGAAGTTACCGTCTCCGATTGTCAGTTCGTCTGTATGTCCCATCTCACATAAAACCTTTAAAAGATCCGGTGACAAGATGGACGGAATTCCTTTTAACATATTTTATCCTCCTTAAAAAATCATAATTCGAACAGTGTCGTATGATTGATTAAGTCTATTGTAATTGTTTTTACGAATCATTGCTTGTGTAATAATGTAATATCATATAACAATATTCACTTCTTACTTTACAAGTATTCTTGCTGCAAACCATTTCATCGGCCAAGCTTGTTCATTTATTAATTCTCGATTATATTTCTCTTGTCATTTCTTGTAACCAGATGCATTCCTCTTTCGTAAGATATTGTGAAACGGTCTCATACACCTTTTTGTGATATTCATTCAGCAGTTTCTTTTCCTCCGAGGTAAGTAAAGAGCTATCAATTGCATCCAGATCAAACGGCACCATTGTCATCGTTTCAAAATGCATGAGCTGTCCATATTCATTTTTCTGAAGCTCTTTTACCACGATAAGATTCTCGTGACGGATTCCAAACTTTCCTTCTAAATAAAGGCCGGGTTCATTCGATAGAATCATACCCTCCTCAAGCGGCGTTTCCGTTTCATCCGTCTTTCTCCAATGCACGCGCTGTGGTCCTTCATGTACACAGAGCAGATAGCCGACACCATGTCCGGTTCCATGATTGTAGTCGAGTCCATTGTCCCAGAGCGGACCTCGTGCAAGAAGATCCAGATTGCGTCCACACATCCCTTTTTGAAATACAGCAGCACCTAGTCGAAGATTCCCTTTTAATACGATTGTAAAGGCACGCTTTTCTTCCTCTGTAAGCTCCCCAAGCGCAACGGTTCTTGTAATATCCGTTGTGCCATCCAGATAATGGGCTCCGGTGTCCATCAGGCATAAGCCTTTCGGTTGAAGCCGGACATTGCTGTCTGTCGTAGCGCTATAATGGACGATTGCGCCATGTGGTCCATATGCAATAATCGGTGCAAAGCTCTGATCCACAAAACCTTCCATCTGTTTTCGGAGCTCAAGCAGATTCTCTGCCGCACTGATTTCTGTCACATGTTCAATCGCCACATGATGCTTCAGCCAATAGATAAACTTTATCATGGCTACTGCATCCTTCCTGTGCGCAAGACGGGTATGCTCCATCTCCTCTGCAGTCTTGCAGGCTTTCATCAACGCAACCGGACTTTTTTTCAAATGCAGCTTGCAGATATCGGGAATACATTCGAATAATCTTGCGTTCACAACGCTCTCATCCACCCAGATACACTTGTCATCACTTAACTGTCTGAGACTTTCTTCAATTGCAAAATAGTCCTTACAGCTTACTCCTGCCTGTCCAAGCTTCTCCGTAAGCTCGTCCGACAATGCTCCTTCGCGCGCAAAAAGAATCACTTCCTCTTTTCCAATCAACAGGTAGGATAAAAACACCGGTGTATAATCGACATCACCACCTCGAAGATTCAACACCCATGCAATCTCATCCAATGCGGTAAGAAGCAGCACATCGCAATTCTTCTGTTCAAGCTGTTGTCGCATCAATGCAATCTTTTCTTCCCGCGAAAGTCCCGTATAGCATTCCAAAAGCTCCCATATTTTCTGATTCGAAAGCGCAGGTCTGTTTTTCCAGATGAGATCCACAAGATCACAAGAACCATCAATCATAACCTTCTTATCTCCCAGCTTTTCTCGTAGCATGCGAACAAAGGAGAGGCTTACTGTTCTTCCGTCAAAACCGATCTTCTGCCTGTCTTTTACACAATTCGAAAGAAAATCAGACAGCTTTGGAACTCCCGGTTCTCCGGATTTCATCAGCTCAATTCCGCTCCCGGAAAGCTGTGCAGCCGCCTGCAAAAAATATCTGCCATCTGTCCACAGCCATGCGCCTTGCATCCCCACAAGCAGTGTTCCCGCCGAACCGGTAAATCCGGATAAAAAAGCGCGCGCCTTGAAATAATCTCCTACATATTCGCTTCCATGAAAATCGTCTGTCGGAACAAGATAGTAATCAACCGCATGATCCTTCATCACTTTTCGCAACATTGTCAACTGTTCTAATACCTGCATGGCTTCTCTCCTCAAATTCCTGTATTCTTCCCATTCCTTTTGCACATTTTTTAAGTTTATCTTCTTAAGAAAATGGTTTGACTCCAGAGTAACCGTTTCGTACCGTTCGCAGAAAATGCTTTTCTCTGCTTCCAGTACTCATTTCCGTTACCGTGTATCGGAATGTTAACACGCGCTCCAATATAATCTGCCATCTCAGTTGCTTCTTCCGGTCCCATGGTGTACGCTCCGTTTACCGTATACATAGCATAATCAATTTCTTTGTCTGCAATACATTTTGTTTCCTCCGCAAACGAAGTGTCTCCGCTGTGATAAACAGTAACACCGTCCACTGTCACAAGATATCCGACATTATTGGTTATCTTGTGATTACTGTTTCCCCCGGAAGGAACCGCCTCAATTCGGATATCGTCATATTCAAACACCTGATATTCTCCGTCAATCAAAGCATCGCCCCACTTGATCACCTTGCAATCCTCTTTTTGTGTGCACAAGCTCATGTTGTTATGATCACTGTGCCCATGAGTGACCAAAATAAAATCTGCCGGCTCTCTATAGGAAAACTTTGTCGGGAAATACGGATCAATATAAATGACTTTTCCTGTAGTTGTTTTAATCTTCAC
>JAQXMB010000138.1 GCA_029012425.1 bacterium | reverse complement strand
CTTCCTTCACTGTAACGCGCTACAATACTCTTAATCTTATCATACGGATTTAAGAGTTCACTTAACGACGCATCATGATTTAATGTGTCAATAATATATGCAATATACTTACTCATGCCGCAGCTGATGTAGTAATCCTTGCTCAAAAGTTCAGGTGACTGATAAATTAAATCGGTTGAGAGAACTTTGTAGATAATACCCTGCTCAACAGCTTCATCAAATTTATCAAAGCCATTGGTAAACAGGCCAAAGGTTGTGATTACAAAAATTCTCTTTGCCTTACGCTTTTTTAGCTCGGTTGCCACATCGATCATACTTTCGCCGGAAGAAATCATATCATCAATGATAAATACATCTTTTCCTTCAACAGAAGAACCTAAAAACTCGTGTGCGATAATCGGATTGCGTCCGTCAACGATACGGCTGTAATCGCGACGCTTGTAGAACATACCAACATTGATACCAAGAACATTTGCAAGGTATACGGCGCGGTCGGTACCTCCCTCGTCAGGGCTGATGATCATCATGTGATCGTTGTCAAATACAAGATCATCAACATTTTTACAAAGCGCTTTTACAAATTGATATGCGCAGGTAACGGACTCAAAACCATGAAGCGGGATTGCATTCTGTACGCGGGGATCATGCGCATCAAAGGTGATAATATTCTCTACACCCATAGCTACAAGCTCCTGAAGTGCCAGTGCACAGTCGAGGGACTCTCTGGAAGAACGACGATGCTGACGGCTTTCATACAGGAACGGCATGATGACATTGATTCGTTTTGCTTTTCCGCTGGCAGCAGCAATAATACGCTTCAGATCCTGATAGTGATCATCGGGTGACATATGATTGACGGAACCACACATCTTGTAAGTTAAGCTGTGATTCGTTACATCGAGGATGATGAATAAATCGTCACCGCGGACAGATGTCTTGAGTGTTCCCTTTGCCTCGCCGTTTCCAAAACGCGGCAGGTTGTGGTCAACGAGATAAGTGTCACGCTGATAGCCATTAAAAGCGATGTCGTTCTGGTGTTTCTGCTGTCTGGTAGAACGCCATTTGACCAGATACTGGTCGACTTTGGCGCCCAAATCGCGACTGCTTTCAAGTGTAACCAGTCCGAGCTTACCATAAGGAATGGACTCTAATTGAATTTCTTCATTCGGCATGAATAGTTTCCTCCATATGTATGATTGATTTGTTTATAATAACGCTGATAGTTTGACTATGAGCGTTTTTTCTGATGGCGAATATCTTCTCCGACGAGCTTGATGAGCGAATAGTTGCTCCGGATGCGGGAGAAGGTACGGTCGGAGTAGATGTCAATAACCTGATCAATTCCGAGGTTGGTTGAAATGATCGTTGATTTCTTGCGAAGAATTCTTTCGTTTAAACAAAGAAATAATTGAGAAACCGTAAAACTGTTGCTCAATTCTGTACCAAGATCATCAATAATCAGCAAATCGCAGGAGAATAAATCTTCCTGACGAGCCATTGCTTCCGGTTCGCGGTCGAATTTGCATTTCTCAAGTAACTCAAACAATGCAAAGGCGCTAAAATAAAGGACACTGTGTCCGGTATCGAGAAGTTCCTTTGCAATACAGTTCGACAAAAAGGTCTTGCCGACACCGGTCTCACCGTAGAAAAACAGATTACCGTGTGTCTTGTCAAAATCCCGGATGAAGTTTTGTGCCTCGTTGTAGGCATAGCGGATAATCGCCCGCGCACTAAGACCTGTGACCGGATCTGTCAATGTATCTGAATAATAGTCTTCCCGAAAATGAGAAAAATTTTCTTCATTTAATAAATTTGTCAGATTGGATTGGCGGTAGACCAAATCCAATGATGATTGTAACATACAATGGCAGCGTTTGGAACCAATATATCCGGTATCTTTACAATCCGGACATTCATATGCGGGTTCTAAATCTGCCGGCGTGTATCCGGCATCGGATAAAATCTGCTCCCTACGCTTTTTTGCCTTGGCAAGCTGATCCTTTAAGATGACAAGGGCATGCTCGTCGCCATCTAACAATAGTCTCGCCTGCTTTACAGAAAAGGATGCGATTGCTTCATCAATCTGTGAAAGCTCGGGAAGCTCGGCATATATTTTGGCTTTTCGCTCCGCCTGAATATGTCTGGCGTGAAACTGCTTTTGCTCATAGGAGCGCATCAGCTCATCGTATTGTCTATTGGTTAACGCCATAGCTTAACAATTCCTTTTCTAACTGGTTCACATTGTAGGTCCTCTGCGGATAATCGGTAAAACGGTTTCCGGTTCTGCTCTCAGAGGATGTACGCTTGGTATTTTTCGCACGATTCTCCTGATGGAGCGAATCCAGTGCGGCAATATCCTGAAGTGTTGTCACATTGTTTTTCTTCCAATTCTTGAGTATGGAATCGGCATATTCAAAGCTTACCTGATGAATCGCATGAATCGTCTTTTCGCAGGCAGCTGCGATGATTTCGGGGGAAAAGTTGTAATCCTTTTTCCAGGTACTAATAAAATCCATCTCATATGGAACCAATTCTCTGTCGCGAATTCCAAAAGATTTTTTGATCGCTCGATACATTTTAGAATGCTGGCAAGAACGACTTTTGGCAGCATCCACCGTAAGAATTTCGTTTTTGGCCCATTCAAGTGCAACCTTTTCCATATAATGAATACTCTTATGCTTCTCGGCGACGCACGATTCAATGAGATAGTCAATCAGCTCATTGGAAAAGTGCAGTTCTTCTTTCCAATATAGAATCGTATTCATTTCGGTCGAATTAAGCGTGTGACCAATGTAGTGCTCGGCGACAAATAACAATTCCTGTATATCAGTCTCCTCGCGCATGCGCCGAAGCTGCGCAGCATTGTATGTCTTGGGCGCAGGAACGGTCTTTGGTTCAGCGGAAACAGAACCTGCCGGTGCTGCAGCAAGAGAGGCTGCCGGAGTTACAGCAACAGAAACCGCAGGAATCGGAGCTTCACCAACCGGAACATCCAGAAAGCAGATGCCGCAAAGCTCCTTGTTCGCGTCAAATTCCAAACGAAGCAGATGCATTTTTTCCCAATACTTTAAGGCACGGATGATATCTTTTTCCGTGTGATCAAACTTGTCCGCAAAGTCAGAGATCGAAAAAGACATAGCAGGATCGTTCATGCATCTTAACAGATATAAGTATATTTTTACATACTCGCCATTGGCGTGTACCATATATGCATCAATGAAATAATTCGGAACAACGGTTTTCTGATAACCGAAGTCTCTATGTAAAGTGATGTCAGCCATAACACATTCTCCTCTTTTAACGAAGCCAATTATAGCACATGAATTTCGAAATGAGAAGAGCAAGTTTTTCCGCAAAGCCTTGAAAATCAAGGGTTTGCGGACTATGAGAAAAATGTGGATAATGTGGATAATTTTTGTGTAACAAAAATAAAATCGGTCATAAACTCCGTGTTTTTGGCATATTATCAAACTGTCAGGGACAAGTTATGTAAATGAAAATATCCACAATGAAATGGGGAAATTATCCCCCCGTTTCATTGTGGATAATGTGGATAACTCAGCTGCCAAGCAGATGCTCGCCAACTTCTACAATGTTTCCGGCCCCCATAGTTATTAACAGGTCTCCGTCGATACATTTTTTTAATAAAAATTTTTCAATTTCTTCAAATGAGGTTGAAGAAGGGATGTAGTAGCATTCACATCCACGCGCTTCGAGGCGTTTCCTGATATCATCTGAACTGATAGATAGACTGTCGGTTTCGCGTGCTGCATAAATGTCAGCCAGTACAACAACATCTGCAAGTGACAGGGCATCTGCAAAATCGTCCATGAAGGCTTTCGTGCGGGAATAAGTATGCGGTTGGAAGACACATACAATTCTCTTGTGCGGATAGTTTTGGGCTGAGGTCAAAGTTGCCTTAATCTCAGTGGGATGATGTGCATAATCATCAATGATGGTAACTCCGTCAATTGCTCCCTTGTACTGGAAGCGGCGGTCGGTTCCGCCGAAAGCTGACAGACCCCTGGCAATCTGTTCCGGTGTGACACCCATTTCATATGCCACAGCAGCTGCAGCCAGAGCGTTGGATACATTGTGCTTTCCGGGAACATGTAAAGCCACATGGGTCAGCGGAGTTTTATGCTTGTTCAAGGTGAATGTCGCACATCCGAAGCCATTGAACGAAATATCGGTTGCATAGTAATCATAAGCATCCGAAAAACCATAGGTGATGGTTTTTGCAGGAAGATTTTCCGTTAAATCGCTGTAAGTATCAATTTCGCCATTTATGATGATGGCACCATCCGAAGCGGTGTTTCCGGCAAATTTGCGGAAAGAATCGCGAACACTGCCAAGATCTTTGAAAAAGTCGAGGTGTTCCGCCTCAACATTCAAGATGATGCTGTATTTCGGATAAAAATGCAAAAAGCTGTTTGTGTATTCACATGCTTCAGTGACGAAACAGTCAGAAGAACCGACACGAATATTTCCGTCAATTGCTTTCAGGATGCCCCCGACACAGATGGTTGGATCGGTTGGAGTTTCAAGCAGAATATGTGCAAGCATCGATGTGGTGGTGGTCTTTCCGTGTGTGCCGGCAACTGCGACGGAGGTTTTATAATTGTTCATCAATTGTCCGAGGAGTTCTGCACGAGAAAGCATGGGAAGCTTTGCAGTGCTTGCGGCAGCATACTCCGGATTATCAGGGTGGATAGCTGCAGTATATACAACAAGATCAATGTCAGATGTGATATTCTCTGCCTTCTGCGGATAAGCAATTCTCGCACCATGTGCAGAAAGCTGTCTGGTCAGTGCAGATTCTTTGGTATCGGAACCGGAGATTGTAAAGCCTTCCTTGAGTAAAATCTCGGCAAGTCCGCTCATGCTTATGCCACCAATACCAATGAAATGAATATGGCAGGGGCTCGAAAAATTAACTACATATGTGTCCATTTTGTATGTTCCTTTACAAAATTACAGAATTCTAATTGTTACAAAGGTAAGTATACCACTTTTTGAACGGGGCACAATCCCTGAAAAAACATCAAATATATTTAATAGGAAAAGAAAAAGGAAGATTATGTAAATTTTACAAAAAAATACGAAAAATTGGATAAAAATTGGCTAATATGCTGTACATCAGTTGCATCCTGTGTTATACTCATTTTGTATCACAGACTTTAAAGATAGCCTTAGAGACTGAAGATCGTATACTTAAAAAGAGCAAGAGGTGAACAAGATGATTCGTAAGGAAATGATTGCCATGCTGCTCGCAGGAGGACAGGGAAGCAGATTGGGGGTCCTGACTGCAAATGTAGCAAAACCGGCAGTGGCATTCGGCGGAAAGTATCGCATTATTGATTTCCCGCTGAGTAACTGCATTAACTCTGGTATTGATACTGTTGGTGTACTCACCCAGTACCAGCCGTTGCGTCTGAATAAGCATATCGGAATCGGTATTCCGTGGGATTTGGACCGCAATAACGGTGGAGTGACTGTTTTACCGCCTTATGAGAAGAGTGACAACAGCGAGTGGTACAGTGGAACGGCAAATGCAATTTACCAGAACCTGAACTATATGGAGAGCTATCATCCGGAATATGTACTCATTCTTTCCGGAGATCACATCTATAAGATGGATTATGAAGTGATGCTCGACTTCCATAAGGAGAACAATGCGGATGTGACAATCGCAGTCATGCCTGTTCCAATGGAAGAAGCAAGCCGTTTTGGTGTTGTAATTGCGGATGAAGAACACCGTATCCAGGATTTTGAAGAAAAGCCCGAACATCCGAGAAGCAATCTTGCTTCCATGGGTATATACATATTTAGCTGGGATGCGCTTAAAGAAGCGCTTGTTACACTGAAGGACCAGAACAATTGTGACTTTGGTAAGCATGTCATCCCCTATCTTCATGAGAAGGATAGCCGCATGTTTGCCTATGAGTTTAACGGATACTGGAAGGATGTAGGAACGCTAAGCTCATATTGGGAAGCCAATATGGAGTTGATTGATTTAATTCCTGAGTTTAATCTCTACGAGAAGTATTGGAAGATTTATACCAAGACGGAACGCATTGAGCCGCAGTATATTTCCGGTGATTCGGTCATCGTAAGGAGTATTATCGGTGAGGGCAGTGAGATTGACGGACAAGTATACAATTCTGTAATTGGATCCGGTGTGGTAATTGGAAAAGGAAGCGTGATTCGCGATTCGATTATCATGCATGGAACGGTCATCGGTGAGAATGTTATCATGGACAAGGCAATTATCGCTGAGGACTGCCGGATTGGTAATGATGTAAGGATTGGTGTTGGAGCGTATGCGCCGAGCAAGTTTAACCCGAAGGTATATTGCAGTGACCTTGTGACAATCGGTGAGGATACTGTCATTCCTTCGAATGTTTCCATTGGGAAAAACACAGCGATTTCGGGTGTGACAGAGACCGGCGATTACGAGAACGGATTACTTGAAAGCGGAGATTCTATTATAAAGGCAGGTGTGAGGGCATGAAGGCATTAGGTATTATTTTAGCCGGTGGTAACAATCAGAGAATGGATGAGTTATCACGCAAGAGGGCAATCGCTGCAATGCCGGTAGCCGGAAGCTTCCGCTGCATCGATTTTGCATTAAGTAATATGACCAATTCCCATATTCAGAGGGTTGCAGTACTTTCACAGTACAATGCGAGATCCCTGAATGAACATTTGAGCTCATCAAAATGGTGGGATTTTGGAAGAAAGCAGGGAGGACTGTTTGTATTTACTCCGACAGTCACTGCGGACAATAGCTGGTGGTATCGCGGAACAGCAGATGCGATGTATCAGAACATCGAATGGCTGAAACGGTGTCATGAGCCCTATGTAATCATCAGCAGTGGTGATTGTGTGTACAAGATTGATTACAATGAAATGATCGATTATCATATTGCGAAGAAGGCTGACATTACGATTGCAGTAAAAGATATGCCTGAAAATATGGACTTGACCCGTTTTGGTGTTGTTCGTATGAACGAGGATTCGAGAATTACTGATTTTGTTGAAAAGCCGATGGTTGCACAGTCGAATACGATTTCAACCGGTGTTTATGTTATTCGTAGAAGACTGTTGATTGAGCTGCTTGAGCAGTGTGCGTCAGAAGATCGCTGGAATTTTGTAACAGACATCCTGATCCGTTATAAAGATTTAAAGAGAATCTACGGATATAAGATGCAGGGATACTGGAGCAATATTTCTACAGTGGATTCCTACTATCAGACGAATATGGACTTCTTAAAACCGGATGTGCGCAGGTATTTCTTCAAAGAGACACCTACCATCTACTCAAAGGTTGATGATCTGCCGCCGGCTAAGTACAATGAAGGATCTGATGTTCGCAACAGTCTGGTTGCAAGCGGATGTATCATTAACGGCAAGGTTGAGAATTCCATCCTGTTTAAGGAGGCGTTTGTTGGAAAGAATTGCGTGATCAAGAACTCAATTATCCTAAACGAGGTCTACATTGGCGACAATACACATATTGAGAACTGTATCGTAGAGAGTCGTGGAACACTCAAGCCGAATATGTATTACTTTGGTGATGGCGGGATCCCGGTTATTGTTGGGGAAAATAACCGTTACGGAATTTAGTCAGAATCGATAAGGGGGGACTGCTTTAATGGAGATAACAGATATCCGCATTCGCAAGCTTGATGACGAAGGAAAGATGAAAGCAATCGTATCGATCACCATTGATGACGAATTTGTGTTGCATGATATTAAGATTGTAGATGGGGAAAAAGGATTATTTATCGCAATGCCCAGCAAGCGAACAGCTGACGGAGAATATCGTGACATTGCGCATCCGATCAAGACTGAGACGAGAAACCGGATGCAGACCTTGATTTTGGATCGATATAAGAGTGAACTGGCACTTGCTGAGAATGATGAAGTATGAAATATGGGGTTTGCACTACAAGGGTTGTCGGGGGACAACCCTTGTTTTTTGCCTAAGATTAAGATACACTAATAAATTAAGGGATTTTGACAGGAGGACGGATGAATGAAGGTCATCGCAGGATTAGGCAACCCGGGCAAAAAATATGAACACACCAGACATAATGTCGGATTTGATGTCATTGATGCAATGGCAGAAAAATATAATATAATATTGAACGAGAAAAAGTATAAGGGAATCTATGGTAGCGGTTATATTGCAGGACAGAAGGTTTTGCTTGTGCAACCGCAGACCTATATGAATCTGAGTGGCGAGTGTATTGCGCCACTCATGGATTTTTACAAGCTTGACCCGGAAGAGGACTTGCTTGTAATATACGACGATATCAGTCTTGATCCGGGAAGAATCCGCATTCGCGCAAAAGGAAGTGCCGGGGGACATAACGGAATGAAAAGTGTGATCGGCTGGCTTGGAACGGAAAAATTTGCACGCATAAAAGTTGGCGTAGGTGAAAAACCTGAAAACTGGGATCTTGCAGATTATGTGACCGGTCATTTTTCAAAAGAAGACCGAGCGCTTGTTGAGGATGCGTTTGTCGATGCGATTTCTGCGACAGAACACATTCTGATGGACGACTTTTCGGGTGCAATGAATTTATTTAACAGAAAGAAATAGACATTTCATATTTATGTAAGGAAAAAAACATGCAGGCATTTTTGGAACCACTTCGCGAGTGGAAGGATTATGAATCAATTGAAAAAGAACTGCCGAAATTAAAAGGCGCAATTGAAATATCCGGATGTATTGATGCACAAAAGTCACATTTGATCTATGGGCTGGGGGCACGGACGGATTGTCGGTTAATTGTCACATTTCAGGAACAAAAAGCGAAAGAACTCTATGAGGACTATCGCTTTTTTGACGAGAAGGTTCTGTATTTTCCTGCGAAGGATGTGCTGTTTTATCAGGCGGATATTCGAGGGAATAAGTTAACCTGTGAGCGATTGCAGGTGTTGCAGGCGTTGGCCTCATATGCACAAACGGATGACGCGCAGCCGGTGACGATATTTACAACCTTTGATGCACTGATGAATCACATGGCGCCGCCGGAACAGTTTACTGGTTCTGTCAGACGATTTGCAGTGGGTGATACAATCGATCCGGAGGAATTAAAACAGAATCTTGTTGCAATGGGGTATGAACGGGAGTATCAGGCAGATGCCCCCGGAAAGTTTGCGGTTCGAGGCGGGATTATTGATATTTATCCGCAGACAACCGAACAGCCGTACCGATTAGAGCTTTGGGGCGATGAGATTGATTCCATTCGTCTGTTTGATGCGGAGAGTCAGCGTTCGATAGAAGACGGTGTTGTGGACGAGTTTGTGCTATATCCGGCGAATGAGTGGGCGCTTAGTGATGAGATGATGCGCGTTGGATTGGAGAAAATTCGGACGGAAGTAGCAGAACTGAGTGAGACCTTCCGGAGTCGCTTTCAGACAGAGGAAGCGGCAAGAGTCCGGCAGATTGCTGAAGAATTAGAAAGTGAAATTGACTCACAGATTGGAATTGCAAATCTTGATTCATTTCTGAACTACTTTACGAACCGCCAGGTTTCTTTGCTGGACTATTTAGATTTGTCGCGAACGATTTGCTTTTTGGATGAGCCGGCGAGAATTATGGAACAGGCGCATGCAGTGGAGTTAGAGTTTTCGGAGAGCATGAAACAGCGTCTGGAAAAAGGATATATTTTACCCGGACAGGCGGATGCACTTTATTCCTCACAGGAGGTGATGGGGCGTCTTCAGTTGTGTCGCTGTATTGCACTTAGTGCGCTTCCGCTGAAAGTTCCGCATATGGAATATAAGCAGCAGTATCAGATTCAGGCACGGGCAGTCAGCGCATATAATCGAAGCTTTGAACTGTTGATTCAGGATTTGAAGAAATATAAGAAAAATAAGTTTAAGGTAATCCTGCTTTCGGGTTCCAGAACGAGAGCGAAACGCATGACGCAGGACCTCGAAGAACAGGGTGTGAGCTGTTTTTACACAGAAGATGACAGCCATGCGGTACAACCCGGTGAGGTGATGGTGCGCTATGGTAAAGTGCGCCGTGGATATGAATATCCGCTACTTGCTTTTTCGGTGATTACCGAGAGTGATATTTTTGGAACACAGAAGAAGAAAAAAAGATACAAGCGCTATGAGGGCGAGCATATTCGAAGCTTTTCAGAGCTGCATGTCGGTGACTATGTTGTTCACGAGAACCACGGTGTAGGTATCTATCAGGGAATCGAAAAAATCGAAGTGGAAGGAACTGCAAAGGATTATATCAAGATTTCCTATGCAAAGAATTCGAATTTATACATTCTCGCAACACAGTTGGATCTGATTCAAAAGTATGCGGGCTCTGATGCGAAAAAGCCGAAAATCAATACACTGGGAACGCAGGAGTGGAATAAGACCCGCGCGAGAGTTCAGGGAGCGGTAAAAGAAATTGCAAAAGAACTCGTCGAGCTGTATGCGACAAGACAGCAGACCGAAGGGTATCAGTTTGGACCGGATACCGTATGGCAGCACGAATTCGAGGAGGTGTTCCCGTTTGAGGAAACTTCCGACCAGATTTCTGCGATCGAAGAGACGAAGCGTGATATGGAGAGCAAGAAAATCATGGATCGTCTCATCTGCGGAGATGTTGGATTCGGAAAGACGGAGGTTGCAATTCGTGCTGCGTTTAAAGCGGTTCAGGAAGGAAAACAGGTCGTATATCTCGTGCCGACAACGATACTGGCACAGCAGCATTACAATACTTTTGCACAGCGTATGAAGGATTTTCCGATTACGGTCGATTTGTTGTGCCGTTTTCGCACATCTGCCCAGCAGAAGCATACAATAGCAGAATTGAAACGGGGGATGGTCGATATTGTAATCGGTACACACCGTGTGCTTTCGAAAGATGTTGGCTTTAAGGATTTGGGACTTCTTATCATTGACGAGGAGCAGCGTTTTGGTGTTACGCATAAGGAAAAGATTAAGCAGTTAAAGAAAAATATAGATGTACTGACACTCACTGCAACGCCGATCCCGAGAACGCTTCATATGAGTCTGATTGGTATTCGAGATATGAGTGTGCTTGAAGAACCGCCAATGGACCGTCTTCCGGTGCAGACTTATGTCATGGAATACAATGAAGAGCTTGTGCGCGAAGCAATCTCGCGTGAGCTTGCGCGAGGTGGACAGGTATATTATGTCTATAATCGTGTGAATAATATTGCGGATATTGCGGCAAGAATTAGTGAACTGATTCCGGAAGCAAGCGTTGCATATGCGCACGGACAGATGAAGGAAGTAGAACTCGAGCAGATTATGTACGCCTTTATCAACGGCGAGATTGATGTTTTGATTTCGACAACGATTATTGAGACCGGTCTGGATATCTCAAATGTTAATACAATGATTATTCAGGATGCAGACCGAATGGGATTATCACAGCTGTATCAGCTGCGTGGTCGTGTGGGCCGGAGTAATCGTACGGCATATGCATTTTTCATGTACAAACGGGATAAGCTACTCAAAGAGGTTGCAGAAAAGCGACTGTCGGCAATTCGGGAGTTTACGGATCTCGGAAGTGGCTTCAAGATTGCAATGCGGGATCTTGAAATTCGCGGAGCCGGTAATCTGCTGGGCGCACAGCAGCATGGACATATGGAAGCGGTCGGTTATGATCTGTACTGCAAGATGTTGAATGAAGCGGTCAAAGAACAAAAGGGAATAGCTCCGGAAGTGGCATTTGAGACGACGCTCAGCTTTGAAGTGGATGCGTTTATTCCGCCCGGCTATATTGCAAATGAGTTTCAAAAGCTGGATATTTACAAACGAATTGCAAGCGTCGAGAATGACGAGCAGGCAGATGAGATGTTAGATGAGTTGATTGACCGATTCGGGGAACCTCCGAAATCGGTTCAGAATCTGCTGGGAATCGCGCGCCTGAAAGCGCGGGCACACAAGCTGTATCTGACGGAAATTGCGCAGAAGGAACAGACACTACGATTTCTTTTGTATCCGCAGGCGCCGGTAGAACCGAATGCAATTCCGGAATTTGTTGACCGGTTTGAAGGGGCTGTTATTTTTGTTCCGGACCGGCAGGAACCGGCGTTTCTTTATAAAATGAACTACAACAGCAGACAGAAAGTAAAATCTTCTCTGGAAGCTGTATCGAATGTGTTGGATGCGATGGAAGCGTTATATCTGAAGCTGCCGCTGCGAGATCATAATACAGAAGGATGAGGATAAATGAAAAAATTACTGTATTTTCTAAAGGATTACAAAAAAGAATCAGTGATTGCTCCGCTTTTTAAGATGTTTGAGGCGTTGTTTGATCTGTGTGTGCCGCTTGTTGTGGCATCAATGATCAACCGCGGTATTTGCGGTGGAGATAAAACCTATATTTATCAAATGTGTCTGGTGCTGATTGCATTGGCGATACTTGGAATTGGCTGTGCAATTTGTGCGCAGTATTTTGCGGCGAAGGCAGCAGTTGGTTTTGCGGCGAAGCTGCGTCATGCATTATTTGAAAAGATTCAGTCGTTGTCATTTTCGCAGCTTGATACACAAGGGACTTCTGAGCTTATGAATCGAATGACGAGTGATGTCAACCAGTTGCAAAACGGTGTGAATATGGCGCTTCGATTACTTCTTCGCTCGCCGTTTATTGTGTTTGGTGCGATGATACTGGCGTTTACCGTGCAGCCGCAGACAGCTGTCGTATTTGTTGTGGTAATTCCGGTGCTGTTTGTGATTGTCTTCGGTGTGATTTTTGCAACACTTCCGTTGTACAAAAGCGTGCAATCCAATCAGGATCGTGTGCTTCTCAAGACAAGAGAGAACTTAAGCGGTGTGCGTGTGATTCGCGCGTTCCACAAGGAAGCGGATGAGGTCGAGCAGTTTTGTGAGGCAAACCGAACACTGAAAAGAGAGCAGCTTTTTGTCGGAAAAATCTCTGCGTTGATGAATCCGTTTACTTATGTGGTTGTCAATCTTGGAGTGATTGCCATTCTCTCTAACGGTGGAGCTCGCGTCAATATCGGTGGAATGGAGCAGGGGGATGTGGTTGCATTGGTTGAGTATATGTCACAGATCCTCGTGGAGCTCGTAAAGCTTGCCAATACAATCGTATTACTTTCACGGGCGCTTGCAAGTGGACGGCGTGTGGCAGATGTAATGGAGTTAGAGCCGTCTATGAAATTTGCGATGGATGTCCCGGTTGAATCTGCCGGGGCGGCGGACGAGATGATTTCATTTACCCATGTCGATCTCACTTATGAAGGCGCAGGAGATAAAGCTCTGGAAGATTTGACTTTTTCGGTAAAAAAAGGACAAACGGTTGGAATTATCGGTGGAACCGGTTCGGGTAAATCATCGCTGGTACAACTGATACCAAGATTTTATGATGCGACAGCAGGAACCGTCCGTGTTGCCGGAAGAGATGTGAAAAGCTATACCAAGGAGGAGCTTCGCGATATGGTCGGCATTGTTCTCCAGAAAGCCGTACTGTTTCGCGGAACAATTCGGGACAATCTGCTATGGGGAAATCCGAATGCTTCGGATGAAAAGCTTTGGGATGCACTTGCTGTTGCACAGGCAAAGGAAATTGTTGAAGGCAAGGAAGCCGGCCTTGATGAACCGGTAGCACAGGGAGGCAGAAACCTGTCCGGTGGGCAGAAACAGCGCCTTGCAATTGCAAGAACCCTTGTAAAACAGGCGCCGATATTGATTTTGGATGACAGTGCTTCGGCACTTGATTATGCGACAGACGCACGGCTCAGAACTGCGATAGCAGGACTTGCCCCCAAGCCGACGGTGCTTATCGTATCGCAGAGAGCGGCTTCTATCTTACATGCGGATCAGATTATTGTGCTCGATGAAGGAAAAATTGTCGGAATTGGGACGCATGATACATTAGTAAAAGATTGTGATGTGTATCGCGAGATTTATGAGAGTCAGTTTGGCTCGAGCACTTCGGAAAACAATGGGGAAGGAGGGGCGTCGCATGAATAATTCAAAAAAAGACACCGTGAAAAAAGTACTTCGCTATGTGAGTCGTTACTGGTATCATCTGGTGTTAAGTCTGCTGTTTGCATTTGCGATTGTCGTATTGACATTAAGCGTGCCGCTCCTTACCGGAAAAGCGATAGACTGTATTGTTGGGAAAGGTGCGGTTGATTTTGAGGCACTTACAAAAGTCTTAAAGACGATTGGATTTGTAATTATTATCAATAGTATTGCGCAGTGGCTGATGGCAAGCTGTAATAATAAGCTTACATTTTGCGTGAGTGCAGATATTCGTAATGATGTGATAAAAAAGATACAAAACCTTCCGTTGAAGTATCTCGACGGACATTCCATCGGAGATATTACAAGCAGAATGATTTCAGATGTGGACCAGTTCTCAGATGGATTGCTGTTGGGATTTACACAGCTCTTTACCGGAGTCATGACGATATTAGGAACGCTTCTTTTTATGCTTCGGGAAAATGTGAAGATAGCACTGGTTGTAATTGTAATTACACCGTTATCGCTTTTGATGGCCGGATTTATCGCAAAGAGAACCTTCCATATGTTTCAGGAACAGGCAAAGCTTCGCGGTGAGCAGACAGGGCTTATGGACGAGATGATTCAAAATCAGAAGGTGGTTCAGGCGTATGTACACGAGGATGCATCGCAGGAGCAGTTTGATGATGTGAATGAGAGATTGGAAAAATGTGCACGAAAAGCAGTATTCTACTCATCTCTTACAAATCCATGTACACGGTTTGTAAATAATCTGGTGTATGCTGCAGTTGCTGTATTTGGCGCGCTTTCGGCAGTGGGCGGAGGACTCACGGTTGGACAGCTTTCATGTTTTTTAAATTATGCGAGCCAGTATACCAAGCCTTTTAACGAAATTTCTGGCGTTTTAGCAGAACTCCAGAATGCCATTGCATGTGCAGGCCGTATTTTTGCATTGCTTGAGGAAGAAGATCAGATTCCGGAGGATGAAGATGCAGTAGCGCTTACTGATATCAGCGGCAGTGTTAAGCTTAAGGGCGTATGCTTTTCTTATGATCCCAAGCAGCGCTTGATTGAAGATTTAAACCTTGAAGTGCAGCCCGGACAGAGAGTGGCAATTGTCGGACCGACCGGATGCGGTAAAACAACACTGATTAATCTGTTGATGAGATTTTTTGATGTGACGGGAGGAAGCATTGAAGTTGAAGGCATTGATATTCGTCATCTGACAAGAGGAAGCTTAAGAGAAAGCTTTGGAATGGTGCTTCAGGACACCTGGCTTCACAGCGGAACCATTCGTGAAAACATCTGCATGGGCAAACCGGATGCCACGGATGAGGAGATGATTGCGGCGGCAAAGGCATCGCATTGTCACAGCTTCATCAAGCGTTTGCCGCAGGGATATGACACGCCGATGGGTGAGGACGAAGCGGGGCTCTCACAGGGGCAAAAACAGTTGCTTTGTATTGCGAGAGTGATGCTGACTCTTCCGCCGATGCTGATTTTGGATGAGGCAACCAGTTCAATAGATACCCGGACGGAGCTTAAGATTCAGAGTGCATTTGCAACGATGATGAACGGAAGGACAAGCTTTATCGTTGCGCACAGACTATCAACCATTCAGAATGCGGATGTGATTCTTGTGATGAAGGACGGACATATCATCGAGCAGGGAAATCACGAGAGTCTTCTTGCAAAGAACGGGTTTTATGCAAAACTGTACTACAGTCAGTTTGCGAAGGCCTAGCACCGCATGGGAGAACTGCGCATAATATAAAAAAGAAGGTAACTATTCAGAACCACGGGAAAATCTATAAAATAGATTCGTTATGCTTGCATATAAGAAGCTATTTTTAGATTTTCAAGGTGGCTCGAATAGAGTCACCGCCCCCAATATGAGCAAAAAGGATGCTTTGAAATGATAA
>JAQXMB010000137.1 GCA_029012425.1 bacterium | reverse complement strand
CGACCTTTGTGCCGCCGATGTAGAATACGTCACAAAGGCGTGCAAGATCAGCAAGAGTCACATCCGTATCCTTACTCATCAGTCCGTATCCGAGACGCGCGCCATCTAAGAAAAGAGGAAGCTGATACTGATGACAAATCTCCGCGATTGCCGTCAGCTCTCTTTTCGAATAGAGCGTACCATATTCGGTCGGATGCGAGATATACACCATTCCGGGAATTGTCATATGCTCGTAATTGTCATTCGCATAGAAATCCGACAGATATCTGGAGAGTACTTCTGCCTCTATTTTACCATTATTATGCGGCACTTCCAGAACCTCATGTCCCGTATATTCAATCGCACCGGATTCATGCGTGCTCACATGCCCGGTCGCTGCAGCAATGACGCCCTCATAATCGGCAAGCATCGTTGAGATAACGACTGCGTTTGTCTGGGTTCCGCCGACAAGAAACTCGACATCAGCCGTCTGTAGCCCGATTGCTGCTTTTATCTTATTCTTAGCGCTTTCACAATACTTATCAGCCCCATAGCCAGATAAAGGCTCCAGGTTTGTTTCAGCCAGTCTCTTTAAAATTGCCGGATGCGCCCCGGCGATGTAATCACTTTCAAAAGAAACCATTTGTCTATCCTCCGTGAAATTATTTCTATATTCTGACATGATTTAAATTTTATCACATAAAAAAATAAATTCAAAATTTTTCAAAAAGAGTGTTGACTAGGACACGATGTAATACTTTATGCTCATACCTGTAAGGAGCAGAAAGGAAGGAAGATACGTATGTATGACTGCAAAACGGTGACGCAGGTATCCAGGGAGTGCTCGGTTTCTCCGAGAATGCTTCGATACTATGAAAAGCTGGGATTAATCGAAAGTAAGCGAAAAGAAGACTATTCCTACAGAATCTATGATGCGGAGACGGTAGGACGCATCAAAATGATTCTCTTACTTAGAAAGCTCAGAGTTTCTCTAAAGGACATCGAAGCGATTCTAAAGGACAAGAAACAGGAGCAGGTGCTGAAGATACTGCAAAGCAACATAGCGGAACTGGACGAAGAGATAGAAGCGATGGATACAATTCGCAAAGTTCTTACGATGATTGTGGCCAGATATCGTGAGGAACAGTACACTCTCTTAGCCGATTCAGAATTAGTAGAAATGATCGATTCCCTTGCTCCCGCAAAAAAACAAATACAGGAGGCAATGACAATGAATGATGTAAACAAATCAAATGAGGTATTAAATAAGAATCTGAACGTGCGCGTTCTGATGCTGTCGTCCTACACGGTCGCATCCTGCCGCACACAGGGTGAAAACCCGGAGGAAGCGGTAGGCGATAAAGTGACAGAGTTTATTCAGAGCAGTCACTTGTTTGAGAAGAAGCCCGATGCAAGAATGTTTGGATTTAATAGTCCGAATCCCGGGGTTCTTCCAAACGGAGAGCATGGCTACGAGGTCTATGTCACAATCCCCGAGGACATGGTTCTTCCCGAGGGCTTTGAGAAGAAGCAGATGGAGGGTGGCTTGTATGCAGCCCTGACGATTAAGTTCCCTGAATTCCATTTATGGGAAGACCTTATTAAATGGGCAGAGAATCATGAGAAGTATGAGCCCGACTGGAAGGCAGGACCGGAAGTGATGCATGGCATGCTGGAGGAGCACCTGAACTGGGTTTATGCCGCACATATGGGATGGCCGGAGAACGGCATTGATGGACAGATTGATCTGTTACTGCCTATCAAAACAAGGAGATAAAGATGCGTACAGAAGAAGGAAAGGAACTTATGGTTTTTGTAGAGTATCAAAACTCGATCGGCATGCCTGTAGTGATAAAAAGGATAATGGATGAGAAACAGCTTGCCGACTGGAGAAATCGTGAGGATGTTAGAATTATAAAGGTTCAAAAGAAACCTCAAATAAGAATTGGCATAAAAAGAACTAAAATCAGCTTTCCATATGCCACACCCTATGCTCAAAGCGCTTTCACGGCATAGGGATTCTCAAAAACAAACAAATATATGCCACACCATTCCATTTTTCCGGAGAGTGTGGCATATATTATGGGAAAAAATCAATTGCATATGCCAGTTATGAACTTCCCCTAGATAGAAAATGGATGATTCCAGCAAAAAAAATTCAAAGCAGGCATAGAAAAAATAGAAAACCGTATTCTATATGCCGCAATCTGTGCACAGATCATTTCAGTGGCATAGAGATTCCCCAGAACACAAAAATATATGCCATCTCTAAGCAGATACCGTTTGAAGAAAATTCCAGCCTATGAT
>JAQXMB010000136.1 GCA_029012425.1 bacterium | reverse complement strand
TGCAATCGCTTCCGGTTTATTCTTCTCGATTCCAAAAACAATCTTCTTCGCCCCAAGATACTTCTCAAGAAGTTCAATTCCTTCTTTAATATCTTCCGCGCGATCAAGCATTGTTCTGGTATCGCTTGTAATAAACGGTTCACATTCCGCACCATTTATCAGTATTTCCTGAATGGAAGACAAATCCTTAACTCCAAGCTTTACCGCAGTCGGGAAACCGGCTCCACCGAGTCCGACAATACCACTGTCTCTTACTGCTGCAATAAACTCCTCAAAATTGGTTACCTTCGGAGGCTTGATACCTTCGAACGGGCGCATCTCACCATCAGACTCAATAAACACTGCGTCTGCAAATGCGCCGTTTGAGCCGACAATCTTGTCAACCTTTGTTACTTTTCCTGATACGGAAGCATATACCGGACTGCATACAAATCCGGTGGTTTCACCGATTAATTGTCCGACTCCAACCATATCCCCTACTTTTACAACGGGCTTTGCAGGTGCGCCGATATGCATGTTCATCGGAATAATTACCGATGCAGGTGCAGGCATCACTTCTGCTTTCATAGCCGCCGTATGCTTTAAATGTGGAACGGATACACCGTTCATTCTGAAAAACGACATGTTTACCTCCTTGACATTTTTCATTAATTCATTAAATTGTTGTCTATTCAGACCCTATCTCGATTATATTAAGAATTACGATTATCGTCAAGTTTTTCAACCCTGTATCCCAGAAACTGCTAGATTCGACAACGCGTTCCGACAACGATTGCAAGCTTGACATCCCACCCTTTGCCCCTTATAATTAATCCGACAAATGATATTGAATGGGGGAACAGCTTGTTCTCCCATTCTCATTTTTATTCTACTGATATCGAGGTTATTATGATATTTCGAAAAAAAATAGTTCCTCTCGTGCTTTGTGCTTCCGTCATTTTTACAACCGGCTGCTCTTTTGGCGGTCTGATGGCACAAAAAAGCAACAAGCAAAAATTTAACACTGTTTACTTCGATTATTTTGACACAGTCTCAACCATCATCGGCTACTGCGAAACCCAGGAAGCATTTGATGAGACATGTGCATTTATCGAATCAGAGCTCGCGCGCTATGATGATCTTTACGACGCCTACGACTCTCTAACCGGCCTTAATAATATGAACTATGTGAATCAGCATGCGTCAGAAGCGCCGGTCAAGGTTGATCCGGATCTTTTTGCACTATTTGAAATGGGAAAAGAAATCTATGCGATGACTGACGGCATGACCAACTTCGCCATGGGTTCTGTCTATTCCATCTGGCACGATTATCGTGAGGCTGCCGGTCTCGACCCTGATCATGCATCTGTGCCTGAGCTTTCCAAGCTGCAGGAAGCTGCTTTACACTGTAATATTGATGATGTCATTTTGGATTCGCAAAATCAAACGGTATATTATGCAGATTCCAAATTACAATGTGATGTCGGTGCCTTTGCCAAAGGCTATGCGATTGAGCGAATCGCTCAGAGTCTGATTGAACAGGGAATCAGCGGCTTCAGCTTGAATATCGGGGGCAACATTCGCGCAATCGGTGCAAAGCCCGACGCTTCTCTTTGGACCTTTGCCATTGAAAATCCGGGTATTGATTCCGGTGAAAGTTATGTACACCTGATAGAAACCAAGGATTCTGCATTGACCACCAGTGGTTCCTACCAACGGTTTTACACGGTAGACGGTGTGAAATACCATCATATCATTCATCCTGACACACTGTTTCCGGTTAATCATTTTTTGTCAGTCTCGATATTAAATGAAGACACCGGTATCGGAGATGCACTTTCTACCGCAGTATTTAATATGACCTTAGAAGACGGAAAAGCACTCATAGAATCATTGGATGATACCGAAGCTATGTGGGTGTTGGCCGACGGCAGTAAAGTTTACACCGATGGTTTCACCAAATCAATCAAAGAATAAATCATGGTCATTTCATCCATAGACATAAAGAGGGATACCCGAATCGGATATCCCTCTTTTTATGATTATTCGTATCTGAATTATGCGTTATCAGCAGCATGCTTTCCTGCAATGTAACCAAATGTAACAGCATGTCCGAGTGACAGACCACCCTGGAAGAACGGATAGTCAGGAGCACCGAAGAACTTACCGCCAAGGTTACCAACTGCGTACAGACCGGGAACAACTTCTCCGCTCTGGGTAACAACACGAGAATACTGATCAGTCTCAACACCGGCAGTGATAGATGAGCAGCGGATGTGACGACGGATTCCCCAGAAAGGAGCAGTTGCAACCTTGTGCATATACTTGCTGTCCTTACCGAAATCATCATCATTTCCTGCCTCACAAAGCTCATTGTAACGATTAACAGCTGCAACAACATTGTCTACCGGAAGACCCATCTGCTCTGCAAGTTCTTCAATCGTATCTGCCTTGAAGGTATCAATCAAATGCTCGAATACAGGCTGAGGCTCTTCGGGTCTCTCGTTCTTCATGTAACGAGCCATTACAAAATCAGGCACCGGAGCTTTTCCGTATGACATGTAGTCATTATCATAAATCTGGCAGTACCATCCCTGAGAACCGGTCTCTTTATGATCCTCATCAAGGTTCTCACCCTTGTACCAAGGCTGATAACGAAGCGGGTTAGAGATGTAAGCCATCTCAACATCCTCGTTCATGAAACGGTTACCTTCCATATTTACGGTCAAGAACGGCTCATCCCACATCAGACCTGCATCGAAATCGTGCATGATGTGTGAGTGTGCAACGGGCTCCATCACACCGCCTGCAAGGATTGCAAGAATGTTACCGTCACCGGTACGATGATATACCTTCTTATCGAATGTCTCGATATCAGGACAGAAACGGCGAACCATGGTAGGATTGTTCTCATATGCACCGGTTGCTAAGATGACAGACTTTGCATTGATCTTAACATAACCATCATCACTCTTACCGATACATCCTTTCACTTCACCGTTCTCCTGAATCAACTGAACAATCGGTGTAGAGAAGTGAACATCAAGCTTATCGCCATACTCAGCCATTGCGTCATCCAGAACATTTGCCACTAATGTACCGAAGGTCTTCGGCTTAGGTCCAAACCAGGGAGCAAGCAGCTGTACATGCTCCTCGCCTAAATCATAAGACTGTGTGCAGTCTTTCCATACACCGGTATAATCTCCGGAGAAAGACCACTGGTAAATTGCCATTGCCTTGTCGCCTTCTTTACCGTTTGTGTACTGCTTATCAGGATCGGGCTTGCTGTTTTCAGGATACTCAAATCCACCCTTCTCGATTAAGTAACGAAGAGCTTCCTCTGAGTTATCAATGTATGCCTGTAATAATTCAGGCTTACTTCTCCAGCTGTTGAAAGCGGAACACAAGGTGATCCAACGCTTTAATCCGCGCTCGGTAGAACCACCCTTGATAATAGATGATGCACAGTTACCCTGTGAATCAGCCATTGCTTCCTTCTGAAGAACAACAACCTTCTTACCTTCTTCTGCTGCCTTAACTGCTGCAACAACACCTGCTGCACCGGCACCGGCAACTACGATATCACAATCGATTTCCTGAGCGAACTCAGTAATCTCATCCATA
>JAQXMB010000135.1 GCA_029012425.1 bacterium | reverse complement strand
ATCGTCATACATCTGGTATAAGAAATCAGCCAAAATGCAACCAGCGCAACAATGGTGACATAGATAAAGAGCATGAAGAAAACAGAATAATTCTGAATCGATTTCGTCACAACCATGGAGAGGAACATCGGGTAATACTCCCAGTCTCGCTCAAATTCCGCATTATTTTCCTTCAGATAGCGCATATCCTCATACTGCGGATTGTCAAACCAGTAGTCCATGCCGGCCTCGTTTTGAGAAATCTTTGAGATTCTGTCATATCCGCTGTCGATTCGATATTCCATCGGAAAGTATTTTACAAATGCATCATAAACTGCCACAGCCGTGTCATAGGAATCATTGTCGACCTTCATGTAATAGAGCGTATTTCTCCATTCGCTGCCTAGGCCGGCAGAAAGCTCCTCATACAACGCATCACTTGCAACATAGGTCGTATGGGTATTTCGGTACAGATCCTCACAGGCGAGAACACCCGCACATTTGACATGGCTTTGCTTTCTTGTTGTCATATTCGTAAGAATCTGAATATCCTGGTCCATATCATATCTTCCAAGTCCCTCCGCATTTCCAATTGCGTAGTAGGCGTCATCCGGCATCGACAGTGTTGTTCCGGTAAACGCCTCGTAGTCGCTCTCCCTGATAAACTCTACGGTTCTGTATATTTCGTCATACACATGATAGAATTTCTTCCCTTCCTGAATCTCCCGCTGTCCGTCACAGGCTACAAGAAGCATCGGAAGCTCCATTTTTTCGCGAATGATTCCATCCTTCGAAAGAATGATCTGCTCTAAATCCTCTGCACGAAAATCTTCAATTGTCTCAGGCATCTCATACTGGTAATTCCATGCTCTTTCACTGACAGAAACGCCAAGCGCACTCATCATCACCGGCACATAAAAGCCTGCAAAACATCCTCCGCCGATCAAAAGGGTCAGTACCAGCATACAGTTCACCGTCTGTCTGCCCTGAAAAATCATCATGCTTTTTGATATCATATGTTTGTACTTATTTTTCTTTGCGCCACCCCCATTGACTACGACATGAAGAAGAATCAGATAAATTCCGACAAGCGGGATGATAAAAATCAGATTCAGCCATTCCGGAGGATAGGCACTGAACACGGCCATATAGACGGATGACGAATAGTAACCGCCAATCGCACCGAAAACTGTGAGTATCACACCCAATAATCCGATGTGTTTTCCCGGCTTTTTGACCATCTCATTTTTGTGCTCCGATTTGACAACATCCATCAGTTCCATCGAAAACACGACTTTGCGAAGTGCAAAAAATGAAATGGCAATTATGATCAGTCCGAAAATCACACTCACGCCGATAACCTGAGCATCCATTCGAAGAATCATCTCATTATTATTGACAAACAAATGAAGAATTCCCCACAGTATCTGATTGATTGGTGCTGCAAGAAGAATTCCGGCCACAAGAGCCACGACCTGAATGAGCAGATTCTCCTTTGCAATGACTCCAAAGAGCTTCGTCCGGTTTCCTCCGAGCGCCATCATGATTCCGATTTCTGTCTGCTTTTTCTTAAAGAACAAGCCCGAGGCATAAAAAGAAAATGCCATGCAGCCCACACATACGACCGCAAATATGCCAAATGCCTGCTTTCTGCTGTCACCACCCACCGGAAGCACCTCAAGCACCGTGGGCGAAAAAATCAGAAGCGCATATGCGCTGATTACCGCGAATGCGAAGGTACTGCTCAAAAAATACAATAGGTACTGCGATTTATTATTTCGTCTTAATCTGGATAGAATTGTATTGATATTCATAATCTCTCACTTTCAAACATCTGATTTCACACTATTTTTTGCATCTACATCCGGTTCATCTGCCTGATACCGTCAAGCAGTTCATCCTGAAATGCTTTCTGTTCACCGGGATTTTGTATTTCCATGAACACCGTTCCGTCGCGAAGCAGAATCACACGGTCACTGAACGATGCCGCAAAGCTGTCATGGGTTACCATAAATATCGTTGCGTTGCGCCGTTCCTTCGCGAGCAAAAATGCCTCAATCACCGTTCTTCCCGATTTGGAATCAAGATTTCCGGTCGGCTCATCCGCCAGTAACAGCTTCGGTTCATTCATCAGCGCTCTTGCCACCGCAACACGCTGTCGCTCGCCGCCGGAAAGCTCTGCCGGATATTTCTCCATGATATGGGTAATTCCAAAATCGTTGCAGATGGAATCGATCTTTTCCTCCGCTTTTTTGATCAGTTCCTTCTCTTCACTGATGACACTCGGAAGAAGGATATTATCCCGCACAATGAGCCCATCCAAAAGCATGAAATCCTGAAAGACGAATCCAAGCTCTCTGTTTCTCACATGGGCAAGCTCCGCTTCCGAAAGACGATTCAGCTTCTTGTCACCCAGTGTAATCTCCCCTGCCTCATAGCTGATATAACAGGAAATACAGTTTAGAAGTGTGCTTTTCCCTGAGCCGGACGGTCCCATCACGGACACAAACTCGCCCCTTTTCACATCAAACGAGATCCCCTTTAACACCTCATAGGTCTGATTTGCGACCTGATAATTTTTTACTAAATTTTCAACCTTTAACATTGCTTCTGCTCCTTTGCATTATTCTGAGCTTACAGTAACACATATTTTCTCCGCCGGAATTCGGCTTGTCATTTTTTGCAGTGTTTCATGTAACTTTTGGAGCGAAAACGAATCATTTGCTTTTTTTCCGTTTTCTAGTACAATATTCGTTACAAAAGGGAGGAAGATTGCCATGATTCGAATTGGAATATGCGATGACGAGGAAGCCGTTCGCGACTCGTTACGATTTATGCTTGAAAAAATACTTGACGAAAAAAATGAACAGATTGTGTATGAGTTTTCAGACGGCCAGACTGCCTCAAGCTGGATCCGAAAGCATCCGGGCGAAATCGACCTTTTATTTTTGGATATTGAAATGAAAACGCAAAATGGAATGGATGCCGCCAAACAGATCAGGCAGCATGATAAAAATATATCTTTTGTGTTTGTAACCGGATATGCGGAGTATGTATACGAGGGTTATGAGGTGGAAGCCATGGGCTATTTTATCAAGCCGGTTACTCAGATGCAGCTTGAACAGCTGATGAATCGTGTGCGGAAAAGACTGCGTATATCTGATGAGCAGAGCACCTTCTGTTTTAAGAACAGTGACGGCACTTACCGGATTCCAAAATCAGATATCCTGTTTTTAGAGAGTGAGAAACGACAGGTTCATATTGTGACGACCAACCGGACATATACGATATACGCCAAGCTTGATGCGCTTTCGGACAACTTTACCGGGGATGGTTTTGTGCGTATCCACAACCGGTATCTTGTCAACAGCAATCATATTTCCCACATCGACTCGGACGCGGTTACCATATTCAACCATTCGCTTCCGTTCAGCCGGTCTCATAAAAAGGACGCAGTTGCTGCGATTGCCAGAAATCTTGTAAAGGAGTCCTGACCCATGCTAGTCATCTATAACTTTTTTACTATCGTCTGTTCCGCTATTACCTATGTCATTCTTGCGCATTTTTTTGAGCTAAAGCCGGGCCGGAGTAAAAAAATATTTCTCTTTGTTACCTGCTTTCTACTGAATGCAATGGTCATATACATTGGAGATATCGCAAATATGCCTCCGACCTTTCTCCTCTTTTTGTTTGCCCTGCATTGGGCATGTGACGGCTCCTTTGAGAAAAAGCTGACCATTGGCTTCACACTCTCTACTGCTCCCTTTGCAATCAGCTGTATCTCCGACTCTTTCATTCGCTTTGAACGCGATGCATTTGTTGACATCGCACTGATGGTCGGTGTAAAGCTGTTCTTTTGGAT
>JAQXMB010000134.1 GCA_029012425.1 bacterium | reverse complement strand
TTATCATTTCAAAGCATCCTTTTTGCTCATATTGGGGGCGGTGACTCTATTCGAGCCACCTTGAAAATCTAAAAATAGCTTCTTATATGCAAGCATAACGAATCTATTTTATAGATTTTCCCGTGGTTCTGAATAGTTACCAATCTTCATAAAATCTTTATTTTTTCCGGCTATTATTTATGAAGCACAAAAAGAAGGAAGGAAAAATAAAGATGGAAATGATGCTTCAAACGACAGATCTTTGTAAGTCATTTAAAAAACAAAAAGCAGTGAATCATGTATCGCTAAACATAGCAAAAGGAAGGGTTTATGGGTTGCTGGGACCTAACGGAGCCGGAAAATCAACGACATTAAAAATGCTTACCGGTATGATAAAGCCGACTTCAGGGGAGATTTCCTTTGATGGAAGACCGTGGAGCAGAGAAAACCTGACAGAAATAGGAGCACTGATTGAAAACCCGCCAATTTATGAAAACCTGACCGCAAGAGAAAATCTGAAGATCAGGGCACTGCTGCTTGGCGTGAGTGAAAAAAGAATTGATGAGGTATTGCAAACCGTCTCGCTTGGAAATACCGGAAAAAAGAAGGCAGGACAGTTTTCTTTGGGAATGAAACAGCGGCTTGGAATTGCCATGGCTTTGTTGGGCGAGCCGAAGCTTTTAATACTGGACGAACCCACAAACGGATTGGATCCGATTGGAATCGAAGAGCTTCGTGAACTGATACGCTCCTTTCCTGCGCGAGGAATAACTGTTATTCTCTCAAGTCATATCCTCTCAGAGGTACAACGAATCGCAGATGATATTGGAATCATTTCAAATGGAATTTTAGGGTACGAAGGCTCGCTGGAAGAAGGGCAGAATCTGGAAGGACTCTTTATGGATGTTGTGAGAGAAAACGGAAAGGTTGGTGACCGGCGTGCTTAATATTGTGAAGGCAGAATATCAAAAGACAAAAAGAACCATGCGAAAGAAATATATCTGGGCATTTCCGATGATCACTTTTGCATTGGCATTTGTGCTCACATTGGGAATGACCAATGCATATTCAGAGAGTGTATGGAATTGGTGGTATACGCTGCTGCTGCCCGGTATGCTTGCGATCATCTGTTACCTTTCTATGGTGCAGGAGAAAAAAACAAAATACTATCATCTGATGACGCTTTCCACAAGCAGAAGAAAGCTGATGATGGGAAAAATCATCTATATGGGCTGTGCGATGCTGGCTTCAAATATGATCGTTTTTGCAGGTGCTTCGATAGGTGGGTTTTTGTTAACGACACATGTGCCTATGATTGGAGCTGCAATTTCGGTATTGCTTCTTACGGTCGCGCAGTTATGGGAGATTCCGTTTTTTCTGTTTTTGAGCGAACGATTTGGCATGATTGCGGAACTGCTCATCTGTCTGTTTCTCACCGTTGCAGGAATCATCGTTGCGCCGACAGAAAAATGGTTTCTGCTTGCCACTGCAATCCCTATGCGCATCCTATGTCCATTTCTGCATATATTGCCCAATGGAATTCCGGCAGAAAACGGAAATTCATTATTAGACATGGGGGTTGTTGCCCCGGGGATTTGTCTTTCTATGATATGGTTCATCCTGGCAACGCTTGTGTTTTTAAATTGGTTTGACAACAGAGAGGTGAAATAGAAATGCTTAGAAAGAATATCTGTGCGGACCTGCTGAAATTGAAGGGGCTGCCAATTATATGGGCACATATTCTGATTCCGGTAATAACAAGTGGTTTGTTTTTGTTATATGATTCTTTTGCAATATGGAATGAAGAAACAAAGCTGACAGCATTCTATCAGGCAATTGGGGCAGGATTTCCGGTGCTGATCGGTATATTTACGGCAAGCATGGCACAACAGGAGCAAAATGCCGGATGTTTTCAAAATCTTCTTTCGTTGCCGAAAAAGACAGTGGCGTTTTTGTCGAAGCTTGCCGTTTTACTTATATTCAGCCTGTTTTCCGTATTACTGGCAGCAGCGATATTCGGGTTCGGCTTTTGTGAAAGAAATGGGAGCGGTATCTCAGGAATCGGAATATGTATGATGGCAGCAGTGCTTATGTGGTGTAGCAGTATCCCGCTGTATCTATGGCAGATGATTTTGGCTTTTCAATTTGGAAAAGGAGTGTCTGTCGGGGCAGGAATCCTGTCCGGTCTGGTCAGCGCACTGATGCTTACCGGACTGGGAGATTATGTCTGGAAATATACATTTATTTCGTGGACCGGCAGAATACCTGATACTTATTTGAGATTGGTATTGGGAGAAACCAATGTAAGTAATGAATTGAGGACAGTAATTGTAATCTATTGTTTGTTTACATTAGCCGGTATGATATATTATTTATTGTGGAGCTCGCAGTGGGAAGGAAACCGGATATCAGAATAGAGGGATACGATGGCAAAAATATTAGCGGTTGATGATGATGTCGCAATTCTTGACATGATAGGAAACATTTTAAGCAAAGACGGGCATATGGTTACAAAAGTGAGTAATCCGCTTGAAATAAATACGGAAAAGCTGAATCTTTATGATCTGATTTTGCTGGATATCATGATGCCCGGATGCGATGGATTTGCATTATGTTCAAAAATCAGAGGGCTTGTTGACTGCCCGATTTTGTTTCTTTCAGCAAAGACAGAAGAAAACAGTCTGGTCAATGGATTGACATTGGGTGCAGATGATTATATATGTAAGCCCTTCGGGGTTATGGAGCTTCGTGCGAGAATTGCGGCACATCTTAGACGGGAACATCGGGAGCATTCGGTGCGAATGGTTTTGGGGCGGATATGTTTTCAGCCGTCTTTGAAGCAGATGATGGTTGATAATCAGGAGGTATCTTTTACAAAAGCGGAATATGAAATCTGTGAGTTCCTTGCGAAAAACCGACGACAGGTATTTTCAAAAGAGCAGATTTTAGAACAGGTATTGGGCTTTGACAGCGAGAGCAATGAAAGTACCATTACCACGCATATCAAAAATATAAGAACAAAACTCTCAAAGTATGATTGTATGCCAATAAAAACCGTTTGGGGGATCGGATATAAATGGGAAGAATAAGAAAAAGCAATACACTTGGTGGAATCTTCATGAGATATGTACTCGTTATGCTTGGAGCATTAGTCGCGATAGGTGTGGGTGCAATTCTTATCTTCAATATCTTTATAAACATAGGCTGGATATATCCGGCCAACTACGCAGAAAGTAAGATCAACGAAGCATATGATCTGATCCGGAGTGCACATGAAGTGACGGAGGATATGATTCCTCCGCTTTGCCGGTATGTCATTTTTTCTGAGGACGGCGAGATACTTAGTGGAAATATGCCAAAGCAATCCACCCGGATTGCATGGGATGTAGCAAGCCAGAAAAAGGCATCCGGTAACTTTTTTTATAAGGCGATTTCTCGTGAAAAGGAGTATGTGGTTTTGCAGTACAGTCTGACGCCGCAATATCAATCTGCATTTCTAAGAGAACATTTTATTGAACCACAGAGGCTGATGTCAATTCTGGTGATTCTGGGTGGAATGGCAATGATTGTACTGCTATCTGTGCGCTTTGGGAAAAAGATAAAGAGAAACATGCAGCCGTTGATGGTGGCGGTAGAGAACATCAAAAATCAGGATTTGGAATACGAGGTATCATATTCCGGAATCAAAGAACTCGATGAATGTCTGTCGTCGATTGATGACATGAGAATGGCACTAAAAGCTTCCCTGGAACAGCAATGGAAACTGGAACAGGACAAAAACAGACAAATGTCTGCGCTGGCACATGATATCAAAACACCGTTGACAATTGTAAGAGGGAATGCGGAGCTGCTGGCAGAGACAGCGCTTACAGAAGAACAAAAAAGCAATGTCGATTATGTCATAAGCAGCGCAGTCCGAATACAGGACTATGTACAGAAATTAATAGAGCTAACAAAATCGGTGGCCGGCTGTCAACACCTTACGGAAAAAGTTGTGACAGAAGCACTGATGAACGATATCAGAAAACAGGCATCCGGATTGGCCGGGGTATACAGTCTGAAATTGAATTGGAACGAGCAGTGGAACAGCAAAACAATTCATGTGGCGTATGATCAGGTGGTAAGGGCTGTTATGAATATCGTTCAAAATGCAGCTGAGCACACCGGAAAAGAGGGAACAATCGATGTCTCTGTCGTGGAAGAGAATGGAGCGATCACATTTTCCGTGGAGGACACCGGAAGCGGATTTTCGAAGGAAGCATTATTGCATGGGACAGAGCAGTTTTTTATGGATGATACAAGCAGAAGCGGTGAAGAACATTATGGGATTGGATTGTTTTTTGCAAAAACGGTAGCTGAAAAACATGGTGGAAAAATAATGCTTGCCAATTCCAAAGAAACCGGCGGAGCCAGGGTGGATATCTGTTTCCACCGAAATAATGATGAAGTGTAAAATGTTTCGTTTTATTTGTATTTAAAAAACTGGCAGATGCATTCCGGGATGTGTTATTATTACAAAAATAGTTCATATGATTCGATTGGCGTAGCCGACACATTTATTAGTCGCAGAGATTTGGGGGAACAGATTATGACGAACCTATTTAAAACACAAAAGAATCAGTCAAAGACTTCTACTTTTCAGACAGTTCGGATGCAGGAGATGCAAAGAACGGGCACGATGAACCGACAGCCTGAACCAATGCCGGAAAAGAATATGGCGATGCAACGGTCAGGCGCAACGAAAAAAATAGACCCCTTTGGGAAGTCAAAAAAAGAGGTCGAACAGGTGCCTGTTGTCCAACAGAACGCGCAAGCTGTAACCGAGGATGTGTATCGCATGGAACAGTCAAGTGTACGCAGTAATTATTCCGATCAACGCCTGGATGTTTTTTATGAGAATATGTGTGAAAACATACAGGGAGATATACGGGAGAGCCAGACGATAAGTGAGAAAATACCAAATGCCGATAAGGTTGGTATTGATATGGATCGGATGATAGAGGAATATAAAGATGTATTGGACATGATTAACAGGTATGTGCAATTAAATCCGATGAAGGATTCGCGCGCGAAACAGGCGGCAGCACTGCATGATGCACAGCGTGCAATAGCTCTTTTTGTGGAGAAGTACAAAAGAAAAGAAGAGGATTACACCGCAGACGAGAATATTCAGGAAGACAAAACTAAAAAGGAGGATATTCTCACGGTTTATCGAATAAAAAAATATGGGTGTTATTTTGATACAATGACAAATGGATACTGCTCAGAGGAGTCTATGGGACTTGGAATTACAGCGCGTGCCACGGACAAAAAAAGTCAACCCACACTCTATAAGCCGGGCAAACACAAAATTCGATATGAAGACCGAAAAGATGACGCGCTGTTTGTGCACGAGCCATCCATGAATGACATCAAACAACGCAGGCTTGGTGATTGCTACCTCCAGGCGGCTGTATCTTCGATTGTCAGGAGCAATCCGCTACATATAAAAGAGAGTTTTGTAGAGAATGAAGATAAAACAGTTACCGTCCGATTTTACAAGCGAAATGAGTACTTGACGAAAGAGGAGAGCGATGAGTATGTCGAGAAGCGCACGAGTAAAGAAGTAAATACATTATGGAAGGGTAACTTTGATTATCAACATTTGAATGATGAGGATTTGATTTTTAAGCTGCTCCAGAAGTGTGAAGATGAGTCAGTTGCCAAGTTTTTGAGGGATATCAAACAAGAGGAGAATGCGCTCGAGACGAGCCGATTTATGGAGACGCATGATATTTCCAGTGAGGAAGGAAATCAACAGTTTTATCATTTTACAGATGAACAGCAAGCGAGAGCGGAATTTTATTATAGAACAATCGAGCTCAACGGTTCGAAGGTGGTTGCAAATGAGACAAGGGAGCTGGCAAATCATCTCGCCCAACAGGCAGTTGTCAAGGAACAGGTCATTGATAATATGCGCAGACTTTTCTCGCAGGAAAATGCGAATGCGGATATTATCATAAAGCAGGGTTTGCTCCGGTTGTTCGCGCTTATGCCTGATTATGATGAGCATTCACCCTTAAATACACCGGAGTTCCACGAACTGATAAGAAAACGAGAAGAAGCTGAACCGAAAAACGATACGATGATTCCATTGTATGTTACGGTGACAAAAGAAGTGCCCGTTTATGATTCCGGACAGGATGCATATACAGATGATTGTCTTTGGATGCAATTGCTTGAAAAGGCATATGTAGTATCCGGTTTGCATTCGAATAATGTGTTGGTCAAGCGTCAAAATAACAACAGAAAGGAAATCGATGAGCTGAGAGCGCGTCTTGAGAAAAAAAATACACCGCAGGTGGAAATTGACAAACAGATAAAAGCAAAAGTGGAAAAACAGAATAAGCAGATGTACCAGTGGAAGAAATCCTTTGAGAGCATTGTGGGTGGAGATAGTGGTTATTTTCTAGAATGTTTTACCGGAAAGACACATCAGAGCTATGAGTATGAAGAAATTAAACCCGATCAGATAGAAAAGCAATTGTTCAACGAGAACCTGTTCGATCGTTTGTCCAAGGCAGATCAACGCTGGAATGATCCCACAAAATTGCAACAAATGTGTGAGACGATAGTGGGGGATGTGATTAAAAAACTAAAAGAACGGGGTATGATGATTGAAGGGGAAGAAAGATATGCGAATCCGTTCTACATTGAGGATGTGCTGGATCTGTTGCAGGAGATGAAGGGGGACAACTCATTGATACAGCTGTTAATCGAGAATATTCCGCAGGTGATTGCCAATAATCCGACAATAAAGCTTTTGCACAGACCCGAGAGTGGGGAATACACAATATTTGCACGAGAACAGTATGATTCGATTCGGGCTGCCTTGGAAGAAAAAAAAGCCGTCGTTGCCGCAACAAGACAGTTTTTACCCGAAGGAACAAATGCGATAGGATTAAATGGAGAGACAGAGCAGGGCGGTCTGTCGGAGAATCATGCATACACTGTTGTGGATGTCATGGAGAAGGACGGGGTTCGATTTGTCCAGCTTCGTAATCCATGGGCGCATGGAGAATTGGGTTATCAAAAAACTACATATGCAGATGGAAAAGAAACGCTTACAACACATGCGATGGAAACCAATACAGGCGGTCATTTTTATATGGAATGGAATCATTTTCTGTCTAGAATTGCCAAAATACAAGTTGCCTAAGCCTTCCGTACATACAATAAATGCGAAGTTGAACACAAACAGGGAACGAAAGGAGACATATCGGTATGAATGAGTGGAAGGTTCAATTAATACCACAGGAACAGCGAGAAAGCTATGCTACTCTCATCAGCATGGAGTGGAGGACATTTTTGTTTGAAGATGAGACGGAGCTTTTTGCAGTCAATTCGGATGAGACACCATGTGGCGCACTGTTGGCAAGAATGATGAATGGTCGTTATGAAGTAGTATCGCTGTATGTCGAGGAGCCATACCGGCAGCAGGGCATTGGCAGGAATCTGTTATCGGCAGCCCGGCGTTCTGCAATGGAGAAAGAATATGGCATGCTGGATGTATGCTATCGTGTACCTTTGGATCAATCAGAAGCATATATGCGATTTTTCCTGCAACAGGGATTTACAATGCCTCGTGAGCAACTCTGCTATTATTATGCGCCGATTGATCGTCTGGCGAAGACACAGCTGGCGACATACCCGCCTGTCAACGAGAAAATATCTGCCCATATTTTTCCGGTCAGCCGGATTCCGGATGCAGATGCAAGAGTCAGCTATTCTTTTATCTTAAGCAGACTACCTGTAGGAATGCGTGCTGAGAATGCCCCCGGAACGCTGCTGGATGACTATAGTCTCTGCTATGTGGAAAACAAAAATGTCATCGCTTTTGTCATTTTCAGTGAGTGGGAAGAACGGGTTCATCTGCACAGTGTATATGTAGACAGCCCATCCGCGGGAAGAGCACTGGTTGCCCTGATGCGGGAGGCCTATGAGCTGCTTTGTCGGGAACAGGATCGTTTTTCGGGATTTAGCACCATGGTCGTGAATATGAAATCCTATCGGTTGGCAGAGGCACTGCTGTTGGGGGCAGAACCGGAAAAACACTGTGTCTATCAAGCACAAAAACCGTTGACATATTCCGTACCGCTGCTCCCTGAATGGGGAGGTGTGCTTGCACGGTCAAATGCGCTGTATGACGCATTGGCAGCGACCGGAGGAACAGTTTCATTGTATGCGCGGCCCGACATGCAGCCTTATCTGACATGGCAGCCGCAAGCAGATATGGAACTGGAACTGTTCTATTATGTGAAGAATGAAGATTACACTGCATTTTCACTTGTGGCACAGCAACGCCTGGATACCCCTTTGGAGCAGGTTGCGCTGCATAAGCAGGAGATGGAGGAAGATCCCGGACCGGCAAGTCTGGTGCCGGATACAGATAATCAATCGCTGGCACTTGTCGCAGTACAGCTTGAAGGCGCAGACTTTGTGCCACAGCAGACAATTGAAGGCTTTTTACAGCCTTTTATCCGGCAGGCAAAACGGTTGCGCGCAAGTATTGAGCGCACCGTGAACAACCGGAAAACTACAAATGCAGGCGATTAAGCTTCATTTTTCGGACCTCTGTTTTCAGTTGGTTTTCGTCATTTTTAGGGACGGCGACCGATTTTCTGTCCGGAAAAACGGACAATAAATATCATATCCTTCTATCAGGTCGACAGATACAAAAAATCACAGCGATTGAGATTTAGTGTATGTCAGATGATGATAGGAGGATTTTTTTATGGAAGGAAGAATTATTGCAGTTGATTTTGATGGAACACTTTGTAGTGACTGTTACCCCAAAATCGGAAAAGCAAATGATGCATTATTTCAATATCTGAAAATGCTGCAACGGATGGGTGATCGTCTGATTCTTTGGACCTGCCGGAGTGGCGTACACTTGAAGGAGGCAGTTGCATTCTGCAAAGCGCGCGGATTAATCTTCGATGCGGTAAATGAAAATCTGCCGGAAGTGATTGAGCGGTTCGGTGGAGATTCAAGAAAAATCTTCGCAGATATCTATATCGATGACCGCAGCGTCAAGTGCCTGGAGCTTGAGATTACAGATCCGACATTGCGAAAAGCATTGCCGCAATATCGCTTGTATTTTCAGACAGGAGCAACCGGACGGCAGCATTTGAGATAGGGATTACGATTTATTTGCATTTAGGGGAGATTATGATGAGACAGATTATTTCTTATATTATGCTTGCACCAATTCTTTCCATCAGCAGTATTGCGCTCGTGGCAGCATTATTTGCAACAGATGTGTTTGCAAAGCACGATCCGGTGATTGGCATGGCAACAGTTTTGTTAAGTGTTCTGTATTTTGTATTATTACTTCTTGCAGATTATTCCGGTCAGAAAGAGAAGAAAAGCTTTCGACAGCTCAAAAGCATCTAACAACATGGTTGACAGTGTATGTGAGAAACCTTAAAATTATCGTATGACGCATTTAAATGAATGGCGCTGCCATTCTATGGATACGATAGAAAAGAGGCTCACAGATGAAAAAAAGAAAATATATGCTTGCAATCACTGCACTGACACTTTGCATGAGTGTATGCGCAGTACCGGTCACTGTTCACGCGACAGAAGTTGATGAAGGATTTGAAGATATTATTGACGATGAAGAAGAGGAAGGCGAGCAGACGACAGTCGAAGCTCCGGATGCAGATAACGATTCATCAACGGGAGAGGAAAACTCATCGGGGGGAGGCTCTTCGACTGGTAATACCGGCACAACAAGCAACACAAGCTCTGCTGCAAAATCATCTGACAGCAGTTTGTCACGCTTGAGTATTTCTCCCGGAACACTCAGTCCGGCTTTTTCAGCAGGGACATATTCGTATACGGCAACGGTTGATGCAGATGTGAAGCGTATCTCGGTAGGCGCTAAGCCAAATCATGCGAAGGCTGTGATTGCATCAGTAACCGGTGCAAAGTCTCTGGCCCCCGGGTCGAACACGGTAAAAGTAGTCGTAGAAGCAGAAAATGGTGCCACCAGCACCTATACGATTACAGTTAATTGTGGAACTGCAACAGCAGTGGAGCAACCGGCAGAAGGTGAGGAGACTTCAATTGAAGGTACAATCGAAGGTACAATCGAAGGTACAATTGAGGAGGAACAGCCGACAGAGGAGACTGAGACAGAAAAACCGGCGTCAGAAGTATCCTTTGATTCCAACGGATATCTGATTTATCACGGCGAAGCATATGTTCCCGCAGAGATGATGCCCGAGGGCGAATATGTATCATTGGATAAATATAACAAGCTTTATGAGCAGTCGCAGAGTGCAAACACAAGAAACACTCGTATCATGATTGCTCTGATTGTCGTGCTCGTGTTGTTACTCATTGTGGTATTTAATTTGGTTTTAAAGCTTCGCGATGCACATGTGGACGCAAAGCTCGGAATCAAAGACGATGATGACGACGAGGATATTCCGATTAAGAAGACAGAAAAGAAGAAACCGGTAAAAAAAGAAAAAGAAGTATTGGTTGCACCCGCAATTGACACCGGTATGATTCCGGATGTTCAGATGCCGGAGCACATGAAAGAGGAAGTACACAAGAAACCGAAGGCTCGTCCCAAGAAGAATGCCGGACAGTCATCGGAGGATGATGGATTAGAAATATTGGATCTTAATGATCTGTAATAGTAAGAGAGGAATTTTGGATTTATGAACAGACCCTATACAGCCAAGGCGAAGAAAGCACTTTCCCTGGCGGGCAGAATGTCTCGAAAACTGCACCATAATTATATCGGGACAGAGCATTTGCTGCTAGGACTTCTGCGCGAAGGCAGCGGTGTGGCAGCGTGTGTGCTTATGAATAACGGCGTGGAAGAAGAAAATCTAATAAGTTTGATTGAGGATTTGATTGCACCATCATCAGATGTTCTGGTGATGGATTCAGACGGATATTCGCCGAAAACACAGAAAGTATTGGAAACTGCGGAAGCATTTGCCGAGCGTTTTCATTCTGATGAGATTGGAACCGAGCACTTGCTGCTCGCAATTATGAAGGAGATGGATTGCGCTGCATCCCGCTTATTGAATACAATGGGTATCAGCCACCAGAAACTGTATGTTGATGTATTGGTTGCAATGGGTGAGGACATCAACCAGTACAAGGAAGAATTTGCCGCAAATAAAGCGGGAAAACGAACAAAACAGCCGACGGCAACTTTAGACGCCTATTCAAGAGATCTGACAGCACTTGCTGCGAACGGAGAACTTGATCCGGTGATTGGACGAGAAAATGAAATTGAGCGCGTGATTCAGACACTGAGTCGTCGCGGAAAAAACAATCCATGTCTCATCGGAGAACCGGGGGTAGGTAAAACTGCAATTGTAGAGGGGCTTGCCCAGCGAATTGTCAACGGAATTGTTCCGGATACGGTTGCAGATAAGCGTTTGCTTACACTTGATTTATCAGGAATGGTTGCGGGCTCAAAGTATCGCGGTGAGTTTGAGGAACGAATTAAACGCGTCATTGCAGAAGTACAGCAGGCAGGAAATATTATTCTTTTTATCGATGAGATACACACGATTATCGGAGCCGGTGGAGCAGAGGGTGCAATTGATGCATCCAATATTTTAAAACCGTCACTTGCGCGTGGCGAGATTCAGCTGATTGGTGCAACAACCATCGAAGAATATCGCAAATATATCGAGAAAGATGCCGCTTTAGAACGCCGCTTCCAGCCGGTGACAGTTGAAGAGCCGACAGAAGCGCAGGCGATTGATATTCTAAAAGGACTTCGCAGCCGATATGAAGAGCATCATCAGGTTACAATCACAGATGCGGGCATCCGGGCAGCGGTTCAGCTCTCCGCTCGTTATCTGAATGACCGTTATCTTCCGGATAAGGCAATTGACCTTATGGACGAAGCTTCTGCACGAATTCGCTTATCAGTATGCCAGACACCGGAGGAACTTTTAAATTATCAGGAAAAGAGCCGCCGGATGGAAGAAGCATTTGTTGAAGCGATTGCCGCCGGTGATATGCAGCATGCGTCGGAATGCATGGATGAACGGGCAAAAGCAGACGCTGCTTATGAAAAGGCTAAGAAGAAGTTGGAACGGGGCAAAAAACACAAGAAGCTTGTCGCTGATGAGGCGCAGATTGCAGAGGTTGTGTCCAATTGGACAAAAATTCCCGTGAAGCGCCTGACGGAAGGAGAGGCAGAGCGGCTTCGCAGATTAGAAAAGATTCTGCACAAGCGTGTAGTCGGACAGGAAGAGGCTGTCAGTGCTGTTGCCCGTGCCGTTCGACGCGGCAGAGTGGGCTTAAAAGACCCGAATCGCCCGGTTGGATCCTTCTTATTCCTTGGGCCGACCGGAGTTGGAAAAACGGAGATTTGTAAAGCGCTTGCAGAAGCACTTTTTGGAAATGAGCAGGCAATGGTTCGTGTGGACATGTCTGAGTATATGGAAAAGCACAGTGTATCAAAAATGATTGGATCGCCTCCCGGGTATGTTGGATTCGATGAAGGCGGTCAGCTCAGCGAAAAAGTTCGCCGGAATCCTTATTGTGTCATTCTTTTCGATGAGATTGAAAAAGCGCATCCGGATGTATTTAATATTTTGCTTCAGGTGCTCGATGACGGACGCATTACAGACTCACAGGGCCGCCGCGTGGATTTCAAAAATACAATCATAATTATGACCTCCAATGCGGGTGCACAGTCGATTGTGACACCCAAGAAGCTTGGATTTGCATCCGTTGAGGATGAAAAGCATGATTATGAACGGATGAAGTCCAAGGTGATGGAGGATGTGCAAAGAATCTTCAAACCGGAATTTTTGAACCGTATTGACGAGACAATTGTATTCCGTATGCTGAATAAAGATGATATGAAAAAGATTGTCACGATTCTTGCCAAATCAATCGTGGATCGTTGCAGAAACCAGATGGATATTGAGCTTTCAATCACCGAGCCGGTTAAAACGCATATTGTGGAAACAGCATATGATCCGAAATATGGTGCAAGACCGTTGCGTCGTATGCTACAGGCCAAATTGGAGGATCAGCTTGCAGAAGAAATTCTTGCAGGGCATGTCAAAAAAGGTGACCATGTGGTGGTTCGTATAAAAAAGAAGGAACTGCAATTTCTTGTTTCATAGGAGATGATACGGAAGGAGCTACAGGTGACTCTTAAAAAAACGACTAGAAAAAAGAACATGCTTCATATATAATGTTGCAATAGGATAAGCATTCGTTTTTGAATGAACATACAGGAGGAAAAGAATATGGCGGCAGTGACAGAACTGATTCGTTCAGAGGCAGACGGAACCATTAGTTTCGGTGATTATACATTGAGTGCGAAGGCAAAATTGGACAATTTTGATCATGCGGGTGACTTATATAAGGTTAAGACATTCAATGAGATTACCAAGCTTGAGCGCAACGGAATGTTTGCATACGAGTCTGTACCGGGTACGGCAGTTGCAAATATGCAGGTAAGTGCGGATGGAGTAACATTTACGGTAGAAGGACCGGAGGATGCAGAAATTACACTTGGTTTGGAAGAAGAGACCACTTACGAAGTAAGCATTGCAGGAAGCGATGTGGGTTCTATGACAACAAATCTTGGTGGTAAGCTGACAATCAGTGTAGAGCTTAACGGAGAACCGGTTGAGGTGTCTGTAAAAAAGTGCTGATTGATATACGGTAATATTAGGACTCCCGGGTATCATTCCCGGGAGTTTTTATTTCATAGGATATTCCGCCGAATTTCCCATGAAACAAAATACTCCGCAAGGGTGCACGATGTCCTGTGGACACCGGTTTTGCACCGACCGAAGTGAAACGGAGACTGTGCAAAGCGAATTCTTTTTTATACATGAAATAAAGGAGCAGTAATTTATGGCAAAGGGGAAGACGAATATATTTTTTTGCCAAAACTGCGGGTATGAATCCTCAAAATGGATGGGACAGTGCCCGGGATGCAGAGAGTGGAATACATTTGTAGAAGAGCTGGTTGATAAAAAGACTGCGGCAAAGAGCCATTCAAACCAGAAGGTTGCAGAACCGAAGACACTTTCGTGCATTGACATGCAGGAAAAGGCGCGAATGAAAAGTGGAATGCCGGAGCTTGACCGAGTGCTTGGCGGGGGTATCGTGGATGGATCAATGATTTTGGTTGGCGGAGACCCGGGTATTGGAAAATCCACATTACTTTTGCAGGTATGTAAGAATTTATCGGCGCAGGATGTTGATGTGCTCTATATATCGGGAGAGGAGTCACTGCAGCAGATTAAGCTTCGCGCAGAAAGAATCGGAAGTTTTAATGATCATCTTCGTCTGTTGTGCGAGACAAACCTTGCTGATATTCGTACTGTAATCGATAAGCAAAAGCCTAAGGTTGTAATTATCGATTCCATCCAGACGATGTATGATGAGGAGATTTCATCTGCACCCGGATCCGTGTCGCAGGTTCGGGAGTCTACAGCCATGCTGATGCAAATAGCAAAAGGAATGAACATCACAGTTTTTATCGTTGGTCATGTGACCAAAGAGGGCGTTGTGGCGGGACCGCGCGTGCTTGAGCATATGGTAGATACGGTGCTGTATTTTGAGGGAGACCGGTATGCGTCGTATCGGATATTGCGAGGCGTGAAAAACCGATTTGGCTCTACCAATGAAATTGGTGTATTTGAGATGCGTGGAGACGGCTTGCAGGAAGTTGCAAATCCATCAGAATATATGTTGAACGGAAAGCCTGAAAATGCATCCGGATCTGTTGTCGCATGCTCGATGGAGGGAAGCCGACCGATTCTGATTGAGATTCAGGCACTGGTATGTCATACCAATTTTGGAATTCCGAGAAGAACAGCGGCCGGCTGTGATGCGAATCGGGTGAATCTGTTGATGGCAGTCCTTGAGAAACGATTGAATTTAAAAATGAGCGAGTGCGATGCATATGTCAACATTGCCGGAGGAATTCGTATGAATGAGCCTGCGATTGACCTTGGAATTGTACTTGCAATTGTCAGCAGCTTCAAAAATCGTCCGCTGGATGAGGACACCATTTGTTTTGGAGAAGTGGGATTAAGTGGTGAGGTGCGTGCCGTCAGTATGCCGATGCAGCGAGTGGCTGAGGCGAAGAAGTTAGGTTTTACGACATGTATATTGCCGAAGGTATGTATGGAAGCTGTAGGAAAAGTGGATGGAATTCAACTGATTGGTGTTGCAAATGTTCGGGAGGCAATGGACCATGTAATGTAGTGTTTTGGGAGAGTGAAATTAGTTTTGAAATAATTGAAAAAAGTTGTTGACAAAGTGCGATTCAGATGATATTCTAATCTAGCTGTCGCGAGAAACAACAAAATGCGACAAAATAAAAATGAAAAAGTTGTTGACAAGCGATTGAAACCTTGGTATTATATATAGGCTGTCGCAAAGCGGCAACAACAAAAGAACCTTGATAACTGAACAGTGAAATAACCTTGAAAGATTTGAAATTCTAACGAGAAAAAACAGGCTGGCGGACAGATGCAGAGAGTCAAATTAATTTGATGAAATGCAGATGACGACAGTCGGGTTTGGCGAGTAGCCAAACAGCGAGATGAAGCAAAGCAGAATCGAGCGGTTTTTTCGAGTGATATGTGAACTAACTTTTATAACAGTAAAGAACGGTTAAACAAAAGCCAAGCTTTTGAATGACCAGAACAAACTTAAATTATTAAACATGAGAGTTTGATCCTGGCTCAGGATGAACGCTGGCGGCGTGCTTAACACATGCAAGTCGAACGGAAC
>JAQXMB010000133.1 GCA_029012425.1 bacterium | reverse complement strand
AAGGAATTGGCGGAACTGCATTTGGTTTCATGCTTCCGATTCTTGCAGGATTTATCGGAATGGCAATTGGAGATCGACCTGCATTAGCACTTGGTTTTGTAGGCGGAATGATGGCTGCAAATGGAAAATCCGGTTTTCTTGGAGCTTTGGTGGCTGGATTTGTAGCTGGTTATGTTATTCGTCTCCTTCGTAAAGTATGTGAAAAATTACCGGAAGCAATTGAAAAGATTGCACCTGTACTTTTGTATCCGCTATTTGGTATTTTAATTGTAGGATTATTTATGAACTTTATTGTGGAGCCTGTGATGGGAGGCATCAATACCGGACTTAATACCATGTTATCTACTATGGGTCAGACCAGTAAGATTTTGTTAGGAATGGTACTTGGTGGAATGATGGCCATCGATATGGGTGGTCCCTTCAATAAAGCAGCCTATGTATTTGGAACTGCTGCAATTGCAGCTGGAAATTATGACATTATGGCAGCGGTTATGGTTGGTGGAATGACACCGCCCCTCGCAATTGCAGTTGCTACATTACTATTTAAGAACAAATTTACAAAGGAAGAGCGGGAAGCTGGTCCGACGAACTTTATTATGGGATTAGCATTTATTACAGAGGGAGCAATCCCCTATGCGGCATCCGATCCGATGCGTGTACTTCCTGCATGTATCGCAGGCTCTGCAGTTGCAGGTGCAATCTCAATGGCATTTCAATGTACGCTAATGGCTCCGCACGGTGGAATTTTCGTATTCATGGTAGTAGGAAATGCATGGATGTATGTTATCGCATTGCTTGCAGGAACGGCAGTATCTGCAGCGTTACTTGGCATTTTAAAGAAGAATATAGTATAATGGTAACTATTCAGAACCACGGGAAAATCTATAAAATAGAGTCACCACCCCCGATATGAGCAAAAAGGATGCTTTGAAGAAGCATGAGACCGCAAAGCGGGATTGTTTTGCGAATATCGTGGAGGGGTTCTGAACAGTTATGTATAATGAATGAATCGCACAGAATTGAGCGGTGAATGTGATTAGTTTAGGTAAGAACAAAAAAGGAGAATATCAAAATGAGAGAATTTAAATATATCATTACTGATCCAGAGGGAATTCATGCACGCCCGGCAGGAGAACTTGTAAAAGAAGCAAAAAAATTCGAGTGCAAGATTACCTTAGTGAAAGATGGAAAAAACGGAGACTGCAAGAAGATTTTTGGTCTTATGGGGTTGGCGGTGAAGACTGGCAATGAAGTAACCGTAACTTTTGACGGTGCAGATGAAGATGCCGCTTGCGAGGCAATTGAGGCATTTATGAAAGCGAATCTGTAGGAGAATAGCCATGCGGATATATGAAGGAAAAAGTGTTTTGGGCGGAATTGCAATGGGAAAAATCCGCGTATTCAAAAAGAATGAAAAGCAGGTAAAACGCCAAAAGATAGAAGATATTGATGCGGAGCTTATGCGTTATCAAAGTGCTCGTGACGAGGCAATGCACCAGCTACAGGAATTGTACGACAAAGCATTTCATGAAATTGGCGAAACAAATGCAGCAATTTTTGAAGTACATCAGATGATGTTAGAGGATGATGACTATAATGAATCTGTAGAAAACATTATCCGTACGGAACATGTGAATGCAGAGTATGCAGTAGCAGCGACAGGAGACAATTTTTCTGATATGTTTGCTGCAATGGATGATGATTATATGCGTGGTCGTGCAGCTGATGTCAAAGACATTTCTGAGCGTGTGCTGGGAATTTTGACCGGAGCTATGGATGCGACAGTAAATGCTGATGAGGCTGTGATTATTGTTGCAGAAGATTTGGCACCTTCTGAGACCGTTCAGATGGATAAGAGTAAAGTACTGTCGTTTGTAACTGTGCATGGTTCCTTAAACTCGCATACCGCAATTCTGGCACGAACGATGAATATTCCGGCATTGGTTGGAACAAATATGACGCTTGATGAGATGGTAGATGACCAATTTGCAGTTGTGGATGGCGTAACAGGACGGCTGTATGTGGAACCTGACGAAGCTACCATGAAGCAATTAGAGCAAAAACAGCGTGACTTCTTAGAACAGAAAGAGTTGTTAGAAACCCTAAAGGGAAAAGAGAATGTGACGCTTGATGGGCAAAAGATACTATTGTACGCGAACATCGGAAACAGCAAGGACCTTGCAACGGTCATACAAAACGATGCAGGTGGTATTGGTTTGTTCCGAAGCGAATTCATTTATTTGGAACGCGACCATTTTCCTACTGAAGAGGAACAGTTTTTGATTTACAAGCAGGTAGCACAAACCATGGCAGGCAAGCGTATCATTATCCGTACACTGGATATTGGAGCTGACAAACAATGCGATTACTTTGAGATGGAAAAAGAAGAGAATCCTGCAATGGGGTGTCGCGCCATTCGAATTTGTCTGACCAGACCGGAAATTTTCAAGACACAGTTACGCGCATTATTCCGTGCAAGTGCGTTTGGTAAAATTGCAATTATGTACCCGATGATTACAAGTGTAGAAGAGGTGCATCGAATAAAAGAAATAGTTGCAGAAGTAAAAGCTGAACTGGATGCACAGGGCACACCGTACGGTGAAGTGGAACAGGGTGTTATGATAGAAACGCCGGCTGCAGTTATGATTAGCGATTTGCTTGCGCAAGAAGTGGATTTCTTTAGTATCGGAACGAATGATTTGACCCAGTATACATTGGCAATTGATCGTCAGAATACAAAATTGGATGAGTTTTATGATCCGCATCATCCGGCAGTGCTTCGTATGATTCGCATGGTTGTGGAAAATGCACATAAGATAGGCATTTGGGTTGGTATATGTGGAGAACTTGGCGCAGATACAGAATTGACCAGAGAGTTTTTAAAAATGGGAGTCGATGAATTATCTGTATCCCCCGGACGGATACTCCCCTTAAGAAAAATTATCCGTGAAACCCGATTGTAGGGATGAGGTAAGATATGTTAACAGAGCAGCGTTATGAAGAAATATTAAAGCTTATTGAGGAGAAAAAGAGTATCACGGTAACAGAAATCTGTGAATTACTGCATATATCAGAATCAACAGCACGAAGAGATATCAATGCATTAGATCAAGCGGGAAGACTGGTTCGCGTGTTCGGTGGAGCTGTTTCGTCTGATATGACTTTCGAATCAAAGGAGCCAACCGTAGAACAGAAACAGGATCGAAATGTGTCAGAGAAGCATCAGATTGCCCGTTATGCAGCATCGCTTATACAGCCTTCCGATTTTGTTTATTTGGATGCAGGAACAACGACTGGCTGTATGATTGAATATATCACAGAAAAGAGTGCAACAATTGTCACGAATGCAGTTGTACACGCACAGCGTCTGGCAGCGAGGGGAATGCATGTTTATCTGATTGGTGGTGAACTGAAAAGCTCTACAGAGGCGGTGGTTGGTAGTCAGGCTCTTCAAACGCTTCGAGGTTATCATTTTACAAAAGGCTTTTTTGGCACAAACGGTGTTAGCCGGGGTGAGGGTTTCACGACACCTGACGCGAACGAAGCGCTGATAAAGCAGGTCGCATTGGGGCAGTGTCGCAAGAGTTATATTTTATGCGACGCTACGAAATTCGATAATGTCAGCTCAGTCACATTCGGAAATATGGAAGATTCTATTATCTTGACTGAAAAGTGTCCTGAGAGATATCAGGATTGTGGGAATGTTCAGGAGTGTTTGATATAAGAAAAAAGAACTGACACAAAACAGCCGGATATATTGCAAACAAATATGCCGTGGTAGTAATTATTTATACTACCGCGGCTTTTTTGGCTAAAAATTCGATAACATTACCTTTTGTGATTCTGTTTTTCAAAAAAATGTTATAATGCATGCAACAAAAACAGAATCAATCGACACTTATTCCATGTAAACACAATGATGAAAACATTGCGTTTACAGATGAAAGCACTCCGGAGGATGATATGAAAAAAGAGGAATTGGTCCGCGCAGCAAAAGCCGGCGATGCGGATGCGTTTACGGAACTGTATAAGGAAATCTATAGAGATTTGTATCATTTTGCGTATTATATGCTAAAACATGTGGAGGACGCAAAGGATGCGGTGAGCGATACCGTGATGGATGCATGGGCATCAATTGGAATGCTAAAAAGGGATGAAGCCTTCAGAAGCTGGATGTTTTCCATTTTGTCCAACAAATGCAGGGCAAAAATGCGCGAGTATGCCAATCGCCCCGCGGAACTAAGCGAAATGCTTTCAGATACCTTGCAGGCACCGGAATGCATGACGACGCCGGAACAGCTACAGCTGCGGGAAGAATTTATGAAGCTGTCGGAGATGGACCGGTTGATTGTTGGACTACATGTATTTGCCGGATACAAAACAAAGGAAGTGGCGAAGCTGTTACATATGAACGCAAATACGGTTCGTTCAAGAGAAAGCCGGGCTTTACGGCACATCGGTGAAGTGTTGAAGGAGGTTTGACAAAAATGGAAGAGAATCGATTGATAGAACAAATAAGAAAGGAAGCAGAAGCCGTAGAAATACCAAAGGAACTGGAGCCGGATCAGATTCGCATGCGTATCGAGACGGAAAAAGCAACTGCCAAGCAGAAGGAACAGGTCGCAGGAAACTCGATTGGGAAGGAAAGGAAAAGAAGATTTCGGCTGGTTAGTAACGGTAGCAGAGTTGCGGCTGCAGCAATCGTTCTGGTAGTATCTTTAGGGGCGCTGGGCGTGGCAAATCGTCAAGGTATCACTCCGGTGAAGGAGGAAGTACCGGTAGCTGATGCTGCGGCAAATGGTTCCGGTTCCTTGCAAACGAGCAATCAGATGACAACACAAAATCAGCAGGAAAATGAATCAATTGAAGTAGTCGAAACAGAAGCGGAAGAACCTGTTCAAGTACTGGGTGATTATCATCTGGCTTCCGGCTATCATGAGGTCTTTGATATGTTAAAGAAGCTGACCGATGCTCGCGTTTGGACCTATGCGGAAGGAACGATGGAATATGGGACAGACGCGGCTGTAAAAGAGGAGGCTGCATCAGAAGACTCCATTATGATGAATGGCGCCGTGATGTCTGACAAGGAGGCCTCGCTCAATCCGTCAGAGAGCAAAACGGCGGATTACTCCACAACCAACCTTCAGGTGACCGGTGTAGACGAGAGCGATATTGTAAAGACCGATGGCAAATATATTTACATCGCTACAAACGATAAGGTACAGATTGTGGATGCAACCGGAGAGCTGCCAAAGCAGATCACAAGTATTCAACCGGACTTTGCAGGCAATATGGATCGGATTGTGGAGATGTATGTATCAGACACTCGCCTGCTTTTGATTGTTCAGACCGAGGATACGGACGGTTTTGCAGATGCAGATATTTATGCGAAAGAGAAAGTGATGGTGGACATGGCTTTTGCTCCGGGATGGTCAAATCAGGTGCACACCAAGGTGCTTACTTACGATATTACAGCTCCGGGCAACGCACAGCTGATTGGCACATTTACACAGGACGGAGGCTATCAAACCTCGCGAAAGATCGGTGATCAGCTGTATCTGTGCACCAATTACGGTTATCCTGTATGTTATCCCTATCTGAGGGTGGACGATGTGTTTCCCGAGGGTGAAGGTGTACAAAATCAAGAGGAGCAACACGAAAAAACCCTTACGCCGGAAGCTGTGAAAGAAAATTTGCCCAAGATTCAAGGTCAGACGATTCCGGAGAATTGCATCTATTTACCGAAAAACGGAACCGAACAAGGTGTGTTGCTTGCATCGGTAGATGTAAAAGAACCGGAAAAGGTAGTTGATCAGAAATTAATTTTCTGCGGCTATTCCACCCTGTATGTGACGCGGGATACGATTCTTTTGTACTGCTCGGATTACGATATGGCAAGTGAGAGAAACCGCACCAAGCTCACAAAATTTGCAATCGGTGACGGAAGAATCACTGCAAAGTGCGCGGAAGCAGTGCCGGGTTATATCGAGGATACATTTGCAATTCATGAGAATAAAGATGGATTCGTGTATGTATTAACGACCGATTTTACACAAAACGGTCCGACCAATCAGTTATATGTACTCGATGGACAGTTAAAAATTTGCGGAAAAATAGAGCATATCGCAGATGGCGAAACGGTTTATGCAGCGCGGTTTGTAGACGAAATCGGCTACTTTGTGACTTACCGGAATATGGACCCGCTGTTTACGGTCGACTTTTCAAATCCGAGAAATCCGAAATTGATTGGAGAGCTGGAAATCCCGGGATTTTCTGATTACCTGCAATTTTGGGATGACACACATTTGATTGGTGTGGGCGAGGAGCGCAAGGAAAAGGACAGTGAGTTTGTTGGAATAAAAGTATCGCTATATGATATCTCAGATCCGACAGCGGTGAAGGAAAGCGCGAAGTATGTCATAGACGATGCCTGCTATGCGCCGGCACAATATAACTATAAAGCGCTGCTTGCTGACAGTAAGAAAAATGTAATTGCATTTATGACCTGCGATAAAGGTGAGAGTATGAAGCTGTCACAGAGGATTTTTACAGTCGAAGACGAAAAACTAAAAAGCGTTGCTAAGGACGCCTTGCAGGAAGAAAATGGATACTATGCGGCAGACGATTATCGAAATCTGTATATCGGAGATAAATTGTACCTTGTGCGGGAAGGCTTGATTCTGGTCTATGACATGAATCAGGGATTTGAGCGAGTTGCCACATGTAAACTAAAATAATAGACATTTTCTTAATAAAGTTGTAAGTTTTGCTTACAACTTTATTTCTTTTCTTTTCTTATTATTAGAAAAGAAATGGTTATGAAGCTATTTCTGTAGTATGATGTTGTTAACTGGAGGTGACAGTTTGATGGGATACCGTCACCTTTGGGCAACCAACTTGAATTAGTAGAGTATCAATAAACCTGGTAAGAAAAGAGATTGGTCATGTTAAAGAAAGAATTGAAAAAAAACAAAGTAATTTTTATCACAATCAGTATTTTTGTC
>JAQXMB010000132.1 GCA_029012425.1 bacterium | reverse complement strand
TGAGAAAAAGCTGACCATTGGCTTCACACTCTCTACTGCTCCCTTTGCAATCAGCTGTATCTCCGACTCTTTCATTCGCTTTGAACGCGATGCATTTGTTGACATCGCACTGATGGTCGGTGTAAAGCTGTTCTTTTGGATTTCATTATATCTGCTTGTATTAAAACTGAACATTCCGAAAGATTTTGATTTGCCCAAGAGATACTGGAATATTCTTCTTCTGATTTCCTGCATTCCGTTTCTGGTACTTTTATCACTGATTATTGTCCCGGATGATAATTACAAATTATCCGCATCTATTGCGCGGACAATTATCTGTATTCTTGTAATCATCATATTATCTGTCGTCGGGATATTGTATGCAATCGCTGCGCTCTATAAGGCATCGCAGTTGGAAGAAAAACAGATGCTGTCAGAAGTAAATGAAAAGTATTACAAAAATATGGAAAACCAGATGTTTCAGATCAGACAGTTCCGGCATGACCTGAATAATCACCTTCAGGTTCTTGCCAACCTGCCTGTGCATGAGATGAAGGACTATGTCAACAAGCTGCTGTCTGACCGGTCCATTGCAAAGCCAATCTCCTTTTGCCGCAATTCTGTCATCAATGCACTGCTTGGCTCCAAATATGATTATATTGAGACCACTCACATTGATTTTCATTATGATATCTCGCTTGAAGATGAGCCTGCGCTTAGCCCGACCGATTTATGTGCACTGGTCGGAAATCTGTTGGATAACGCAATTGAAGGCTGTCTCAAGCCGGATACTTCGCGCTTTATCAGGCTTGATCTATCGTGCGCAAAAGGGTTATTTGTCATAAAAATCGTAAACAGCTGCCTCCTTACTGTTGACACATCGAGGACAAGCAAGACCCATCATAGTTCCGCCCATGGATTTGGAATTAAGTCCATAAGGGAAATTGTAGAACGAAATAACGGAACTGTTACCATCAACCATGAAAACGGTATTTTTGAGGTGTTTGTTGTCATTCCGCAATGATGGGCCGCTGCTTCTTTCCTCATAATTTATGTTCAACTACAGGCCAATATCTGCTGTGTTTTCTGAATCAGTAATCTTAGTCCACGGTTCGAAGCCGCTCCACCACGCTATGCTTTCTCAGCTGCCCATTCAGAAGTGTTGGAATGAGCCAGCCGAGCAATGCAAACAGCGGCAGTGAGACAACCACCGGCAAAACCGTATAGTTCGGCGAGTAGAACCAGAACATTTTTTGCAAGGTACTGATTACAAACGGCTCAATGGCCAGTGAGAGGACAAGCGCAATCACACCGGAACCGACTGCGTAAAACAAGCCTTCGTAGATAAGCATCTGCCGAAGCTGCCGCTTGGTCATTCCGATTGCTTCAAGCACGGCAAATTCCTTTCTTCTCGCAAGAATTCCGGTCATGACGGCATTGAAGAAATTCAGCATTCCAATAAGCTCTATGATCACACAAAGTGCGCCGCCTACGATGAGAAACATATTCCGAAACTCCTCGAATTCTGCCCGTTTGATTGCTTTGCTCTCATACTTTAACTCATCATTGCCTTGCGTAAGACCGGCAAGATAGTTTTCTGCTTCACGCTCTGTTTCTTCATCCGGTGTATCAAACAGATAGAATAACGGAAATACCCGCTGTCCGCTGTCCTGCTTAAATATTTCAACCGGAAGAACTGCCGCGTACCCCATTCGATAATAGCGGTATCCCATCGCATACGGCACATCCACATATGCGCACACCGTATATGTCTTCTCATGTGCATCATCAATTACTTCCGTCGCATATTCCCACGGTGTATCTGCATCTGCCGGTTCTCCGGTTCTTGAATCGATATAGTGGCTGTCTGTATAGATGACGGTCAGCTTCTCGCCAATTTCAGGATAGTACTCCGGCGAAGACACTCTCCCGTATTCGTCCACATCTACATCTAATGCAATATACTTCGAATCGTTTTCCTGAAGTGGTGTAATATCACCTTCGATGACGGATAGCTTCGACAACAATTCGGTATCAAAGCCTTCAATCATCATGTTTGACAGGATTTTTCCATCCTTACAGTCCATCCGCTCCTTCATTTGCTCTTTTGTATCCGGAGACATATAGTAATCTGCATCCATATCCCATGCCGCTTTATCCATCCAGGCTTTTACGGATCCGTAACCGGTATAACCGCATCCGCCAAGCGACGCATTGGTATGCGCCCTCACGAGATCCATCTGCTCGTCTGTGATAAAACTTTCGCTTGATTCGCACCGGAAATAATCTGCACTGCTTACGATAAAATCAGCACAGGTTGCCTCCTGCAGATACTTTTCCACATCGAACCCGCTGACAAAGGACATCAGGATATTCAGTAGTGCCACCGCAAGCGACAGAGAGACGACAACAAGTACGGTCTTTTTCCGATTTCTTCCAAGATTCGCAAATGCCATCTGGTACACTTTTGCGCCTCTTGACGAACGACTTTTTTTCTTCGTCTGAACGACCTGTGTATACCGGGTTGCTTCAATCGGCGATACTTTTCCTGCCATCCTTCCCGGCTTTGCACAGGAAATCAGTACGGTCACAACGGAAAAGACTGCTGACATAAGAAAGATAACCGGCGAGGTACTGATTGTCATACAGGATGCCTCAAAGGTTGTACTTTTGAGCACGAACGGTGTTAAGACTGCTCCAATTCCGTAACCGATCAACAATCCCAGCGGAACGCCTCCGATACATAAGAAGCATGCCTGATAGCGAATGATTCTTCGAAGCTGTCTGGGCGTCACTCCGATTGTTTTTAACAGTCCGTAATACCGGATATCTCCCACAACCGAAATCTGGAAGATGTTATAGATAATCAGATACCCGGTAAATATTATGAGAATCAAAAATGCGGCAACTGCAATGACACTCTGTGCATCCAGCGATGCGGCAAGCTGCTCAGAGGTATACCCCCAGTTCACGCCGATACGAACCGAGTTTTCTTTTGCATATGATTCCCAATCATACCCAAGATCCGTATCGACCTGCTGCATCTGTTTTTCGATATTATAGGACGATGCCATCATGACATTTAGATCCGTTCGAAACGGCTTCATTCCGGATGCTATCGCTTCCTGTTCGACAGCCTTTTGGTATTCCTTGGACACATTGATAAAATGAACCGGCATCATATTGTCATATTCCCAGTATCCGACAAGCACAAATTCATCGGCCCGTTTTTCTCCTAGCTGCTCCTTATCCATCACCTGATAAGGAACCGTCACCTTCGCTCCAAGCTGCGGCTTTACGCCTAACAGCTCAAGCGCCTTTGTATCCATCGCAACCTCGTTGCCCTTTTGCGGAATACGGCCGGTGGTAGGAAGGGAATAGGTCCACTTCATGTTATTTTCTTCCATGTAGCTAACCTCTGCCGTCACATCTGCAAAAGGCTCTTCCATCGCGATTCCGACGATCGTTCGTGCACCGGTTTCTTTTACCTTCGGATGCGCACTGATTTTTTCAATCTGCTCCTCTGAGACCGCCTTGAACGCTCCGTGGTTGTATCCGCCTACCATCTTGAACTGATAGTTCTGATAGGTTGCATTGAGCGACATGACCATGGTAAACAGCGTGGTGAACAAAACACTTGTCAGCGCAATCGCACAGATGCAGATTGCTCCTTTTTTTCGGGCTGCAAGCATGGATTTGAAGCTCAGCTTTCGTATTAGTTTTCTGTTTTTTACTTTCACTTCCCATTACCCCCTAACAATCTGTCCATCCTCGATGCGGATGATGCGGTCTGCCATCTGGGCAATCTCCTCATTGTGGGTAATCATCACTATCGTCTGTGCGAACTTCTGGCTTGTCACCTTGAGAAGACTTAACACATCCTGACTCGTTCTGCTGTCAAGATTTCCGGTCGGCTCGTCTGCGAGAATGATTGCGGGTTTTGCCACCAGCGCGCGGGCAATCGCTACTCTCTGCTGCTGTCCGCCGGAGAGCTGGCTCGGCAGTGCATTTAATCTTGCATCAAGTCCAAGCACACGCACAACCTCCTCCACAAAATCGTTATCGATCTTCTCTCCATCCAGTTCAATCGGCATCACAATGTTCTCATAGACATTGAGCACGGGAACCAGATTGTAGTCCTGAAATACAAAACCGATCTTTCTTCTTCGAAAAATGGTCAGCGCCTCATCCTTCAGGGAAAAAATGTCCTTTCCATCCACAATGACCTTGCCATCTGTCGGACGGTCCAGTCCGCCGAGCATATGCAAAAGCGTGGACTTTCCGCTTCCCGAGGTTCCTACAATCGCCACAAACTCTCCCTTTTCAACCGAAAGATCCACACCGCGCAGCGCATGCACGGCAGTATTGCCGGAACCATATATTTTCATAATTCCTTCTGTCTTTAAAATCTCCATTTTTTCCTCCTTACCTTGCGACATAAGAGTTGCCTGCATTGTTTGCTGAGCAGTATAAAAAAGAATGCGCTTTGCGCATTCTTCGCGCCCGAGCGGTATGCGAAGCATATACTTCATCTCCGCGAGGTGCGCAGTCTCCGTTTCACTTCGGTCGGTGCAAAACCGGTGTCCACAGGACATCGTGCACCCTGCCGGAGGCTTTTGTCGTATAGG
>JAQXMB010000131.1 GCA_029012425.1 bacterium | reverse complement strand
ATTCAGAGCCAAGGCAATTTTCATTAAATATCGGGGTTATGCTTGCATAAACAACGATATTTATGGAAATTTCTTTGGCAAGAAGCCACATCGAGATGAAGCTTTAGCGAAATCGAGATGCGGTCTGAATAGTTACAATTTTTTAACCGATTCAGAACTCCGGGGAATTTCCTATACGACAAAAAAGACACTTACCAGCATCAATACGGTAAGTGCCTTTGCAATCAATATGTTTTATTTTTCAATCGGAAGCAGAATCCATGTTTCCAGACTTCCATCCGAGGTAGCATAGTAACCCATACCAAATTCTTTGATTTTCTTGCTATCTACCACGAAGTCGTACCAGCTACGATAGTCTTCCGTAACATGTTTCATAAAACTCTCTGTTCGATTTGAATATTTGATACAGATGATGGGCGCATAAGAAAAATTCTTTACACCGCATTCTTTGAGTGCCGTTGTGTAACGACTTCCGTCCGGTCTGATATGATTTTGTGAGCCGGATACAATCACACCATCGACAATATAATCAGCTCCAACGGTATATTCCAATGCCAACATTGCAGCTGCCTTGCTCAAGTTCTGATTCAGTTTTACTTTTGGCAGTTTTTTCTTTGCTCTATACTCATTAAATGCTTTGATTTCCGCACGAACTACTGCATTATCGTAAATGCCGTATTTCACATAGTCCTCATAACCGTCATACTTATTTGAAAACTCAATACTTTCCGTGTCAAGCTTCTGCTTTGTCTTAATGGTTTTCGAATTCTTTATTTTCTTGGCATACTTATAGCGGTTCGTAGCTTTCTCAAATTGTCTCGTGGCAATAGTCACCTTATCTTTTTTGCTTTTGACCGTTTCCCTGGCCTGTTGTAAAAAATCTTTCGTCTGCGTCCGATCTTTTCTGGCCTGTTCTGCCAATTCCTCAGGCACCGGCTCAAAATGCATTTCAGGTTCTAAATACTCGTCAATCAGATATACTGTTTCACGAACCTCATTTAAATCCTTGTCAGCCTGTCCCAAAGCATTTTCGAGATTCTTTAATGTTGCTTTTGTCTGCTTATAATATTTTTTAATCGTGTCAAAATTCTTCTTGCTCTTATCAAGCTCCTTATGGAGTTTCTTCAACTCCTTATTAAAATCATTCAGACTTTTCTCAAGCTGTTTTATACTCTTCTCGGCAGTTTCTACCGTTGCAAGATCATAAGGAATCTGTGCAGGCAATTCATTCCCGTCATCACCGGTGCTATCAGAGACATCTTTGCTGTCAGTCGGATAGTAAATATAAGCAACTTCTTCCGCCCTGACCTCATACGGTTTTACGCAAGTCAAAACAGAAACCGTCGAAAGAAGCATACATAGACTTAACATCATTGAAACAAGTTTCTTCTTCATAACGAAATTCCTCCTCATGTAGTAACATTTTCACTTATTATCGGTTTTCAAATCGTTACTGTTTTTAAGCTGTATATTTCTCGACTAATGCAAGCAATTCCTCTTCGTGCGTTTTGCTCCACTTGTCATATGTTGTCTTCGCATCAGATACCAGCTTTCCAAGCTCGACAAGAAATTCCGGAATTTCTTCAACCGTGATTGCTTTTCCAACCTCAGCGAGCTTTTCCTCTCCCTGCAACGGAGTACCACCGATTCCAATTGCAAATGCAGGCTTCGGACCATCCGCAGTCTGCTTTACTGCCCCGCGGAAACCGATTGCTCCAATCTGGTGTGCAGAGCAGGATGACGGACATCCGCTGATATGAATCTGAGGAAGCACACCGTCTGCAAAGTTCTCCTTGCGCACGCGTTCCACACACTTCATTAACATTCCCGAAGAATCACCGACACCAACCTGACAGATGGTGCATCCCACACAGGCTACCGATGTCTCAAAAAGATTGGCTGCTCCATCCTCAGTCAGAGCAAGCAGTTTCTGTGCTTCCATCGAATTACAATTGATAAAATACAGACCCTCCTCAGGAGTCAGGCGAAGCTCCACGGCCTCCATATCCTTAACCGCGTCGTAGATTTCAGCAAGCTTATCCACCGGCAAAAAGCCGCCGATCGGCTGATAGAACACTGCATACAGACCATCCTGTTTCTGAGCAACCACACGGCGATCGCTCAGAAGGTCCTTAGTTGTGCGCTTGTCTACAGCAACCGGTGTGATTTCTATATCAAGATTTTCGCTGTCCAATGCTTCCTGAAGCTTTCCAAGGTATGCTTCCTTCAACCCGTCAACACCGAGTGTATCCTGCATAAAACGGGTTCTTGCTCTTCCACGGTTCTCATAGTTGCCGTGCGCGATAAATGTCTCGACCATCGCCTTGGCATAATAAAGAATCCTGGTCGGTTCCACCGCCTCAGCAACCTTCACGCCGAGCGCCGGCTTATTTCCAAGTCCTCCTGCAATATACACATCAAATTTGCCATCCTCTCTTGCAACAAATCCAAGATCACGGAAAGTAGCATGCGGCTCATTCTTCGGACCGTTTGAGAAACAGACCTTAAGCTTTCTGGGAAACTTTCTCGCCTTGATAAACTGCATCAGATATTCGCCCATCTCAATTGCATAGGGCATCACATCAAAATACTCATCCTGCTGCACACCAGAAAGCGGAGATGCCATCACATTACGAGGGAAATCTCCACCGCCTCCTCTGGAAATCATTCCGGCCTTCCATGCCTGTTCAATTAACTCACACAAATCTGCCGCTTCCAGATTGTGAAGCTGAATCGACTGGCAGGTTGTAATCTTTATTGTATCAATGCCATACTTTTTCTGCGCTTCCACAATAAATTTCAAACGCTCCTTCGTCAATCTTCCGCCTGCCATGCGAAGACGGAGCATATGCTTTTGTCCGCCCCTTTGCGCATAACTTCCGAAACCACCCGAAAATCCCTTGTATTCAGCAACACTCATCTCGCCGTCATAGAACTTCATTGTTTTCTCGCGAAACTCGTCCAAATCCGGCAAAAATTCCTGTAAATAGTCTCTCATTGTAAATTCCTCCGTTTCTTCTGTTATTATTATATCGATGCCGAAAGAAAATGCAAAGTAAAATGTCGGCAAAAACCATGATGATAATTTTTCGGATAAAAAATTTCAATTAAAAATTGCGAAGCAAAAAACATTGACAGACGCTTTCACAATCATTATAGTAATAAAGTGTCGAATTTGTTTTTGCAGTATTGCGGATATGGCGAATTTCCTGATAAATGAACTTGTTCATTTATAGGCAGACGCTCATTGACGCCGTTTTTGCGGATATGGCGGATTTCCTGATAAATGAACTTGTTTGTTTATAGGCAGACGCTCATTGACGCCGTTTTTGCGGATATGGCGGATTTCCTGATAAATGAACTTGTTCATTTATAGGCAGACGCTCATTGACGCCGTTTTTGCGGATATGGCGGAATTGGCAGACGCGCTAGATTTAGGTTCTAGTGGGCAACCCCGTGCAGGTTCAAGTCCTGTTATCCGCACGAAAGACCTTCAAATTCTTGATTTGTCAAGAGTTTGAGGGTCTTTTTCTTTTTCATGATTACGCTTCTTAATCCCAACAATCACAATTTTGCCATCAACCCTGACATCAATTGATCTTTATCTCCTCAAAATACAGTATCATTCGGAGATTCCAACCCTAATAATACATATATCTTCGTCCAACCAATCCCATGTTGGTTATGTTTTCCATTTTCTCAGCTTCCGGTCACTTTTGCCGGCTCTTTTTGTGACTTAGTTCTGCAATCTCTCATTTTCC
>JAQXMB010000130.1 GCA_029012425.1 bacterium | reverse complement strand
TTCTCCATCCCACATTCTCCTTTGTTCAAAAATTAGTGTTTATGATACATACGATCCACTTCTTCGTATTTCGGTTCACAGGTCAGCTGAATTCCCAGCTTCTTGAAAATCTGTTCATCAACGGATGAAAGCAAAACCGTTGAATGCGCCTCACAGCCTTTTAACTTTGGAAGCTGCTCTAATGCGAGTCCTGCAAGCTTACTCTGTTCTGCTGTCGATGATAGCGCAATCAAAATCTCATCCGTGTGAAGTCTTGGATTTCTACTTCCCAGATAGTCCGTCTTCAGTCTCTGAATCGGTCTGATGGCCTCCGGTGCAATCAGTTTTTCTGAATGATCAATTCCCGCCAATACTTTTAGTGCATTCATCAAAGCTGCTGCAGAAGCGCCAAGTAAATCACTGGTCTTTCCGGTGACAATCGTTCCATCCGGCAGTTCAATTGCCGCTGCCGGATGATTGGTCTGTGCTTCTCGCTCCAGTGCGCGAACCGAAACCGCTCGATCCTCAAGAGTAATGCCGGCCTGCTTCATCAAAAGCTCCAACTTATATTTGTTATCCTTTGATTCTCCATGACGCTTCATGTCACAAAGGCATTTCAAATATCTTCGAATGATTTCCTGTTTCGATGCATCACAGCAGGCTTCATCATCTATGATACAATTTCCTGCCATATTCACACCCATATCGGTAGGAGACTTGTAAGGACTTTCTCCTACAATCAATTCAAACATTGCATTTACGACCGGGAAAATCTCTATGTCACGGTTGTAATTTACGGTTGTCTGTCCGTAGGCCTCAAGATGGAACGGATCAATCATGTTCACATCATTCAAATCAGCCGTCGCCGCTTCGTATGCCAGATTCACCGGGTGCTTTAACGGTAAGTTCCAAATCGGGAAGGTCTCGAATTTTGCATACCCGGCTTTCACGCCACGCTTGTGCTCATGATAGAGCTGCGACAGACAGGTCGCCATCTTACCGCTTCCCGGACCGGGAGCCGTAATCACAACAAGTGGTCTTGTCGTCTCGATATAATCATTCTTTCCATATCCCTCATCACTGACAATTCGCGCAACATCGCTCGGATATCCCGGAATATTATAATGTCGGAAGGAACGGATGCCCAATTCCTCCAATCGTTTTTCAAACTTTTCAGCGGAAGGCTGCCCTGCAAATTTTGTAAGACAAACGCTTCCTACAAATAAGCCCCGCTCCTGAAACGCATCAATCAGACGAAGCACATCCAAATCATAGGTAATTCCATAATCCCCCCGAATCTTATTGCCCTCAATGTCCTCTGAACTGATGACGATTACAATCTCAGCCTGTTCCTTCAGCTGAACAAGCATCTGCAGTTTAGAATCCGGCTCAAATCCGGGTAGCACGCGGGATGCATGATAATCGTCAAATAGTTTCCCTCCGAATTCCAGATACAGCTTATTGTCGAACATTGAAATTCGCTCTCTGATATGCTCTGCCTGCATCTGTAAATACCGGTCGTTGTCAAATCCTTTTTTCATCGTTTTATTGTACCTCTCATTTGATATCCATCTAACTAATCCGATACTTCATCGGGAAAAATAATCACCTGATCCGAGCCTTCCAATCCGGTATGTGAATCATCCGGTTCCTCTTCCACCGGTTCCTCCTCATCTTCTTCCGAGGGAGGTGGTAAGTTGATATCACCTTCGATATCTGTTTCCTCTCTCTCAGGACTTGAATGAACCGAGCAGGTCTTTGTGCTCAAATTCTCCGGCACCAGGTACTCACTGTCCTCCGTTCCGGCAGATCCGCCTGTAATGTATGCAGCAGATTCCAACTCTTCTTCCGGGCAGTACGGGCCGGCCGGCTCACCGGATGCTTTACAGATCTTAATCTCTACATGCACATCACAGGTTTCTTTCGGCTGCGTTCCCTCTGCAAAATACTCTCTCTTAACCATTGACCCGCGCGGATCATGATCACAAACTCCGGGGATTGCAAGCTTACCGGATTTACTGCAAATACTGCATGATACGATTCCATCCGGCTTCTCAAAATCCTTATTTTCGAGATTCTCATGAAGTCTTTGCATGACAGCCTTCCATATCATCTTCGGATAGCTGGTCGCCCCTCCGTTTTGCGGTGTATTATCATCAAAGCCACCCCATACCACACAGGTATAATACGGTGAGTATCCGGCAAATAATGCATCTCTGTTCTTGGTTGTCGTACCACTCTTTCCTGCCAGTGTCATTCCTTCAAACCTGCAGCGGGTTCCGGTTCCCCGTGTGATGACATCCTTCATCGCATCTGTCAAAAGCCACGCCGTAGTAGGCTTTAATACCGTACGGTTCTCCGGTTCATTGTCGATTAGAATATTTCCATCATGATCCAAAATCTTGGTGTAAAAACGAGGCTTCGTATATGTTCCCGCATTTGCAATGGTTGCGTATGCGGCAGTAAGCTCCAGATTTGTTACACCGTTTGTCACGCCTCCGAGTGCAAGCGACTGAACCTTGTCACTATCGGTCAGCGTTGTGAATCCAAAATCCTGTAGGTATGAATATCCGTTTTCAATTCCAATATCAGTCAGACACTTTACGGTCACGACATTGATGGAATATGTGATTGCGGTTCTAAAATCTGTAAATCCACGATAACGATTATCATAATTGTGAAGTGTTGTTCCATTTGCGTAGGTATATGGAGCGTCATCTTCAACAGTCGCAAGTCCCATTCCGGCTGCATCAAGCGCAGGGGCATAGGCTGCCAGCACCTTGAAGGTTGATCCGGGCTGTCTGGTCGATTCGGTTGCCCGGTTAAGCGTACGGTTTGCGACCTTGTCACCTCGTCCACCGACAATTGCTTTTACCTCCCCGGTGCTCTGGTCGATTATGGTAAGTGCAGCCTGTGGCTGAACGGTAAAGGTCAGCGACTCGCCACCCTCAACAATGATATCGCCCGGCTCCATGATTTCTTCCTTGTATGCATCAATTGCGGCCTGCGCATCTTCCTTCGACGCAAAGTTGATATCATAGCTGCTATTTGATGATTGATAATATGCAAGCATCGTGTGCTCATCATAATTCGCAAAATCGCCGTTTGCCTTCTGGATGGTCAGCCGATAGTTAAATGATACCTGTGGATCTGTCGGATAATTCTCAAGATTGTTCACCTCTTCATCACAGATCGCCTGAATCTTGGGATCTTGTGTGGAGTAAATGGTTAGTCCGCTGTTATAAAGTGCACGATATGCTTCTGCCTGCGTATAACCAAGACGATCCATCAGATCTTCGATTACCTGTTTGGTAAGCTCGTCCACAAAGTAAGAGTTAATGTGGCTGTTCTCCTCGGTCTTCTTGATATTTACTTTTTTTATTCGCTTGTAAACCTTATCCGCCAACGCTTCCTCATGCTGCTCTGCTGTGATATAGCCCTGCTCCTCCATCTTTTGAAGCACTTCTTCACGACGCGCTGCGTTCTTTTCCGGATTTTTAATCGGGTTTAACGCCTCAGGGCTTTGCGTAATACCGGCGATTACCGCACACTCAGATAAGGTCAGCTCCGATACATCCTTATTAAAGTAACGCATTGCCGCAGCCTGTACACCCAGACTGTTCTGTCCGAGATTCACCGTGTTCAGATAGTTTTCAAGAATCCAGTCCTTGTTGTTTACTTTTTTCTCAAGCTCAATTGCAAGGTACTGTTCCTGCAGCTTACGGACTACTTTTGCAAAACCCTTATCCGTCGTCCAGGTTGTAAATACATTGTTCTTCAGCAGCTGCTGGGTAATGGTACTACAACCCTGATTGAATCTGCCACTTGTCAGGCCATGTATACCCGCACGCAAAATACCTTTGATATCAATGCCATTGTGTTCATAAAATCGTTCATCCTCAATCGCGACAAATGCATGTTGTAAATCCTCAGGGATTTCATCGATTGTGACATACACACGATTCGCGCCGGATGCTACGAGTGTCGCTGTCGTATTGCCCTGTGTATCAAGCACCGTCGACAGATATCCGGTCGGTGTTACATCCATTGCTTCAATCGTCGGTGAGGAATCAATAATTCCACGATATATACCAAAACCGGTAAATGCAATCCCTACTGCAAGCGCGAAGGCTGCAACTAATAGTATTTTATAAATTAGCACTTTGAACTTTCGTAATACCTTGGGAGTTTTCGCGGACAGCTTGCGCGCCTGCTTTTTGGCTCCCTCTTTGCCATAGTTCATTTACTACCTCCTAGCTACAAATGTTCACAGTTGTTATTATTATACCAATTCTTCTCTTTGTTGTAAACTTTGCATTGGAATGATATACTTTATTCATCAAAGGGAGGAAAATCTGACATGAGTGAAGGAAGTGTAAAGATTGTCTATGAAGGTGGCGTCGGAGAAATTGAAGAAAAGAAATCCCGTTTTATTGCAAGTGTCTGCCCCGTGACCTCAGAAGAAGAAGCAATTGCTTTTTTTTCAAAAAAGAAAAAAGAATACTGGGATGCGAGACATAACTGCACAGCCTTTACGATTGGTGAAAAGCACGAAAATACCCGTTGTAACGACGACGGCGAGCCCTCCGGAACCGCGGGAAGGCCGATGCTTGATGTGCTTCTTCGCGAGGATATTCACAATGTTGCCGTTGTTGTAACCCGCTATTTTGGCGGCACACTGCTTGGCACCGGCGGACTGGTTCGCGCATATCAGAAGTCCGTTCAGGAGGGGCTGAAAAACTCCACGATCCTCGAGCGCCATCACGGTTTCGAGCTTATGATTCATACAGATTACACCTTCCTCGGAAAAATCCAATATATCCTTGCGCAGTCATCCATCACCACTCTCGATACCATCTACACCGACGGTGTCAGCATAAGGACGATGGTTCCAAGCGAGCAGCTGTCGGCACTGCAAAAGGAACTTGTCTCCGGAACCAATGGGCAGGCCAGACTGGAAGTCGGCGACGAGGTACTGTATGCCATATTGGATGGGGAAGTAGTGTTGTTTTAATATATTCAGCCAAAAAAAATGCTTTGATTAGATGTCATGTCTTCTCAAAGCATTTTTTCTTATTTATTTGATTCCTATCTTCTATACTTCAAAAATCAGATCTCCATAGGAAGGCATCGGCCACAGTTCCTTATCCACGATCATCTCAAGCTTGTCTACCGGGATGCGAAGCTCATCCATCGTAACCTTCACATAGTCTCTGAAGAATACTGCCTGTTCTCTGCCTTCTGCCATTGCACAGCCCTGGTTGGTATAATCCACGAGCTTGGCAAGTGCAAGC
>JAQXMB010000129.1 GCA_029012425.1 bacterium | reverse complement strand
GAGCGGTACAAAACCGATTGAGATACAAATCCGGGTAACAGATACTGACGGAAATGAGCAGATCATCGACCAGATAATCACCGTTGATGCGGCATTTGGAAATGTGTACCGGTTAGATATTACCGGTGATATGGATGGGGGATATACGATTCAGAGCAGATAAGTAATAGAGATAAGATATCAAATGGAGAAGCAACGATGTACGAACACTTTTTTCACGCAACGGAAGCGGATAAGGATGAAATATTGGCATTATACCGGTCAGTCTTAGGAACAGAAGGCTGTGTGTGGACGGAGCAGTATCCGACCATGAAAGAGATTTTATTTGACCTGTCGCGTGATGCACTGCTTGGACTTCGAAATGACAAAGGCGAGATTATCGGCGTGATCAGTCTGGATGATGATGAAGCGGTGAAAGCTCTGCCGTGCTGGTCGGGGGAGTTAGAACCTGCGGTCGAGTTTTCCAGACTTGGCGTACGCGGTGATTACCAAAACCGCGGAATTGCAAAAAAGTTGTTTGCATATGCGATGCAGGAGGCAAAAAAGAAGGGTTTTCAAGGGGCACACTATCTGGTGTGTCCCACCAATGAGCGAGCGGTAAGGGCGTATCGAAAGCTGGGATTTGAAAAAGTGGGAGAATGCGAGATGCTCGGTCATGCATATGACTGCTATGAACGAGAATTGTCGGATTGTAAATGTTCTGAAAATATGATATAATTTTATAGAAAATTCAGTTAAAACATGATAACCGTCATTCAAAAGAGGAGGTTGCTATGGCTAAAGGGGGAAAGCTATCAGCGCAGGCTCGTGCAAACCGATTGGCAGTCATTTGTTATGGCGTGATGAATGTCATTTTGGTATTGTCATATCTCATTGAGGTTTTGAAAAAGAGCAGGACAGTCGGATACTTTGCAGTATTTTGTCTGTTGGCGATTGTGCCGTGGTTTCTGTGCTTTATTGATTACAAGCGTAAGCAGGAATCCAAGGCGGTGCAGATTATTCTGTCAATCGGATTTTGTATTTTCTATTATTTTATTATTTTTACAACCATATCTCCCGTTGCATACATATATGCGTTTATTGTAGCGGTAACGCTAATTCCGATGAATAACTCCAGGACGATGAGAGTGTACATTGCATTGATTGCAGGTGGGAATATTGCACAGGTTATTTATCTGGCAATGACGCATCAGATAGAGTCGGCAGATTTACCGAATATTGAGATTCGAATTGCATCGATTATTGTATTCGGAATCTACCTGTTACTCAGTACAAGAATTCTTGTTTCTGCAAATGAGGAACGCATGCAGGCGGTTGAGGATGAAAAGCAGCGTGTGGCAGATTTGATGGAGCAGGTACTTCTCGCATCGGAGCAGATTACGACTGATATCGGAACCTTATCGAACAAGATGAATATCCTTGAGAATACGACCGGGCAGACGATGTCTGCGATGGAGGAGGTATCACAGGGAACAAGTGAGACCGCAGAATCCATTCAGCTTCAGATGCAAAAGACCGAGGAGATTCAGCTGACGATTCAGAAGGTAGAGCAGGTATCTTTGAAAATTTCCGAGCACTTAGATGCGACGCGCGAGGAGTTGGCTGTCTCAAATAAAAATATCGATGCACTTATTAAGCATGTGGATCTTTCCAATGAGGCGAATGAGAATGTATCTGAGGAGTTAGATAAATTAAAGACTTATACGGATCAGATGCAGTCGATTATTGATGTAATCGATAATGTCACATCACAGACAAGTTTACTTTCGCTCAACGCAAGTATCGAGGCGGCCAGAGCCGGTGAAGCAGGGCGCGGATTTGCAGTTGTTGCAAGCGAGATTTCATCTCTTGCGACCCAGACGCAGCAGGCAACCGAAGACATTACGAGTCTGATTAACAATATCTCAGATGAGCTCAAAGAAGTCATCCATGTGATTGAGACAATGGTAGAGAACACTAGACAGCAGAATGAGGTTGCAGGTAATACCGCACAGCACTTTGCAACAATTACCGAAAAGACGGATGAAGTCTATGAGCAGACCGGAAAGCTAAGCAGTATGATGCATGAATTAACGCAGGCAAACGAAGTAATTACCAGAGGTATTGAGACTATCTCAGCGGCAACTGAGGAGGTAACTGCTCACTCAAGTGAGACATTATCAATCAGCTCAGAGAACAGTAAAGTTACCGGGGAAGTTGGTATTATTATCGGAAAACTTCACGAGATGGCAGATGCGTTATCCGGTATGACGAATAAATAATGAACAAGTGTTAGAAGCTCTGCACGGTTTGCAGGGCTTCTCTTCGATAATAGGATAATGCAAAATTTGAAAAAAGGAGATAGATATGCCGGGACATTTTTATTATGTGAGACACGGACAAACTGTATGGAATGTGGAAAACAAAATCTGCGGCGTAACAGATAGTGAATTAACGCAGCTTGGTCATCAACAGGCAATTGAAACGGGAGAAAAAATTCTACAGGCCGGTATTCATGCCGACGAGATTTTGTACTCACCGCTTATTCGGGCCGCTGAGACGGCTCGTCATATTTCAGAGATTACCGGGATTCCACGGCGCATGGAGCCGCGCTTGGTCGAGCAGAATTTCGGTAAGTGGGAGTCTACTCCGCGCGACGGTGCACAGTTCAAGAAAGCAAAAGAAAGCTTTGTCTGCAGATACGAGGGCGGAGAATCTATGCTTCAGGTGGCACAGCGCATCTATAACCTCTTGGATGAAATTAAGGCGGATGATAAGACCTATATTCTGGTTGCACACAATGGACTTGCGCGGGTAATCAACTCATATTTTCACGATATGACCAATGAGGAATACGCCGCATTCGGAATAAAAAACTGCGAACTTGTCAGATATGATTTTTAAGGCGTTCAAAATACTCAATAAAATGCACCACATGTTTTCTAAGCTTTTTATTACTTTCTGCTTATCTGCGGCATGGTCATATTCACTGTAGAGCATATAAATGGGACTGTAAAAAGCATAGGCAAATTGTCTGGCAGCTTCATCGTCCCCAAGCATTCGACAAAATAATTGTGTCATATATTCAATCGGTCCATCTATCAGATAGCGCTTATACAGATCTGCCATCATTTGGCTGCGATACTGCTCAAGCGTTACCATTTTTCTGAACTGGCTGGCAATCATTGCCGGTAAGATATATCCAAGCGGCAGCAGGAAACCTACGGTGGCCTCTTTGCGGGGAAATTTACGAAAATGGATTCGCTCACTTTTATCGATAAGAGCGAAAACCGTAAGATATCCCGCCACCGGTGCAAGAATCGGAAGAAAAGCTGCAAGCTCACTGTATTCAAACCATACATAATATCCACATGCACTTATGAGATATACTACTAAAATAAAGATTTCAATAGCCACAAGGCTCTTTTTCTTATCTTTTATGAGAATTCATCTCCCTTTGGACATGCGTGGTTGACGACCGTCAATCTGTCAATCATTACTTTTTATTGAAGATAATCATATACGGGATACCGGCAATGTTGTCATAACCGCTTGAGAATGCTCATATATTGAAGCAAAGCATTCTTGAGGGGTTTTTCTTTTGAAAGAGTATATCGAAAAGCGAGCTATCGATATCGCTAACTATATCATCGAGAATAATACGACGGTGCGCCAGACAGCCAAGAAATTTGGAATCAGTAAGAGTACGGTACATAAAGATGTCGCTGAGCGGCTGGTGTCCATAAACCCGACTTTGGCAGCAGAAGCGAGGAAGGTACTTGACCTAAACAAGTCGGAGCGTCATATTCGAGGTGGAATGGCAACAAAGGACAAATATTTACGGGAAAGAGCATAACATAATCGTGCAATTTGTCTCTTGATTTTCGAGGTGATTCTGTTATAGTCATTGAGTAGCAAAGAAATCGCTATTTGAATCAGGAGATTTGACATGCAAAAGCAGTTTACATTGGATATGACATCGGGAAATGTAACCGGATTGCTATTGCAATTTACACTTCCGATGTTGGTAGGAAACTTATTCCAACAGTTTTATAACATGGCGGATTCTATTATCGTTGGCCGTTTTGTCGGAGAGGATGCACTTGGTGCAGTCGGTTCAGTCGGAAGCATCAATTTCCTATTCTTCTCGTTGTGTTTAGGACTCGCGTCAGGAGTTGGAATTCTGATTTCACAGTATTTTGGAGCAGGCCAGAGTGATTATGTGAAAAAAATCATTGCAAATGCGATCTACATTACACTTGGGACGGGATTGTTGATGAGCGTATGTGGATATGTGCTTGCAGATCCGATTCTCCATTGGATGAAAACTCCTGCTGAAAACTTTGCGGATGCACTTGTATATATGAAGATTGTATGCGGATTTACGATTGTCGTTGCAGGCTACAATATGGTTTCGGCTGTTTTGCGTGCGCTTGGTGATGCAAAAACTCCGCTGATTTTTCTGGTTGTTGCCTGCGCAATCAATATTGCGCTTGACTTGTGGTTCGTTGTAGGATTGCAATGGGGCGTGGCAGGAGCTGCATGGGCAACTGTAATTGCACAGTTTTTTGCAATGATTGGCTCGATTGCTTTCGGATGGTATAAAAATGATTATCTGCGTCTGAAAAAATGTCATATGGCGTATGATTCTTTTATTGTAAAAAAGAGCTTTCAGATTGGTATTCCAGTGGCTGCCCAGACTGCATTGATTGCGATATCATGTATCGCGTTGCAGCGTGTGGTCAATCGATTCGGAACTGTTGTTATGGCAGCATATACGGCAACGCTTCGCGTGGAGCAGCTTGTTCAGCAACCGTTTAACTCACTGGGACTTGCGATGTCAACCTTTGCCGGACAGAATGCGGGTGCCGGAAAATACGATCGTGTGCGCGACGGAGCAAAGAAGAGTATTCTGCTTGTGGCAGTATTCAGTGTGTTGATGATTGCAGTCATGTGGATGTTCAGTAAGCCGATTGTAAGGCTGTTTATCGAGAATCAGGAGGTCATCGAGATTGGAGCAAAGGGACTTCGGATCACAAGCCTGATGTATGTGGCGCTTGGTATGATTTATGTACTGCGTGGCATGCTAAATGGTGTTGGAGACGCAACCTTTGCGATGGTAAATGGTATCACAGAGGTTGTCGGAAGAATTTGTTTTGCATGGATGTTTATGATGATTCCTGCGGTTGGCATGTGGGGAATCTGGTATACCAACGGATTGACATGGACATTAACGGCACTTGTGAACCTGATTCGTGTGCTACAGGGAAAATGGGTTACAAAAGCTGTGGTTGAAAGAGAATAAAAAACAAATTGGGGAAAAGGACTTGAGCTTCCTTTTCCCCTTTGATATGATAAACTTGTTTGAAAAAAGGGAATTTGAAAAGAAGATGCATGAGGAGGAAGGACATGACAAGAGAGAGAGTAATCGTCATTGACTTTGGCGGCCAGTACAATCAGCTGGTGGCGCGCCGTGTCAGAGAATGTAATGTGTATTGTGAAATCTATTCCTATAAGATAGACATCGAAAAAATTAAGGAGATGAACCCGAAGGGAATTATTCTGACGGGTGGTCCGAACAGCGCATATCAAGAGGATTCGCCTTCTTACCAGAAGGAGTTATTCGAGCTTGGAATTCCGGTGCTTGGAATCTGTTATGGTGCACAGCTTATGATGCATAAGCTTGGCGGAAAAGTAATCACTCCCGAGGTAGGAGAATACGGAAAGACGGAAATTCATTTCGAGCAAAACGGTGTATTGTTCAAGGATTTACCGGATACAGCAATCTGCTGGATGAGTCATTTTGACCGCATTCTCGAGGCAGCTCCCGGATTCGAGGTAGTTGCCCATACAGCAGACTGCCCGATCGCAGCGACCCAGAATGTCGAGAAAAACCTGTATACCGTACAGTTCCACCCGGAGGTTCTTCATACACAGAACGGTACACAGATGATCTACAACTTTGTCCGTAAGATCTGTGGCTGTGAAGGATCGTGGAGAATGGATTCCTTTGTTGAGAATACCATCGAGGAGATTCGCACAAAGGTCGGGGATGGAAAAGTATTGCTGGCACTTTCCGGCGGCGTTGATTCATCCGTACTGGCAGCGCTTCTTGCAAAGGCAATCGGACCGCAGCTTACCTGTGTATTTGTTGATCACGGACTTCTCAGAAAAAACGAGGGTGACGAGGTAGAGTCCGTATTTGGAAAAGGCGGCGCATTTGATATCAACTTTGTCAGAGTCAATGCACAGAAGAGATATTATGAGAAGCTTGCAGGCGTAACAGAGCCTGAGAGCAAGCGTAAGATGATTGGAGAAGAGTTTATCCGCATCTTTGAGGAAGAAGCTAAGAAGATTGGAGCAGTTGATTTCCTGGCACAGGGAACCATTTACCCGGATGTAGTAGAATCAGGACTTGGCGGAGAATCAGCAGTTATCAAGTCACACCATAATGTGGGAGGACTCCCTGAGCATGTTGATTTCAAGGAAATTATTGAACCGCTTCGCGATCTGTTCAAGGATGAGGTAAGAAAAGTAGGTCTTGAACTCGGACTTCCGGAATATCTTGTATTCCGTCAGCCCTTCCCGGGACCCGGACTTGGAATCAGAATTATCGGCGAAGTAACAGCGGAGAAGGTCGGAATTGTACAGGATGTGGACTTTATCTATCGCGATGAGGTGGACAAGGCAGCAGCAGATTACAAAAAGGAGCATGGCTGTGATCCCGCATGGAAGCCGAACCAGTACTTTGCAGCACTTACCAACATGCGTTCCGTAGGAGTTATGGGAGATGAGCGTACCTACGACTATGCGGTAGCACTTCGCGCTGTCAATACGGTAGACTTCATGACTGCAGAAGCATCAGAGATTCCATTTGCAGTACTTCAGAAAGCAATGAGCAGAATCATTAACGAGGTTAAGGGAGTGAACCGCGTATTCTACGACTTGACAAGTAAACCGCCGGGAACGGTTGAGTTTGAATAATTTCAATTGTTAGTAATCAATCATGGGTACCATGAAGCAAAAATCCCTGCATAATAGCAGGGATTGAGCAGATATTTAAAAATAGATATGTACAT
>JAQXMB010000128.1 GCA_029012425.1 bacterium | reverse complement strand
ATTGCCGAGGTGAACCGACTGGTCAAGCAGTTTGAGCAGGCGCGTAAGATGATGAAGCAGATGCCCGGCATGATGAAATCAAGAGGCGGTAAAATGGGTAGATTTAAACTCCCGTTTTAGCGATAGATGAAAAAAACCAAGGAGGTGAAAGATTCATGGCAGTAAAGATCAGATTAAAGAGATTAGGACAGAAGAAGGCTCCCTTCTATAGAATCGTAGTTGCAGATTCAAGAACCGCTCGTAACGGACAGAGTATCGACGAGATCGGAACATACGATCCTACGAAAAACCCCAGCGAGTATCATGTAGATGCAGAAGCTGCAAAGAAGTGGTTAGCAAACGGCGCTCAGCCTACCGAGACCGTTAGCAAGATTTTCAAGTTAGCTGGTATCGAGAAATAAGTGAGGTAGACCAATGAAGGAATTAGTGGAAGTAATTGCAAAAGCCTTGGTTGATCACCCGGAGGAAGTCGTTGTCACTGAGACAGAGACGGACAGATCTATTGTTGTTGAACTTCGGGTCGCACAGTCAGATATGGGCAAGGTGATTGGTAAGCAAGGTCGTATTGCTAAAGCAATCCGTTCCGTAGTCAAGGCTGCAGCCTCAAAAAGTGAAAAGAAGGTTATTGTTGATATTATGCAGTAACAATGTAAAAAAGCATACTTTCGGTATGCTTTTTATTTTCATTCCCGAGAGAATTTCAGAAATAGATTTCAGAAGAAAGAGGAGAAACAATGAGCGATCTGTTACAGGTAGGTGCAATTCTTGACACCCATGGATTGAAAGGTGAGGTTAAGGTATTTCCGACAACGGATGATGCCACCCGATATGACTATTTAAAGGATGTCATTCTTATTGATAAGGACAATCACGAGGTTTCGCTTACCGTGGAGGCAGTTCGATATTTTAAAAACCTTGTAATTGTTAAATTCAAGGGAATCGGACATATCAATGATGTGGAAAAATATAAAAAATGCAATTTGTATGTGACCCGTGAAAATGCGGTAGCATTGGAAGAAAATGAATATTTTGTTGCAGATTTAATTGGCCTTAAGGTGATAAGCGATGAGGGTGAAGCGCTTGGCGTAATTGCGGATGTACTAAACACCGGTGCCAATGATGTGTATGTCGTGCGGGGCCAAAAGGAAGAACTGTTGATTCCTGCAATCAAACAATGTATTTTAGATGTTTCGATGGAAGACAAAACGATGAAGGTTCATCTGCTGGATGGGCTTCGTGAATTAAATCAGAAGGATAATTAAGATGAATTTCTATATATTGACATTATTTCCGGATATGGTTTCTGACGGACTGCATACAAGCATTATCGGTCGCGCGGTACAAAACGGGCTGCTCTCTATTGAGACAATCAATATCAGGGATTATACATTGGATAAGCATAAAAAGGTGGATGACTATCCTTACGGCGGTGGAGCTGGTATGGTGATGCAGGCACAGCCTGTATATGATGCGTGGAAGGCGGTTGTTGACCGGATTGGCTATCGACCGAGGACTGTTTATCTGACGCCTCAGGGAGGAGTGTTTCATCAGTCGCAGGCAAAAGAGCTGGCACTTGAAAAAGACCTGATTCTGTTATGCGGACATTATGAGGGAATCGATGAACGCGTACTTGAGGAGATTGTGACGGATTATATCTCGATTGGAGATTATGTGTTAACAGGCGGAGAACTGGCAGCCATGGTTATGGTAGATGCCATCAGCCGCATGGTGCCCGGTGTTCTCACAAATGCAGCCTCCGGAAGCACGGAATCGCTGGAAGGAAATCTGCTTGAGTATCCGCAGTATTCACGACCGGAAGAATGGAACGGAAAAAAAGTTCCCGCGATTTTACTGTCGGGAGATCATGCAAAGGTCGATGCGTGGCGCAGAAGTCAGTCCATTGAGCGGACTGCACTTCGCAGACCTGATTTATTGGAAAAAGCAACGCTCTCCCAAAAGGAATGGGAGAGCGTGAAAGATTTGCTTAATTGAGAAGGCTTTCAGCATAATTGACGGCGGCTATGATATCGCTTTGGAACGAATCTGCTCCAAGACGATCGTAGAAGCCGTCTTTTTTCATGACTGACAAAGGCTGCTCGTTGACATGTGAAAAGATTAACCGAATGCCGTGTCGATCATAGTGATCTGCAAGCTTATGAAGGGACCGCATGGCACTTGCATCGATTGCAGGAACACTTCGCATACGAATAATCATGACGCGGGTATATTTCTTCGTGTGAATATTGGCAAGCTGATCTGCAGCGGCAAAGAACATCGGACCACTAATCTCATAGACACGAATCTCCTTTGACAGCGAGAGAAGCTTTTCAGCTTCACCATCAGAGACATCAGGCTCTTCAATATATTTCCAGGCTTTGACATCACTGACTTCCGCCATGCGCTTCATGAACAGCAGAGAGGTTACTACCATACCAACTTCGATTGCAACAACTAAATCAAAGACAACGGTTAACAGGAAAGTTCCAACCAGAACAATGGTATCACTTTTCGGGGCATGTCTGCAAAGGTCTGCAAAAGCTTTCCAATCACACATATTCCATGCCACAACGATTAGTACAGCAGCAAGTGTTGTCATAGGAATGAGTGCAGCAGTAGGCATGAGAATCAGTAAAATCAATAACAATGTTACACTGTGAACCATACCTGCGATTGGTGTGCGGCCGCCGTTTTTTACATTTGCGGCGGTTCTTGCGATCGCACCTGTTGCAGGAATTCCACCGAATAACCCGGAAAAGATATTTCCAAGACCCTGACCGATAAGCTCTGCATTGGAATTGTGTTTATCTGAAATCATACCGTCCGATACAACACAGGAGAGAAGGGATTCGATACCCGCAAGCAGTGCAATGGTAAATGCAGGCGATATCAGTTTCTGAATCATTGAGAAGGTTACATTCGGCAGGTGCGGCATCGGAAGGTTTGAGGATAACTCACCATAGACGCTTCCGATCGTGTTGACAGGTAGATTCGCAACCTTTACAACAACGGTAGTGACGATGATTGCAACGAGTGAAGCGGGGATTTTATCCGTAAGCTTCGGGAAGAAGATTAAAATCAGTAATGCCAGAATACCAATCAGCAGTGTTGTCATGTCAACAGATGTGATATTAGCGGCATATGCCTGAAGCTTTTCAATAAATTCCGAGGGGACAGCACCCATATCAAGTCCCAGAAAGTCTTTCACCTGACCAACCAGGAGGCTTACACCGATTCCGCAGGTAAAGCCGGTGGTAATCGTATACGGAATATATTTGATCAGCGAACCAAAATGACAGATTCCCATGATGATCAAAATAATTCCGGCGAGAATTGTTGCAACGATTAAGCCGTCGAGGCCGTAATTTGTAACGATTCCGTATATGATAACAACGAAAGCAGCGGTTGGTCCGCCAATCTGCACACGGCTTCCGCCAAACAGTGAGATCATAAATCCAGCAATAATTGCGGTATAAAGACCACATTCCGGTGTGACACCCGAAGCAATGGCAAGTGCGATTGACAGCGGGAGAGCAATGATTGCGACGATAATTCCGGAGATGATATCCTTAATGAGCTGTTCTTTCGTATAGCCCTTCAGTGTCTCCAGAATCTTAGGTTTGAGTGTTTCCATAACTGTTTTCTCCTACTTAATATGTATTTCAAAAATGACCGTTGAAAATTCTATCACTTTGGTGCATGATGGTCAAGTAGCGTGATGAAGCAGGTTCACATTTTGCAAAGAAAAACGAATAATTCACTTGCATTTGCAAATACAATCTGTTAAAATCGTACTGTTGTGAGAAAAAGGCGATGGTCCTCTGCTGTGCAGGTCGCAGTTAAGAACATCAAAATAATAGGAGGTCACATAAAATGAATAACACAGAGATTATTAAGAACATTGAGTCTGCTCAGTTAAAAGAGACTGTTCCTGAGTTCCATGTTGGAGATACCGTTAAGGTATACGGAAAGATCATCGAGGGTAACCGAGAGAGAGTTCAGGTATTTGAGGGAACTGTATTAAAGAGACAGGGAAGCAGCAACCGCGAGACATTCACCGTAAGAAAGTTGTCAAACGGTGTAGGCGTAGAGAAGACTTGGCCGTTACATTCTCCGAATGTAGAGAAGATTGAGGTTATTCGTCGCGGTAAGGTAAGACGCGCGAAGCTCAACTACTTAAGAGGCCGTATCGGTAAGGCAGCTAAGGTTAAAGAGTTAGTAAAATAATCTGATATAGTTGCAATGCAATGGAGGGACAAGTACAATGTATTTGTCCCTTTTTTCGCAAGATAAATTCTTTTCAGGAGAATACTATGAGAAGCAGTGGTCCCAATTTTCGAAAGAAAAAAAAGAAACTGAATATTCCGTTGATCAAAGAGATTTTTGTCTGGCTTGCGGAAATTGCTATCAGTGTTGCAATTGCAGGTGTTCTTGTTTATTTTATCGGAATGAGAACCAATGTGGTTGGTTCTTCGATGGAGCCGCAACTGACAGATGGACAGCAGGTGCTTGTCAACCGGTTTATCTATAAAATGAGTAAACCGAAAACTGGGGATGTCATTGTCTTCTTGCCGAACGGAAATGAAAAATCACATTATTACATTAAGCGAGTGATAGCAGTAGGTGGTGATACAGTGGAAATCGTTGATGGCGTGATTTATGTAAATGATAAACCATTAGAGGATGTTCACTTTACCGGGTCGATTTCAGATCCGGGAATTGCGGCTGAGAAACTGACACTCGATGTGGATGAATGCTTCGTACTCGGAGACAATCCGGCAGCGAGCGAGGATAGCCGGTATGCGAATATCGGCAATGTAAAAAAAGAGTATATAATCGGTAAGGCCTGGTTTCGACTACTTCCGTTTTCGGATACCGGTTTTATAAAATAGAAAGGTAAGGATATGCAATTTCAATGGTACCCCGGTCACATGACCAAGGCAAAACGACAGATGCAGGAGGATATCAAGCTTGTAGATCTTGTGATTGAGCTTGTTGATGCGAGAATACCGATGAGTAGCCGCAATCCTGATATTGATGAACTTGGAAAAAACAAATCGAGACTGATTCTTTTAAATAAGGCAGATCTTGCAGATGATTCTGTCAATCGGGCGTGGATGGATTTTTTCGAGAAGAAGGGCTATTTTGTCGTTCGTATGGATGCACGAAGCAAAGCGCAGATGAAGCAGGTACATGCTGTGATTGCAGATGCATGTAAGGAGAAAATAGAGCGAGACAGAAGACGTGGGATTAAGAATCGTCCGGTTCGTGCAATGGTTGTAGGAATTCCGAATGTCGGAAAATCTACATTTATCAATTCTTTTGCAGGTAAGGCATGTGCAAAAACCGGAAATAAACCGGGTGTTACCAAAGGAAAACAGTGGATCCGTCTGAATAAGGATGTGGAGCTTCTTGATACCCCCGGTATTTTGTGGCCGAAATTCGAAGATCAAAGTGTCGGATTAAAGCTTGCACTTATTGGTTCAATAAAAGATGAGATACTAAATATTGATGAGATGAGTCTGGAACTGTTGAAATTCCTTCAAAAGGATTACAGCAACCTGCTCCGTGTAAGATATGAAGAAGAGTTATCGTCGGATCCTGTTGCCGCGTTAGAGGAGATCGCAAAACGGCGTTCCTGTGTAAAAAAAGGTGGAGAACTGGACTATTCGAAAGCGGCAAATCTGATTCTTGACGAATTCCGATCAGGAACAATCGGACGAATCACTTTAGAACGACCGGAGGAGTATGAGGCATGAAAAAATATATAAAGGGTTTGGTTGGATTATTACTGTATCTGATGCTTTTATATGTTATGGTGGTTGGCATGAAAGCGTTCGTTGTCGGACAAAAAGTGGTGGATGGTCCGTCAATGAACGATACGCTTGAAGATGGAGACCGTATGCTGGTTAACAAATTCAGCTATCGCTTCTTTGGATTGGATCGCTTTGATATTGTTGTTTTTGACTATGAATATGAGGCAGATACCGACTATATCAAACGAGTGATCGGATTGCCGGGCGAGACGGTTCGAATTGATAAAGAGGGTAACATTTTCATCAATGATGAGTTGCTGGAAGAGAACTACGGAAAAGAAGTGATTGAAGATCCGGGAATGGCAGTGGATGGTATCACCTTGGGAAAGAATGAGTATTTCGTTCTTGGTGATAATCGAAATAACAGTAGCGACAGCCGGGATGCGGATGTCGGACCGGTGAGAAAAGATCAGATTTTTGGCCATGCATGGCTGAGACTGAAGCCAAATTTTGGACTTGTTCGTTAGGCGTGGCAACAAGGAACTGCGACGATTTTTGTAGGAGGACGAAGAATGGCACAAGAGAAAAAAATCGGGTTGATCAAGGAAGAATATCAGGCAGCAGAGGATACCTCTCTGCCTGTTTTTATTCGTGCGTATGAGTCAGATGAACGAGCAGGTGTAAAGAAGCTTGTTGAGCAGGCAAAGAAACGCATAGAAAAGCTCGCGCAGGAGAGGGAGCGAATCTATCGATTGCAGGAATATGAGAGAAGGTATCCGAAGGCTGCTTATATCTGTGGAATTGATGAGGTTGGACGCGGTCCGCTTGCAGGTCCAGTTGTTGCAGGGGCGGTTATTCTTCCGAAAAACTGTGAGATTTTATATATTAATGACTCGAAGAAATTAAGCGCAGCGAAACGAGAGGAATTGTATGATACAATTATGGAGCAGGCAATTGCAACCGGAATCGGTGTGGTATCTCCGGAACGGATCGATGAAATCAATATACTACAGGCTACTTACGAGGCGATGCGGGAAGCTATCAAGAACTTAGGGAAAGTACCCGATATATTATTAAATGATGCAGTGACGATTCCGCTTGTATCAATCCCACAGGTGCCGATTATTAAGGGTGATGCAAAAAGTATTTCGATTGGAGCGGCAAGTATCATTGCAAAGGTGACCAGAGACCGTATGATGGTTGCGTATGATGCGATGTATCCGGAATACGGATTTGCTGATAATAAGGGGTACGGCTCGGCAGCACATATTGCTGCGCTTAAGACGAATGGCCCTACGCCGATACATAGAAGGACATTTATTGGAAACTTTTGTAACGAAGCATAGACACGGTATTTTTGCTGAGGAGGAGTTCATGCAGATAGGAACCTTTATCGGACAATATAATAAAAGCGCAGCGCCGGTAAACAATACGCCGATACCGGGCTCCGGTGTGACTCCTCTGACGGCGTCTCTGAAAGAACTTTTGCCGGGAAGTATTTTTGAGGGCAACATTTCCTATGTGAAGGGATCCCAGGTGATATTAAGTCTTGAGAATGGACAAAATGTGCATGCAAAGCTGGACGGTGCGCTGAAATTGCAACAGGGGCAGTCCATGTTTTTTCAGGTGCGTTCCAATGATGGAAAAACGATTTCCATTCGGCCGTATACCGATGGAAATATGTCTAACCCAACACTTGTGCGTGCGCTTGAAGCAGCAGGAATGCCGGCAAGTGAACGAAATCTTGCCATGGTCAATGCCATGATGAAGGAGCAGATGCCGATTGATGCAGATAGTCTTATGGCGATGCATCGGGTATTGATTGGAAATGAAACGATTTCTGTCGATACACTTGTTTCCATGAGCAAGCTGTCGATACCGATTACCCCTCAGATGGCCGCACAGTTTGAAAATTATCAGAATGATAAACATGCGTTGTTATCGCAGATGAAGGATTTTTTGCAGGAGCTGCCTGTCTTCTTTTCGGAGGGAGGGCTAACAATTGCTGATCAAATCAATAACCATGCGCAGATGATTGAACTGCTGACAGCGTATTCTGCGCAGTCAGACGGTCAACCGGAACTGCAGCAGAAGGATACGCCGGTATCGGAGCTTTTGTCTGCAAATCCGGATATGATCAGAACAGATTCCGCTGTTCAACCGGAGCGTGTCATAGAGGAAGCCATTTTGGAAGAAACAGATGATTTGCTGGAACAATTGCATGTACTTGATGCTGTGGAAGAACATGATTATTTGCCAAGTCAGCTTGGACATCTGGCTGATTTGGAACAATTGGCAGACTTTGCGGATGTATTGCGGGGAATTGGAGACCTTGTAGAAAATGAACAGATCTTCGACAATGAGGGAGAGTTAAATAAGAAGTTAACTGCGAAGGAATTATTGGTTGTGATTAGTAATGAGCTGCTTTCCCATACAGCAGAGCTTGAGCAGGAGGATCTGAAGGAACTCTTTTCTCATAAAGTATTTCTTCGTATGCTTTCTCAGATCGCGGAAGAACAATGGCTGCTTGAACCGGAGCAATTGAAGGAAAAGGATAAGCTGACACAGTTATATGAGCGCTTGGATCGTCAGATGGAGCAGATGAGCAAGCTGTTAAAGGTCATCGGGCATGAATCGGGCGCGCTTCATAAGACGATTGATCAGATTCAGGGAAATATTGAGTTTATGAACGAGGTGAATCAAATCTATAACTATGTGCAGCTTCCGCTGAAGCTCAATGGTCAGAATGCGAACGGAGATTTGTATGTATATACCAATAAACGGAAGGGTATGGAAGAGGACGGCGAGCTGTCAGCTTTTTTACATCTGGATATGGAACATCTTGGCTCGACAGATGTGCTTGTAAAATTGAAAGGGAAATCCATTGACACCGGTTTTACAATTTCGGATGATAAGAGTATGGCACTTGTTGAAAAATATCTTCCGGTTCTGGAGGAGAAGCTTTCTTCGATGGGTTATCAGTGCAGCCTGTATGTGAAGGAAGACGGTCAGAAGCTGGATTTCGTGCAAGATTTCCTGAAAAAGGATATTCCGGGACATGGAGATGGTATTGTACATCGATATTCTTTTGATGTGAGGGCGTAGTATGGCAGAAGAAAAAAAGACAACAGATAAACAAAAAACAGCCGTCGCACTCGCTTATATGCCGGGAGATGCAGCCCCGAAAATTCTTGCGACGGGAAAAGGTGCAATTGCGGATAAGATTATTGAGACGGCGAAAGAATCAAAGGTTCCGCTGTACAAGGATCACAAGCTTGCAGATACACTTTCACGATTAGAAATCGGAGATATGATTCCTCCGGAACTCTATGAGGTTGTGGCTGAAATTCTGGTTTTTGTCAATGATATGGATCGCATTCGTGCAAAGCTCGGGAAATAGGGAGAAAGCGATTGAAGCGTAACGGAATGGGGAATAAAACGCGAACAAAAAATTTAAGAGCGCTTGGAACTCAGATGGAACAAATGGTATGTGATTTTTTGACGCGAAACGGCTATCTGATTCGGGAGACCAATTATTTTGTCAATGGTGGAGAAATAGATATCATCGCTCATAACGAGGGGTATCTTGTCTTTATCGAGGTAAAATATCGTAAAAATGAGATTGCCGGTTATCCATCAGAGGCGGTTGATTGGAGAAAACAGCAGAAAATCTCTCGCGTTGCAATGCACTATTTACTTCGTTATGGATTTACGGAAGATACACCGGTGCGTTTTGATGTGGTTTCTGTCTTGGGAGAAGCAGACTGCGAGATTCATATTTTGAAAAATGCGTTTGATTTTTGCGGTGAGATGTAGAATCTGGTCAAAAATTGTTTGCTTTCTATGGCAAATATGGTATGATTTATACAAATATGTCGTATATAAAACGCCGAGGCGTTCTTGAACAGGGGGTTTTAGCAGATGAATATTCGTGATTTTATTAAGGCCGAAGAATTAGAAGAATTATTACAGACTTGGTCAAAATCAACCGGTATGGCTTGTGGAATTGTTGACGACAAGGGTGAGCGGATTACCGGTGAAATCGGTTACACCGATTTTTGTATCAAATATACACGCGGCTGTGAAGAAGGACAGCGGCGCTGCACAAAGTGTGACCAGGAGGGCAAGGGCATCTATACCTGTCATGCAGGTCTGATGGAATTCCGCAAGGAGATTATTGTTGACGGCAATTATCTTGGTAAGCTGTTTTGTGGTCAGATTCTTACCGAGGAGCCGGATGAGGAAAAGTACCGTGCAATCGCACGGGAGCTTGGAATCAACGAAGATGATTATATTGAAGCGCTCAAGCGGGTAAATATCAGTTCGGCCGAGCGCATTGAGGCAAGTGTAAAGCTTTTGGAGATTATTGTCATCCAGTCGATTACCAAGGCATATTACAATTATATTGAGAAGGACGAGGCAGAAAAGATTGCGGAGGATATTGAGATGACCGTTCAGTACATCCACAATATCAATTCCTATACGAAGGACCTTGACAAGCTTGAGAAGAATCAGAAGATTCTTGCATTGAATGCGTCAATCGAGTCTGCCAGAGCTGGTGAGGCCGGCAAGGGCTTTGCAATCGTTGCGACGAAGGTTGGTTCACTTGCTGCTGATTTTGGTGCATGTAATCATCAGATAAAAGAAGAATTAGAGCGTCTGACGCAGGCAGTAAGCGAAATTACCGGTCAGAAGATGTAAAGCTAATTGTTGAAGATTGTTTTGCGAAAGCAATCCTCCGGAGAGATATGATAATTCGTATCTTCCGGAGGATTTTTATCTTTCACTGGATTTTTTACATCATATCATGTATAGTCAGATATAGTGATTTAAATCACACTATATAAAGACGGATACGGATGGAAGCTATGAAATTGACAACGAAAGAAATAACTGTTTGCGGAATGTTCTCAGCATTAATTGCTGTCGGAGCATTTCTACGAATTGATATTCCAATGCCACTTTACACAATGCATTTTACCATGCAGTGGTTTTTTGTTCTGATGGCAGGAATGCTATTGGGGGTAAAATTGGGAACCATGAGTGTGATTGTCTACTTATGCATTGGACTCATTGGCATTCCTGTATTTGCTGCGGGAGGAGGACCAGCTTATGTCTTTCGCCCGGGATTTGGTTTTTTGCTGGGGTTTGTATTTGCGGCATGGGTCATGGGACTGATTGTAAAAAAAATGAATGCGACGGGATTTTCGTCTATGCTTTTGGCGTCAGTGACCGGACTTGTCATATATTATTGTATGGGAGCGGTTTATTTTTATCTCATCAAAAATTTGTATGTCGGCGAAGCTGTTTCGTGGAAAGTGGTAATTGTTCAATACTGCCTGATTACGGTGCTTCCGGATTTTATTCTGTGTGTACTTGCAAGTCTTTTGAGTGTAAAAATAAAGCCGCATTTTCAGAAAATATTAGAAGGATAAGAAATGCATATGGGAAAGGTTGTTTTGGTTGGCGCAGGACCGGGAGATCCGAAGCTGATTACCGTAAAAGGAAAAAGCTATATAGAACAGGCAGACTGTATCATCTATGACAGACTCATTAGCAGAAGGCTGTTATGTCTGGCGAAAGCGGATTGTGAGCTGATATATGCCGGAAAAGAGAATCACCATCATGTGATGAGGCAGGAGCAGATGAATGAGCTTCTTTTTGAAAAAACAAAACAGTATTCACTCGTTGTGCGATTAAAGGGTGGAGATCCCTATGTTTTTGGCAGAGGCGGCGAGGAAGCGTTGTACTTAAGCGAGAGAGGAGTCACAGTTGAGGTAGTGCCCGGCATCAGTTCTTCGGTGGCAGTGCCTGCTTATGCAGGAATCCCGATCACACATCGTGGGTTGTCGAAAGGCTTTCATGTGATTACCTCTCACTGTAAAAAGGATGAAATCGCAGATATTGATTATGCGATGCTTGCGGACGAGAAGGAAACCTGCGTGTTTCTGATGGGACTTCGTCATGTTGAAGAAATTGCAAAAGGTCTGATGGCGGCAGGGAGAAGTCCAAAGACTCCTGCGGCAGTGATCTCCAATGGAACAAAAAACGGACAGAAGGAATGTGTAGGTATTCTGGAAGATATTGCAGCGCGCGTGAGAGAGGCACAATTGATATCACCTGCAATCATTGTTGTCGGTGAAGTTGTAAAACTATCCTCCCGGTTAGCTTTTTTTGAAAACCGGCCGTTGTTTGGACGAAAATATTTGATTCCCTATATATGTGGCGGACGCTTTTCTTTCTCAGGTGGCTGGAGAACGGAGGCACATAGTGAACTGGCTCAAAGACTTGAGGAGCTGGGCGCTGAGGTTTACACATTTCAGACCGGAAGCATTCAACCGGTTATGTGCGATATGAACGACATGAATGATTTGTCTGAGAAGGATTACCTCGTATTTACAAGCAAAAATGCTGTTTATGCCTTTCTGTGGAATCTGAAAAACAGCAAAAAAGATCTGAGAGCATTGGGAAACTGTAAGGTTGCGGTAGTGGGACGAAAAACAGCGCAGGTGCTACAGGATTTTGGAATCACAGCGGATGTAATTCCCGCAAGACAGACCGGGGAAGGCCTGGGAGAAGTGCTGGCTGATATCGTATCGGAAGATGCCAGGGTTATCTGGTTTTGTGCAAAAGAGACGGGAAGTGGAATTTATGACATGCTTCAGGGGAAATGTAATCTGATTACACGGATTTGTTATGAAAATGTGGAGAAATCCATCCGTTTTTTACCCGGGGAATTTGAAGCATATGCATCCTGTGACGGAGTCTTTTTTACAAGTGGATCCAATGTAAAAAGAACGATAAAAGCAATGGAACATACGCTTCCTAAGGAGGTGTATTCGATTGGAGAGGTTTGTAGCAGGTGTTTGACGGATTTAGGAATCGAGACATATGTGGAGGCTGAGACACCATCCTACGATGGGCTCATTGATTTAGTATGGAGACAGAATTAATATCAAAAAGATGTACAATACTTACTTCGCTTTCAGAAAGCAGCAGAGAACGGCTTTTTTCCGCAGGTGCATGCCGGACCATAAAAAAGGGAGCCGTTATCTTTGGTGAAAGAGAAGAAATAGACACGGTTGATTTTGTGCTGGATGGATTTGTTTCGCTTTATCGGAATAGCAGATATGGTGAGATAAAAATACTTTTTATCTGCGCAGCGGGAGAACTTCTCAACGAGGTTGTAGTGGATCAGGCGAAGACATCGGTGGCGGCAAAGACGCTTTCTGATGTGACGCTGCTTCGTATTCCAAGAATTCGTTTCATAAAGATGCTTCAGGAGGACGCAGGTCTTGCGGAGGCAGTTTTTAAGTCGTTATCATTAAAAACGAGACGCCTGTTTCATCAGGCCGGAAATGCGAATGGAACTTATCCGTTAAACCAGCACCTTGCGGCGAAAATCTATAAGCTTGCAAGAGATTACGGAACAGATACTGCGCATGGAACAAAAGTCGGATTTGATGTGACGGTGACATTCCTTGCAAATATGCTCGGAGCCAAACGGGAGACGGTATCAAGGGCAGTATCACAAATGAAAAGGGGCGGATATATTCTACATGACAATGGTACACTCATTGTGCCAAGCTTAGAGAATATCCGCACCCTGATATAGCCGTATTGCTACACGCGTTTATGAATGAAGTCGCTTTTTGGCATAGATAACGACAAAGATAAATGATGTTAATTCGCCGATCAGTACCCGGGCAATCTGCAGTTCATCAACACCGGTTGCAGTGACAACATGCAGCAGATTGGTGACAACACAGTTATTAAAAAAGTGGTCGGCAAGTCCGATCCAGATGGTTCCGGACATCTCATATAATAATCCCCATTTGATTCCCATGAGAGCGGAGAGAATCATGTATCCGATACTCATAACAACAAATACGCCGATGGTCATTTCACCGTCCAATACACTTCGAAACGGAGTGACTAAGTGCCATACGCCAAACAATAAGGCTGCAATAAAAAGTGCAGTCTTTTTTGAATGCTCTTCGCTGATGTATGTGATATAAAAACCGCGGAATAATCCTTCTTCCATCCATACATTGATGATATTAAAGAAGATACATAAAACGACGAAACCGATTCCGGTCTGCTTCACAACATTTCCTGTGAGAGAAAAGCCTGTCACGAAAAACTCGATATGTCCGGGATTGTTCTGCATGTTAAGAATCATGAATTCAATCAAAAAGCCGATGGAATAGAATACTGCACAGATTCCAAAACCCCTGAGACAGTCAGAAAGAAACCGTTCTTTTACAAATCCGATATTACGCCAACTCATGTTTAGCATATGTAATACAACAAACAGCAGGATGACACCGAACACTTTGTTGATGAAGCATTCTGCAACTACGGTTTCATCTGTACGGATGACAAGTACTTCAAAGGCGTGTACAGCCAGACAGATAAGAAAAATGATTATACTGTTTTTTATTCGATTTTTTGTAAGATCCATGTTCGTTCTCCTAAATAGATGTGTTGATTTGCAACGCTGTTGCAAATCAACTGATATTGTAATACGAACAGAAAAAAAGGTCAAATACAAGAAGCGAAATCCGTTGAATCCGTTGAATTCATATTGAAAACAGAATGTTAATTTGTTAAAATGCAAAAATGACAGAAGATAAGGGAGAAAAATGAAAATGAGACAGATCAAATGGAAAAATACAATCATGCTGTTGTTGGCAGCATTTATTTGGGGAAATGCATTTGTTGCCCAGAGCGTTGGTATGAACTATATTGGACCGTTCACATTCAGCAGTGTCCGTTCAATCATTGGAGGAATTGTGCTGCTTCCGGTAATCGCAGTTTTTGGACAGAAAAAACAGTTGCAAAATGGCAGTGACCGAACCGTGCAAAAAGAAGACAAGCGCACGCTGCTAATTGCAGGATGCGCTTGCGGAGTGATTTTATTCATTGCAACGAATGCCCAGCAGATTGCGTTGCAGTATACATCCGTTGGAAAAGCAGGATTTTTAACTGCACTTTACATCGTGATTGTTCCGGTTCTCGGAATCTTTATCAAACGCCGTTGCGGATGCAATGTGTGGGTTGCGGTTGCCATCGCAGTAGCAGGCTTTTATCTGCTGTGTATGAAGGAAGGCTTCTCCTCGCTGACACAAGGGGATCTTTACTTAATCGTTTGCGCGGTTGTTTTCTCGCTTCACATATTGGTGGTCGATCACTTCTCGCCGTTTGTGGATGGAGTAAAGCTTAGCTGTATCCAGTTTTTTGTATGTGGCATTCTTTCAGGAATCGTGATGTTGCTTGTTGAACGCCCGGCAGTTTCATCAATCCTTGCTGCATGGATGCCGATCCTTTATGCCGGAGCACTTTCCTGCGGTGTTGGATATACCTTTCAAATTCTCGGACAGAAGGATTATAATCCAACGGTCGCATCGCTTCTTATGAGTCTGGAATCGGTATTTTCCGCTCTGGCAGGATGGGTGCTCTTAAAACAGGCCTTGTCGATGAGAGAGCTCTTTGGATGCCTGCTCATCTTTGCCGCAATTATTCTTGCACAGCTTCCTGAACGAAAAGCAGGCTAATTGCTACTTTCCGCTTCAACGAGTCGCTCGCTGCAATACTGTTTGCGAAGCTTCGGCTTTTCAATCTTTCCGGTAGGATTCCTCGGAATCTCGGCAAAGATTACTTTTTTCGGTCGCTTATATCTGGGCATGCCCATGCAGAATTCATTGATTTCTTCTTCGGTACATGCAACACCTTCTTTTAACTCAATGATTGCGGCAGCAATTTCTCCGAGACGCTTGTCGGGAAGACCAATGACTGCGACATCGTGAACCGCATCGTACTGACGAATAAAGTCCTCAATCTGAACCGGATAGAGGTTTTCACCGCCGCTGATGATGACATCTTTTTTGCGGTCTACAAGATAATAGAAGCCATCGGAATCCTGCATTGCCATATCACCGGTAAACAACCAGCCATCGCGAAGTACTTCCGCGGTGGCTTTTTCGTCGTGATAATAGCATTCCATAACACCGGGGCCTTTGACTGCAAGCTCACCAACTTCACCCTGAGCAACAATTTCGCCTTTATCATCACAGATTTTGCATTCCCATCCGTATCCGGGGATACCGATGGCACCAACCTTATGGATGTTTTCAACACCGAGATGGACCGCACCGGGACCGATTGACTCGCTAAGTCCATAATTCGTATCGTAATCATGATTCGGGAAGTATTCCTTCCAGTGTTTAATGAGTGACGGTGGAACCGGCTGAGCACCGATGTGCATCAGACGCCACTGCGACAGTTGATAATCAGACAGCTTCAGCGCCCCTGAATCAATCTGTTCCAATATATCCTGTGCCCACGGAACAAGAAGCCACACAATGGTACATCCTTCATTGGAAACGGCTTCAAGAATATGTTCCGGTTTGGTTCCCTTCAGTAAAACAGCTTTACTTGCTGAGACAAGGCTTCCCATCCAGTGCATTTTTGCACCGGTGTGATAGAGCGGAGGGATACATAAAAAGACATCGTCCTTTTTGGTTGCGTGATGTTTCTGCTCTACAATTGCCGCATGCATTAATGAGCGATGCTTATGTAAAATTGCTTTCGGAAAACCGGTGGTTCCGGAAGAAAAATAGATGGCACCGTAATCATCATCGGTTATGGTAATCGGTGGCTTTTTGCTCGAACAGTTTGCCGACTGGCTGATATAGTCTTCTGCAAAAGTAGGGCAGCTGTTTTCTCCAACATAGTAGAGTAAGCGATTTTTGCTGATTCGGTCTGCAATTTCCTCAACGCGCCCGATAAATTCCGGACCGAAAATTAAGATATCAACATCCGCAAGGTTTACGCAGTACTCAATCTCGTCAGAAGAATAGCGGAAGTTAAGCGGAACCGCAAGTGCACCTGTCTTTAAGATTCCAAAATAAATCGGCAACCACTCCAGACAGTTCATGAGCAGAATACCGACTTTGTCATTTTTCTTGATTCCGCGTGAAATTAAAAGATTTGCAAAACGGTTGGCTTTCTCGTCGAATACACTCCAGGTGATTTCACGACGGTAAGCACTGACGCGGTTTGGCTCAATGAGATCGTATTCCCGCCAGGTCACGCGTCTGGTTTCCTCCATCATAGGATTGAGTTCTACAAGACAAATCTCATCGCCGTAATTGGCTGCATTATGCTCCAGGTATTGTGTAATAGGCATGTTTTCTTCTCCATTCTGTGACTTTGACACATTAAAGCGTCTATTGAATAAAGTATAGCAAATCTAATAGAAAAGTCAATTGTTCCCGGTTAGCGAACCCCGATCGGTTAAGCTGTCACCATAGTGCAGTTGAAGCTCCAGATTTTCTAAGTCTTCATAGTCATTTGACTGCGGTTCTGATGCAGAATGATCGAAGTTACTTTCGGAATCGGATGTCGTGGGCGTCTGTGGTGAATCCGGCATAGGCTCATCCGCAGACGGTTTATTCTGTGAATCCGTGGCGTCGTCTGCGGTGGGAGACGGGAGTTCCTTCGAGCTGTCCCGGGACCGGTCTTCGGATGTATTGTTGCCGGAAGGATCGTTTTGATCACTTTCGGAATCGTCACTCGTAAAGGGAAAAGGAAGCTCCGGTATATCCGATGCTTCATCTTCGAGCGATTCCGACTGTTCGTGTGACGGCTCTGTCAATGCTTCATTGGAAAAAATTTCTTTGATATTCGGAGCATAGTGGTAGCCAATCAGCAGGAGTAACAGAAGGAGAGGAAGTACAAGGAGCAGTATCTTCCAGGGAATATGGAACGGTTCTTTTGGAAAATGAATACATGCCTGAAGCTGTCTGAAAATCCGTTCCTGTTCCCGGGCAGATAATTCGATCGTTGATGCGGTAAGCGTTGTCGATACGGTTTGCTGCGGCAATTGTTTTCCGATAGACAATTCGTTGTAACGATCGAGCATCAGCTTAGAAATCCACTTCTCTAAGCTTACGGATTTATCGTACGCGGGAAGATGCAGATATAGATATTGATAAAAGTCAACCATAAACCGGCACGCATCCTCATGATTATGGAACAACAAAAAGGCGCTGCGATAGATAAACTGTACAGTACCTGAATAAAAATCAGAAAAGCCTTGTTTAGAACCGTCTGCCATTCTTCGGATGGCACCATGGAGTGTCTGCCTTTTTGCCATAATAAACCTCTTAGCGGTTGGTTGCCTGTCTTTGGTCAACGCGTAATGTTTTGATTCGATTATAAAATGGCAGCGATATGATTGCAACCGATTACGGAGGGAAGTTCACAGATTGCTCACACATTGCACAAAGATTTTACAAGATTTTCAATTAGACTATCGTTATCAAATGAAACAGATGAAAACGATTCATGAAAAAAGGAAGGTGAGATATAGATTTGCAGGAGAAGGCAATTGATAAAAATGGGTTAGAGGAATTCTGGCTGAAATCATATGATGCGGATGATTCAATATATTATATTGAAAAAAACACAAAGCAGCAGGATGATTGCACAAAACAATATGTAATTGTGACCAGACAACAGGTAGAGCGTTTATTCATGGGGGATACAAGCTGGATGCTTGAGACGCAGGAACCGTTGCTGTTTGAATTGTATGCAAGGATGCAGGCGGGTGTTCAACCGAAAGCACTTGCTGCCGGCCGATAAGAAAAGAAAAATTACATAGTGTAATTGAAAAATTACGCGCAGAGCGATTGCATATGTAAAAACCACCAAATTTATTTGGTGGTTTTTGTGCATTACGCCGTCTTGTTTTATGAATAATGGAATGATATTATTTAGGAAACGCGGAAACGCAAAATGGTTTCCGCGTTTCTCGAAAAGATTGATATACGGAGGCAGATATGGCAGCAGATAAGCAGGAGCTGGCGTCAAGAATATTGGAAGCAACAAGGGATGTCTATCGGGAAAAGGGTCTGAAATTTACGATGGACGATATTGTAAAACATCTTGGAATCAGTAAGAAGACCATTTATACCGTGTTTGCAGACAAAGAAACACTGTTGATTACCCTGGTAAACGATTGTTTTGATGCAATAAAAGAAAGTGAGGATGCCGTGTTAAATGATGACTCACTTACGACAAAAGAAAAGCTGATACGGGTGCTTGGTGTTCTGCCCGATGGATATAAAGATATTGATTTTGCCAATCTGTATCTGTTAAAGGATAAATTCCCAAAGATATATGCACAGGTTGAGCATCGCTTAGAATCTGACTGGGAACGAACCATCTTACTGATCGATCAGGGAGTTGACGAGGGAGTATTTCGAGAGGTGTCAATACCTGTATTTCAGGTAATGTTAGAGGCAACGCTGGAACAGTTTTTTCAGAGAGACATTTTAAGGAAGAGTAAGATTTCATATAAGGATGCATTGCAACAGGTCGTTGAGATTTTGGTTGACGGCATTGCAATTCATTGAGGAGGCGTCAGATGACACAGAGAAGTTATTGGAATGAAGGCTGGTTGTTCAGTGAGAAGTATTGCGATGATATGCTTTCAGATGCATGTGAGGGAATGAAGGAAGTGCGGCTTCCGCACACAGCAAAGGAAACTCCCTTCCACTATTTTGATGAATCCATCTATGAGATGGAGTGCTGCTATATCAAAAAGTTTTCACCACAGCCGCAGTGGCAGGGGAAAATTGTGACATTGACTTTTGAGGGCGCTGCCCACGGTGCATATGTCTATTTAAACGGAACATTCATTGGTGAGCATCATAGCGGATATACGGCGTTTACCGTAGAGCTTCAGGAACATTTACGCTATGACGGTGAAAATATACTTACGGTTCGGTTGGATACAAGAGAGAATCAAAATATTCCTCCGTTTGGATATGTGGTTGATTATATGACCTATGGTGGAATATATCGAGATGTTTATCTTGAAATAAAAGAACCGGCACATATTATCGATGTGTTTGTGAAGAGCGAAATATCAGGAAATATTTCTTTTCAGGAGAATGGTGATGCACCAAAGATGGTGCGTGTTGCAGATGCAAAACTGATTGCAGATGTAACACTGTCAACTGCGGCAAATGGTCTTGGGGTGAGATTCTTGCTGCGCAAACAAATGCGAGATGGATCGTATGAGCAGCCACAGCTGCTTGGTGAGGAGCGGTTTGCCGGAACGCAGAAGTTCTCTGCAAAAATCAAGCAGGTACAGCTTTGGGATATCGATGATCCTGTGTTGTATGAACTGCTCAGTCAGCTTGTTGATGAGAATGGGGAGCTTGTTGACGAGCGCATCACGCGATTCGGTTTTCGAAAGGCTGTCTTTTTGGAAGACGGATTTTATCTGAATGATCGCAAGGTCAAGATTCGCGGATTAAACCGACATCAGTCGTATCCGTATGTGGGATATGCAATGCCCAAGGCACCGCAGATACTTGATGCCCGGATATTAAAACAGGAGCTTGGTGTGAATGCGGTTCGAACCTCGCATTATCCGCAGAGTCATTACTTCCTTGACGCATGCGATGAACTGGGACTTCTGGTTTTTACGGAGATGGTTGGATGGCAGCACATTGGAGATGGCGAATGGAAGGAACAGGCGGTTACCAATGTCAGGGAGATGGTTACACAGTATCGAAATCATCCGTCAATCATCCTGTGGGGTGTTCGAATCAATGAGTCGGCAGATGATGAGGAGTTTTATTTGCGAACAAATGAAGCTGCGCATGCACTTGATGACAGCAGGCAAACAGGTGGTGTTCGGTGCATAAAGAAGAGTCAGCTGCTTGAGGATGTATATACTTACAACGATTTCGTACATGTTGGAACGAATGAAGGCTGCGAGAAAAAACAGGCAATTACGCCGGATTCGTCAAAACCGTATCTGATTAGTGAGTATGCGGGGCATATGTTCCCGACCAAAAGCTTTGACAGTGAGGAACATCGGGTAGAGCATGCCAACCGGCATGCGAATATATTAAATGCTGTTGCGCAACAGGAAGATATTGCCGGCTCCTTTGGCTGGTGTATGTTTGACTATAACACACATAAAGATTTTGGAAGCGGAGACCGTATCTGCTATCACGGAGTGATGGATATGTTCCGTAATCCGAAACTGGCAGCAGCTGTATATGCATGTCAGTCAGATGGAGAAGATATTTTAGAACTGAGCTCCACGATGGACATTGGAGAACACCCGGCTTGTAATCGTGGCAAAACCTATATTTATACAAACGCGGAATGTGTTCGTATGTACAAAAATGACAAATTATTAAGGGAATATGTACCGTCTGATTCCACATGGAAGAATCTCGAACATGGACCGATTCTGGTGGATGATTTTGTCGGTGATGCACTGGAGCAGGAAAACTTTAAACCGTGGCAGAAGAAAGCAATCAAAGAACTGATGAATCAGGTATCGCTTCACGGAATGGACCACTTACCTGCATCAGCAGTGCTTAAGGCAGCTCGCTTAATGGTATTTGGTAAATTTAAATTCTCTGATGCAGTGACACTCTATAATAAATATGTCGGCGACTGGGGAGGCGAGTCAAAGGTTTATCGTCTGGAAGCCATCAAGGATGGGAAAGTTGTAAAGACGGTTGTTAAGGATGCCTTTCATGAGGCGAAATTAAACTGTAGGGTAGATCATACAACACTGGTGGAAGAGAATAGTTACGATGTAGCAACCGTTCGGATGCGTATGGGAGATGAGAACGGAAATGTACTCCCGTTTTATGATGAGCCGGCGGAGTTATCCGTGAGCGGCCCCATAGAATTGATTGGACCGAAAGTCATATCTTTCAAGGGTGGTATGGCCGGAACTTATGTGAAAACAACAGGAACACCCGGGGAGGCAAGGCTCTCTATTCGGGTAGGGACCATTGAGCAGGAAATACACTTTTTGTGCAAATAGCAGATTGTGAGGAGAAAAACAATGAACGAGAAATCAAAAGTAATTTTTGGCAATGAGATGTCAGAGCGTGTTTACAAAAAGGCGGTAAAATCCAAGAAAAAATTCATTCGTAAGTTTGGAGATGATACGGAAAAGAACTATCCGGTGTACATCGAAAAGAATCCCTATATTGGAGATTCGCTTGGCGTGCAGAATATTCGTCTGGGTAATGCACCTTCAGAAGGAAGCATCGATACAGAAAAAGGAATAATTGTTGGAAATATTCGTATGGGATTTGGACATTATCGCATCTCTATGGCTATGGCATCTGCCGCAAAGCATCTTGGCTACACACCGTACTGGCTGGATTTGAATTCATTTCCGGAGACAACCTGTACGAAAGTAATCAGTGCACAAAACGATCTCTACTCATTGGGTTCCCGTCTGTCCGGAAAGAGCAGACTTTTCAATAAGCTTGTATGGGAGCCTACAAATTATGAAGGATTTCGTGCACTTTCCTACAATTCTTCAGATCAGAAGAATGCGGAGCTTATGGCAACGGTTTATCGCAATATCCCCAAGGAGGTGCCGGTGATTGCGACCCATGTATGGCCTGCACAGGCAGCCATTCATGCAGATATGAAGTATGTTGTGAATGCGATTCCGGATAACTGGCCGATGGCACTTCACCTCGCAGAGGGAAGTATTCATACAATTCAGTGCCACAACGCTTATATGGGATATCGGATTCTCAACGGCATGAACAAAGACAAGGTATGCAGACCGATGCCGTACAAGGATCTGGTATATACCGGTCACTATATTGATTATGAGCTCACAAGCAATATTGAGACCGACTGTCAGGCGAGAATCAACCGAAAGAAGAATGGTGCACCGATGCGTTTTCTTCTGACAATCGGAGGCGCTGGCGCGCAGAAGGAATTGTTTGCGGCAATTATCAAACATCTGCTTCCTGCAATCGAGCAGAAAAAAGCAGCGCTCTATGTCAATGTTGGCGATTATAAAAATGTGTGGGACGAGCTGCTTCGGGAGATTCCAAAGCTTTCCGCACTGTCAACCGAGCATTTTGACAATTGGAAGGATACTGAGAATTTTGCCGAGCGTGCACTGACTGAGGAAGTGACCGGCATCCATGGATTCTGGCACAAGAATATTTTTGAGGCAGTTTATTGTACGAACCTTCTGATGAGAAGCAGTGATGTGCTTGTCACCAAGCCTTCGGAGCTTGCTTTTTATCCTATTCCGAAGTTGTTTATCAAGCGTGTCGGAAAGCATGAGATGTGGGGAGCCATCCACTCAGCAGAGATAGGGGATGGAACACTCGAGTGCAGAGATGTGCCGCATATTCTTCAGATGGTAGATTTGTTCCTGAATGAGGATGAATTATTGGTTGATATGTGCGATAATATTATGAAGAATCATGAGCTAGGCATTTACGATGGAGCAAGGAAGGTTGTTGAGCTCGCAATGAAGATGAAAAACAATTCATAAGGAGAAAAACTATGATCCAGCAGATTTCAGGAGAACGCACAGCATATGCATTGCATACAAAAAACAGCAGTTATGTACTCGCTGTGAATGATACCCATCATGTGCTGCACCTTCATTATGGAAGGCGAATAAACATTACATCAATCGAACACCTGATGATACCCATGGAATTCGGCGGAGGATGTCTGACATCCTATGATTGCGAAAATTCAGCTGTGATGCCGGATATTCTGTTGCTTGAGATGTCTGCGAGCGGAAAAGGCGATATGAGAGAGCCCTTTGTGGAAATCGTTCATGCAGATGGAAGCCGCACCAGTGATTTCCTGTTTGAACGGGCTGAAATCATCGAAGGAAAAGAGCCGTTTGCAACCTTACCGGGATCGTATGATGACAAAGGAACCGTAGAGCATCTGTGTATTTATTTGAAGGACATCCAGTATGATCAGAAATTAGAGCTTCACTATTATGTGTATGAGGACTGCGATGTAATCACCCGCAGCGCAAGGTTAGTCAATGAATCTGCAGATGAGATACGCATGGAACGCATGCTTTCAAACCAGTTAGACTTTGAGGGTGATGATTGGATTCTTACATCGTTTTTCGGAAGCTGGACGAACGAGATGAATCGTACGGATACACCGATTCGCGGAAATCGCGTATGCATCGGTTCCACCAGCGGAACAAGCTCCAATCAGTACCATCCGTTTGTAATGCTTCATAAGCCGTATACCACAGAGGACCATGGAGACTGCTACGGATTAAATTTGATTTACAGCGGAAATCATTATTCCTGCGCATCACATACGGGAATGAACCGGATGCGATTTGTAAGCGGAATTAATCCGGATACCTTTACATGGAGCTTACAGCCCGGGGAGGCATTTGAGGCACCGGAGGCAGTGATGTGCTATTCACCGGATGGATATCAGGGAATGAGCCATCAAATGCATGCGTTTGTGCGTGAACATATTGTTCGCGGTGAATGGAAGGACAAGCTTCGCCCGGTTCTGCTCAACAGCTGGGAAGCAAATTATTTTGATATATCAGAAAAGAAACTGTGTGCATTGGCAAAAGCAGGAAAAGAAGTTGGAATTGAGCTGCTTGTTATGGATGACGGATGGTTTGGCACTCGCGATAATGATACGCAGGCACTCGGTGATTGGATGGAGAACAAGAAAAAGCTGCCGGATGGATTAAAGGGACTGGCAGACAAAATCAATCGAATCGGTTTGGAGTTTGGTATCTGGGTTGAGCCTGAGATGGTAAACGAGAACAGTGATTTGTATCGTGCACATCCTGACTGGGCAATCCGGATTCCCGGAAAGCCGCATGCACTTGGAAGGAACCAGATGTTGCTTGATCTTTCCAATCCGGATGTTCAGGAATATATCATCCGGTCGATGAGTAAAGTATTCTCAAGTGCCAATATCAGCTATGTGAAGTGGGATCACAACCGAATTTTCTCTGATTACTTTTCGCAGTATTTACCGGCAGACAGACAGGGTGAGGTTGCGCATCGCTATGTGTGCGGTTTCTATACAATCATGGAGGCATTGACAAGACAGTTCCCGCATATTCTGTTTGAAGGTTGTGCATCCGGAGGAAACCGCTTTGATCTTGGTATCCTTTGTTATTTTCCGCAAATCTGGGGAAGCGATAACTCGGATGCAATCTGCCGCGCCAATATTCAGCATGGCTACAGCTACGGATATCCGATGAACTGTGTGAGTGCGCATGTTTCTGACTGCCCGAATCATCAGACGCTTCGAAAAACTCCGCTTGAGACGCGCTATGCAGTGGCGTCGTTCGGTTCCTTTGGATATGAGTGCAACCTGTGCGATATGAAAAAAGAGGAGCTGGATGCAATCAAAGAACAGATTGCGACTTATAAGCTTTGGCGTGAAGTGCTTCAGCACGGAACCTTCTACCGGAAGCGCAATGAGAACTTCTATGAATGGACTTGCGTGTCAAAGGATAAAAAGCGTGCGGTAGGAATGGTGCTTCAGTTGATGACAAAGCCGCATATGCCATTTTATACCTATTATCCGCAGGGCCTGGATGAAAAGAAAAAGTATCATTTATACAGTCTGCCGCGCAAATTTGATGTGAGAGAGTTTGGCAGCCTGATCAATACGATTGCACCGGTTCATGTAAAACAGGATTCATTGATTCACCATACGATAGCAAAGTTTGTGAAGATGGACAGTGAAGTGGAAGATGTTACAGGCTTCGGAGATGCACTGATGTATGGTGGTGTACATCTCGCCTCGGCGTTCTGCGGACTTGGATATAACGAAAAAACAAGATACATGTCCGATTTCGGCGTTCGCGTGTATTACATGGAAGAAACAGAGTAGAACCCGGAATGTGAAAAAGGGAAAAATGTATGAAAAAATCGCTTGGCCCGTGAGTGGGCTTAAGCGATTTTTTGATATGTATTATTTGATTTCCTGATTCAGGTTTTTCTGAGCTGTCGATAACATCAGCTTGATTCGATTGAGCTGATTTACCTCGCTCGCACCGGGATCGTAATCAATCGCTACGATATTAGCCTTCGGATACTGTTTGCGGATGGTTTTTATTACACCCTTACCGACAATGTGATTCGGGAGACATGCAAAAGGCTGTGTACACACGATATTGGTAGCTCCGGCGTGAATTAACTCCATCATTTCTCCGGTTAAAAACCATCCCTCACCGGTCTGATTTCCGATGGATACAATCGGTTTCGCAAGCTTTGCGAGCTCGTCAATATGAGCCGGAGGATCAAAGTGCTTACTCTTTTCAAATTCATCTCTTGCGGCAGAACGCAGCCATTCGAGAGCATTGATTCCAATACGGGAATTTCTTGCTGATTTTTTGCTCATGCCAAGTTCATCTGCTTTGTAGATGTTGTTGTACAGGCAGTACAGTAGGAAGTCAAGCAGATCGGGAACAACGGCTTCTGCGCCTTCTGCCTCTAACAGCTCTGCAAGATGGTTGTTTGCAGCAGGTAAGAATTTAACAAGAATCTCACCGACAATTCCAACACGAGGTTTTTTGATATCGAGTCGTTCAATCCGGTCAAAATCCCGAATGATATCACGACACATTTTCTTATAGGTGCGGTGGGAGAGAACTTTATTATCTCCGACAAACTCCATCACGCGTTTTTTCCACTTCTCATGCATGGCATCGGTTGAACCGGGAACCTTTTCGTATGGTCTGGTAGCATAGACACAGCGCATGAAAATGTCGCCAAAGACTGCAGCGTAAAGACCATGCTGGAGTAACTTCGGAGAAAGTTTAAATCCGGGGTTCTTCTCAAGACCGACCATGTTGATGGAGATGACCGGAACCTGAGGATAACCTGCTTTTTCGAGCGCACGGCGATAAAATCCGATATAGTTACTTGCCCGACATCCACCGCCTGTCTGTGAAATCAGTACAGCCGTTTTGTTCATATCAAAATTGCCGGTCTCAATTGCATGCATCAGCTGACCGACAACAATCAGTGACGGGTAACATGCATCGTTGTTTACATAGCGAAGTCCGGAGTTAACCGCTTCCTGGCTGGATACCTCAGGAATCACCATATTGTAGCCAGCAGCGCGGAACGCAGGGAGCAGTAGCTCAAAGTGAATCGGAGACATTTGCGGGCAGAGAATCGTGTAGTTTTTGCGCAGGTCCTCCGTGAAAATCACGCGATTGTGATTGGCGGGAACAATGGTTCGCTCCTTGGGATTGTTCTCTCTTACCCGGATTGCGGCAAGCAGCGAACGAATGCGAATTCTTGCTGCGCCAAGGTTATTCACCTCATCAATCTTTAAGCAGGTGTAGATTTTTCCGGATTTGGTTAAAATATCACTGACACAGTCTGTAGTCACCGCGTCCAAACCACAACCGAAAGAGTTTAACTGGATCAAATCAAGATTTTCTGTTGTTTTCACATAGTTTGCGGCAGCATACAGTCTTGAGTGGAACATCCACTGATCCATAACGATAAGGGGTCGTTCAACCTTTCGCATATGGGAGATACTATCCTCGGTAAGTACTGCGATTCCGTAAGAGTTTATCAGCTCGGGAATACCGTGGTTAATTTCCGGATCAACATGGTACGGACGACCGGCAAGAACGATGCCGCGGCGTCCGGTCTGTTCCAGATAACGAAGTGTCTCTTCACCTTTTTCCTGCATGACGCGGCGAACACGCGCGAGTTCTTCCCAGGCAGCATCAATCGCAGCTGTTGTTTCAGCGGTTGATATGCGAAATTCCTTCGCGAATACCTTTGTCAGTTTTTCAGAAAGAGCTTCTTTACTTGCAAAGGTGAGGAACGGGTTGAGAAAACGAACCGAACCGGAAGTGATCTCATCCACATTGTTCTTGATATTTTCTGCATAGGAAGTGACAATCGGGCAGTTGTAGTTGTTGTTTGCATCCGGAAACTCATTTCGTTCGTAAGGAATACAAGGGTAGAAGATAAAGTCCACTTTCTGCCTGATTAGCCAGGAGATATGGCCGTGTGCAAGCTTCGCCGGATAGCATTCCGATTCGCTTGGAATAGATTCGATACCCATCTCATAAATCGCTCTGGTTGACTGGGGACTCAGCACAACGGAAAATCCAAGTTTATTAAAGAAAGTTGCCCAGAACGGATAATTTTCGTAAAAATTAAGTACGCGGGGGATACCGACAGTTCCACGCGGAGCATTGGCCGCATCCAGTGGTTCATAATCAAACAAAAGCTTATTTTTAAACTCAAAAAGATTCGGAATATTTTCTTTATTTTTTTCTTTGCCGATACCGCGCTCACAGCGATTACCGGTAATATAGCGTCTTCCGCCGGAGAACTGATTGATTGTGAGCAGACAGTGGTTGGTACAACCCTGGCAACGGGTAAGCTTAGTATCGTACTCCATTGCAAATATTTCATCCATGGAAAGCATGGTAGTCTTGGTATTTTCATTGGCGTGAAAACGCTCTCTGGCAATTAATGCAGCGCCAAATGCACCCATGATACCGGCAATATCGGGGCGTACAACTTCGACGCCTGAGATTCTTTCGAAGCTTCGAAGAACGGCATTGTTATAAAAGGTTCCGCCCTGTACAACCACATTTTTTCCAAGCTGGGAAGCATCGGAAAGCTTGATAACCTTGAACAGAGCATTTTTGATAACAGAGTACGCTAAGCCGGCAGAGATATCGGAAACACTGGCACCTTCCTTTTGCGCCTGCTTAACTTTTGAGTTCATAAATACGGTACAACGGGTACCAAGATCAATCGGATGTTTTGCGAACAGCGCCTCTGAAGCAAAATCAGCGACAGAGTAATTCAGCGATTTTGCAAATGTTTCGATAAAAGAACCGCAGCCGGAAGAACAAGCCTCATTTAACTGAACGCTGTCAACGGTATGGTCTTTGATCTTGATACATTTCATGTCCTGACCACCGATGTCGAGAATGCAGTCGACCTCCGGATTGAAGAAGGCTGCCGCGTAATAGTGGGAAACCGTCTCAACCTCACCTTCATCGAGCATGAGAGCTGCCTTGATGAGTGCCTCGCCGTAACCGGTTGAGCAGGAATATACAATGTTTGCTGTTTCGGGAAGCCTTTCATAGATTTCGTGAATGGAGCGAATGGCTGTCGCAAGAGGGCTTCCGTTATTGTTACTGTAGAAAGAGTACAGAAGTGTTCCGTCCTCACCGACAAGCGCAACCTTAGTCGTTGTTGATCCCGCATCGATTCCGAGATAACAGTTTCCGCTGTATTTTTCGAGAGGAGCAATCTGTACATGGTTTCTGGAATGACGCTCCATAAATGCGTCAAAGTCTTCCTGTGTTTCAAAGAGGGGCTCCATACGGGCAACTTCAAATTCCATATGTATTTCGGAAGTCAGCTGGTCAAGCAGTGCATCAAGATTAGTTGTTACTTTTTCTTTATAGTTTAATGCTGAACCAATTGCAGCAAAAAGATGGGAATTGTCCACATTTACCACATGCTCATCATCGAGCTTCAGAGTGCGGATGAATGAGGCACGAAGCTCTGAGAGAAAATGAAGCGGACCGCCTAAGAATGCAACATGACCGCGAATCGGTTTTCCGCAGGCAAGACCACTGATGGTCTGATTAACAACAGCCTGAAAAATCGAAGCGGACAAATCCTCTTTGGTTGCACCCTCGTTGATCAAAGGCTGAATATCTGTCTTGGCAAATACGCCGCATCGCGCTGCGATGGGGTAAATTGCCTTGTATGATTTGGCATATTCGTTCAAGCCGCTGGCATCTGTCTGGATGAGTGAAGCCATCTGATCGATAAAAGAACCGGTTCCGCCGGCACATATTCCGTTCATTCGCTGCTCAACATTACCGCCCTCAAAATAGATGATTTTGGCATCCTCACCACCAAGCTCGATTGCGACATCCGTTTTCGGGGCACAGTGAGTCAGGGCAGTAGACACACTGATGACTTCCTGGACAAAAGGAATTCCAAGATGTTTCGCCAGCGTCAGTCCACCTGATCCGGTTATCATTGCAGCAACATTCAAATTGCCGGTCTTGGCTTTGGCTTTTTGAATCAGGCTGGTAAGTGTCTCGCGAATATTGGCATAATGTCTTTCGTAGTCGGCAAATACAAGATCATTATTACTGTTTAGAAGCGCTACCTTGACGGTCGTGGAACCGATATCAATACCGAGTTTATATAAGCTTTCGTTTGTCATTTTATCGTACTGTTTCGTCCTTCCGTTTCTTATTATTATTGTAACACACAAAACATATAACATTATATGTCACTGTGTGATAAAATACAATCGTTAATGTGTTAAGGTTTTGTGAAAAAAATGTTTGTCACATTGACATTTTTTACAGATATTTCTATACTGACGCTATATCAGATGCGCCAGCGGCGGGCGTTATCCATATCGTATAGGTGATTGCGAAACAACTTATCAATAGAAGCTGCTCGGCCGCGCTTGTGGCAGTGTCACCATCAGGCTGCTCCGGTTGCCTGTCGGTGTCTCGCTGTCCCTTCAGCCTCGACTCGATTTGTCCTATTCGCACAAATAGTCTTCGGCTTTCAGCTGTGAGGTGCACAGCACTTACGATTCGCTCGCACTTCGCCAGACAAATGTCGCTGCTGATGGGAACTGCCACGAAGCTTGCCTGCGCTATATGTTGCCATGCATCCGAAAGAAGCTGCCAGTGGCAGGTTCTGTAGGTGTAGCATGACCGTGCCCAAGAACCTAATGGGTCGTGCACCGAAGGCAGAACAGACATGCGTGCAGGAGAGCGGCTTCTCACAACCGCTGCCGGCATGGTTACCGGCACTTTCCAAAATCAGATTGTTTTCGGCACCACAAATCCACCGTCGCGGCTCACCGGCGCATTTGCAAGCGTCTGCCGGTGCCCATCGCCATTTGTGACAACATCCTCCCGAAACACATTCGTAACCGGAAACAGATGACTCATCGGCTCAACCCCTGTCGTATCTAACTCATCGAGTTGGTCAAAATACGCAAGCATCCTGCCCATGTCCTCTTTTGCTTTCACCCGTTCTTCATCAGACAATTCAAGCTTTGCAAGAATCGACACATACTCAATCATTTCATCACTGATTCTACCTGCCATAACAATCTCCCTCTATTCATTCCAAAACACTAATCACAGTATATCTCTCAACCATCTTTTTTTCAATTATATCGCATATGAGCACCTATTCCTAATATTCTAAAGTTCTTTCTTCCGTATCTTTGCTCACAGTTGACCGAAAAGAGCAATATTGCTATAATACAAACAATTGAGCTCGCAACAGAAAGCGGGTCTTCATGGCCAAAGATTGGAGGATAGATTATGGCACAATCAATTTTTCCTGAAGGCTACCAATCAGAATTGAACCTTCATGACACCCAAATCGCAATTAAAACTGTGAAAGATTTTTTCCAGAAGCATCTGGCTCAGAATTTGAATCTCAGCCGTGTATCAGCCCCGTTATTTGTTCTTCCCGAATCCGGTCTGAACGACAATTTAAATGGTGTTGAACGACCGGTTGATTTCGGCATCCGCGAACAGGACGATAAGAAAGCAGAGGTTGTTCACTCTCTTGCAAAATGGAAGAGATACGCCTTAGATAAATATGGTTTCTCTGTAGGCGAAGGACTCTACACCGATATGAGCGCCATCCGCCGCGATGAAGATACCGATAATATCCATTCCATTTATGTTGACCAATGGGATTGGGAAAAAGTCATCACCAAGGAACAGCGCACCGTCGAGACCTTCAAGTCAACGGTAAGCGCTGTATACAAGACACTTCAGCAGACTGAGAAATATATGTCTATCGAGTATGACTATATCGGAGAGATTCTTCCGAAGTCGATTACTTTCATCACTTCCGGGGAACTGCTTGCAAAATATCCCGATATGACACCCAAGGAGCGCGAATACGCGGTTTGTAAGGAATACGGTGCAGTCTGCATCATGCAGATTGGTGATAAGCTTGCAAACGGTGAGCCCCACGACGGCAGAGCTCCCGACTATGATGATTGGGCGCTGAACGGAGATATCTTCGTGTACTATCCGGTGCTTGACATCGCATTAGAGCTCTCTTCTATGGGAATTCGTGTAGACGAGGAAAGCATCGTATCCCAGCTTGAAAAAGCCGGATGCCCCGAGCGCGCCAAGCTTCCTTTCCAGAAAGCAATCATTGAAAAGGAACTTCCATATACCATCGGAGGCGGAATCGGACAGTCCCGTATCTGTATGTTCTTCCTTCGCAAGGCACACATTGGTGAAGTTCAGTGCTCGATCTGGCGGGAGGATACACTTGCAGCTTCAAAAGCATGCGGTGTACAGCTGTTATAAGCACAACATCTTTTATCCCAGTCAGAAAAGACTCCCACTTTTGTAAATGATGAGCAAAACTAATTCGTCTCAGTGTTCTTGAACATGCATATGACGACAAAAACCTGTGGTTCCGGTTGGTCCCACAGGTTTTTTATTCCCTCTTGTTCAATTGCACTTTCTGTAACTGTTAATTTCTCGCTGCAATAACATCGCGCATCTCGTAATGTCCTGCCGGCTTTCCTGCAAGGAATTTTGCAGCTTCAACCGCACCTTTTCCAAATACGGCACGCGAATAAGCGGTATGCTTAAACTCAATCACCTCATCGGCTCCGGCAAAAATCACCTCATGATCTCCAACAATCGAACCGCCGCGAACAGCGGAAATACCAAGCTCGTTCTTTGCACGCTTCTGCCTGCGGTCACTGCGGTCATACACATACTCATACTGGCCATCCATCGCCTCGTTGATGGAATCAGCAAGTGCAAGTGCCGTTCCGCTGGGCGCATCCAGCTTTTGATTATGATGGCGTTCAACAATCTCAACATCAAAGCCAGCCGGTGCGAACACCTTCACAGCCTTCTGGAGCAGATCCATCAGTGTATTCACTCCAAGCGACATGTTCGCTGATTTCAAAATCGCTACCTGCTCACTTGCCTTAGCGACTGCCTGAAGCTGTTCCTCGGACAAACCGGTGGAACATAATACTACCGGTATGTTCTTCTCCACACTATAGGCAAGCAGTGCATCCACCGCTCCGGCATTACAAAAATCGATAATTACATCCGCCTCTTCCTTGCACTCGGCAAGCGTTGCATATACAGGGAAACCGTTCTTTTGTTCCGTATATGTGTCAATTCCGGCTACAATCTCAATCTCACTGTCTCCGTCAACCAGACCGACAATCATCTGTCCCATGCGACCATTACAGCCGTGCATAATTGCTCTAACCATTATATTATCTCCCACGAAATGGACTTTTCGATTTATTCAACAACCTTCAGTCCGTAATCCTTCATAATCTGAATCATCTTTGCCGCAAGCTCTGTATCCATCTCAGTAAGCGGTGAGCGAAGAGGTCCGACCTCAAATCCCATTGCATTGAGCGCTCGTTTCACCGGAATCGGGTTCACTTCTGAAAACAAGGCATCTACCAGTGCACGACCCTTCAGCTGAAGCTTTGATGCCTTCTTGTAATCTCCGTCAAGAGCCGCCATACACATATCATGCACATCCTGAGGTGCCAAATTGGACCATACGGAAATCACACCGATTGCGCCAATTGACATTAATGGAACTACAATTCCATCCTCTCCTGAGTACATATCTAGCTTTCCATCACATAAGTCCATCATGGTTACAGCCTGTGCCACATTGCCGGTTGCCTCCTTGATTCCCACAATGTTTTCATATTCCTTAACAAGTGTTGCAACCGTCTGGGGGGCGATATTGCATCCGGTACGGCTCGGAACATTGTACATAATAATCGGAAGCTTGGTAGAGTCAGCGATTTTTCCGTAATGACTAATAAGCCCCTTTTGTGTTGCCTTGTTGTAATAAGGGGTTACGACAAGTGCACCTTCACAACCTGCTTCATATGCATCGTTGGTCAGCTGAATGGCAGTCGCTGTACAGTTTGAGCCGGTTCCTGCTACAACCGGGATGCGATGCTTTGTCATCTCAACCGCTGCACGGATTACCTGTGCATGCTCTTCCATTGTGAGTGTTGAACTCTCACCGGTTGTACCTGTAATAACAATACAATCGGTTCCGTTGTCTATCTGATACTGAATCATTTCATCCAGCTTATCGTAATTTACCTCAAGATTTTCCTTCATAGGCGTAACAATCGCTACACCGGCACCTTTGAAAATTGCCATTCTAATCTTTCCTCCTAAAAATGCATTCTTCTACTATAATATTTCAAATATGTAAAAATGTAAAGTGCCCTGCAGTCAAAAACTGCAAGGCACCGGGTAGTTTTTTACTTTTCTGATTCAATTCGATATATCTCATCGGCGCAGCCACGGATACTTTCATCCATTGTGCGTCCGGTCATGATCACATCCATAGAATCGGTACGCGAATCTAAAAGCGCGAGCAATTCATCTTTTTCCAATAACCCTGTATCAACCAGACCCAGGATCTCATCAAGGACAAGCAGATCGCATTCTCCGGTCACCAAAACCTTGCGCGCAAAATTCACTCCATTTTTAATGTTCATCTGTGCATCTAATTTCTCCTCAGGAGAAAGGCTTTCATAAGTCGCATCATCTTTTTCAAATCGGAATACCTTAATCTGAGGTTCAAGCTTTTTCATGAACTGTGCTTCCTCTTCCATCTTTCCCTTAAGATAATGGATGACAAACACCTGCTTTCCCTCTCCGGCAGCCTGAAGCGCGCGTCCCATTGCTGCTGTGGATTTACCGCGTCCATCTCCGTAATATATTTGAACGATTCCTGTATTCATAATTGCCTCCTATTGATGGAATCAACGCCATCGAATAGCAAGAATAGCACAATTGGATAATTTTGTAAAGTCTAGTCCTCGATATAATCGATTTTGCTGACAGATACTTCATAGGCAATTCGCTTCTCTGTCTCAAGCTCATTTAGCTTCTTTACATATTCCCGGCTCTGGATTCTTCCGAATATCTGCACATGACTTCCAACCGTAAATCCGGATGCATAGCGCGCGTTTCTGCCCCAGCAGATGCAAGGAATGTAATCAGATTTTCCATACGAGCGATTCACGGCAATCAACAGGTCTGCAATCTCCCGGCCAAGCGGAGTCTTTCGATAAATCGGCTCCTTACAAATATAACCATCCAGATAAATCTGATTGCTCTTCACATCTTCTCCCGGCCGTTCGGTAAATTCTACTTCTCTCGCAAATACCGATAATACCAATCGGTTCTTTCTCTCTTCGTGTCGATTATAGGAACGAAATTGTCCAACTACACATATATACTGTCCCTCGTAATTTTCGGTCACATCAAGTAACCGCTCCGATACCATTACCGGTATGTAATCTGCGTAATTGCTCAGGCGGTTCACGGCGATTTCAACCATGTAAAATCCTTCTCCATATACCTCATGACTGAATGTAAAATCAGAGATAATCTCCCCCGCAATAATCACCTGATTGTTCTCAAAAATCTTGTCTCCCATAAATAAAACTCCTTTCGCTTTTGCTACTTATAATGTATTTCGTGACTGGATGAATATACCATTTTGTTTTTGCGAAACAGGATGATTCTTGTCGATAGTTACAATTTTTTTGATTTTTTACATATGCACTTGCAGAATCGCGCGATTGTGTTATGATAGAGTGCGGTCGTTACGATCATTATATATAGAGAGAATAGGAAAGAAGGAAAAAAATGGTAACAACAAGAGATGATATTCGAAATATAGCCATTATCGCCCATGTCGACCACGGTAAAACAACGCTGGTTGACGAGCTGCTTAAGCAAAGCGGCGTCTTTCGCGAAAACCAGGAAGTTGCCGAGCGCGTGATGGATTCCAACGATATTGAGAGAGAGCGTGGAATTACCATCCTCTCAAAGAACACAGCCGTTATATATAAGGATACGAAAATAAATATTATCGATACACCCGGACATGCTGATTTCGGTGGTGAGGTTGAACGAGTACTCAAAATGGTAAACGGTGTTGTTCTCGTGGTAGATGCTTTCGAGGGTGCAATGCCCCAGACAAAATTCGTTTTGATGAAAGCATTAGATCTTGATCTTCCCGTAATTGTATGTATCAACAAAATCGATCATCCCGAAGCCCGTCCCGGCGAAGTCATCGATGAAGTACTTGAACTTTTCATGGATTTGGACGCATCCGATGAACAGTTAGACTGTCCATTCGTGTTTGCTTCTGCCCGCGAGGGATATGCCATGCTTGATCTTAACGATGAGCGCAAGGACATGACTCCGTTATTCGAAACGATATTAAACTATATCCCCGCTCCCACCGGCGACCCGGAAGCGAATACTCAGGTGTTAATCAGTACCATCGATTACAACGAGTATGTTGGCCGCATCGGTGTCGGAAAAGTTGATAACGGGTGTCTTCGCGTTAATCAGGATGCGGTTGTTGTCAACCACCATGAGCCTGACAAAATGAAAAAAGTCCGTATCAGCAAGCTGTATGAGTTTGACGGATTAAATAAGGTTGATGTAACAGAGGCCGGAATCGGATCTATCGTAGCCATCTCAGGTATTGCAGACATTCACATCGGAGATACCATCTGTGCTCCGGAAGCTCCCGAGGCAATTCCGTTCCAGAAAATCTCCGAGCCGACACTTTCTATGAATTTTATTGTAAACGATTCTCCGTTCGCCGGTCAGGAAGGTAAATTTGTTACTTCCCGCCACCTGCGTGATCGTTTGTTCCGCGAACTGAACACCGATGTATCGCTTCGTGTAGAGGAAACCGAGGATGCTGATACATATAAGGTATCCGGTCGTGGTGAGCTCCATTTGTCTGTATTAATTGAGAACATGCGCCGTGAGGGATATGAGTTTGCCGTCAGCAAAGCAGAGGTGCTCTACCACACCAACGAAGCGGGAAAACGCACCGAACCGATGGAACTTGCATATGTTGATGTTCCCGATGATTTCACCGGTGTTGTTATCGATAAGCTCAGCCAGAGAAAGGGAACGCTTCTTAACATGGGTTCCATCAGCGGCGGCTATACCCGCATGGAGTTCCGTATTCCTTCCCGTGGTCTGATCGGATATCGAAATGATTTTATGACCGATACGAAGGGTAACGGAATTATCAATACGATTTTTGACGGTTACGATGAGTACTGTGGTGATATTCAGTATCGCAAGAGCGGTTCTCTGATTGCCTTCGAAACCGGTGAATCCGTAACCTATGGTCTGTTCTCTGCGCAGGATCGCGGAACACTGTTTATCGGTGCGGGCGAAAAGGTATATGCCGGAATGGTAATTGGTATGAGTGCCAAGCCCGAGGATATTGAGCTTAATGTATGCAAAAAGAAGCACCTGACCAACACCCGTTCATCGAGTGCTGATGAAGCGCTTACACTTGTTCCTCCGAAAATCCTGAGTCTTGAGCAGGCTTTAGAGTTTATTGACACGGACGAGCTGCTTGAGATTACTCCCGAGACGATTCGTATCCGTAAGCGTATTTTGGATCCTACACTTCGCAAACGCGCAAGCTTTAATGCCAAAAACAGCAAATAATAAATTGGAGGCTTCATCATGAATCTTGGTTCAAGACTGAAAACTACCTTGCGACAGAAAAGTATGACAGTCATTCAACTTTCAAAAGCTTCCGGTGTACCGGCTCAGACGATTTACGCGCTGATAAACCGTGACAGTAACAAAGCGGATTTAACGATTCTTGGCAAGCTGTTATCCGCCCTTGACATGGACTTCTTTACTTTTATGGATGGAAAGGAGCCGGCGGAAAGCGAAGCTGCCGCTTGTCATACGATTGCAGTGTCGGCAGATTCCTGCGAAAAGCTTCTCGCTCTTGCCAGAGAAGCCGGCATTGAAGATCAAACTGTGATTCAAAGCATTTTTGAAGAATATATAAAAGCCGGCTTTGGATGTCATCCGACATCCTTTGCCAGCCTTATTTCAAGCTATGTTTCTTAAATATGAAAGTATTCGCGAATCTGCCCCTCGATCATCTTCATCAGGCGGGTTCGTGCTTCAACACTTGCCCATGCAATATGAGGCGTAATCAAAAGCTTTTGACTGTCCTTGATGGCACGCAGCGGATTATCCGGCTGCATCGGCTCCACAGAGAGTACATCAAGACCGGCGGCTGCGATTACGCCTTTATTTAATGCATCCGCAAGGTCCTGCTCCACCACAATCGGTCCCCTTCCAAGATTGAGGAAGATTGCCTCCTTCTTCATCTGTGCGAACGCCTTCTCATTCATAAGCCCCCGCGTGTTATCGTCAAGCGGCGCGTGTACAGACACAATATCAGAAATCTCCAATAGTTTTTCAAAGCCAACTCGCTCAAATTCCTGCTGATTGTTCTTTCCCGAAGTCGAATAATAGATGACTCTGCATCCAAAAAGCTTTGCAAGCTCAGCAACGCGTCGTCCGATTGCACCCATCCCGATAATTCCCCATGTCATTCCGCTCAACTCATGGAATACATTGGAAAAATGGGTAAATGTGACATCTCCTACATAGCTTTCGGATTTTACATACTCATCATAATACCGGAGCTTTTCAAGCAGATAGAACAGCATTGCAAATGTATGCTGCGCCACAGTCTCCGTCGAATATCCGGCAACATTACGCCACGCGATATGATTCTTATCCAGATACTCTTTATCAAGATTATTCGTCCCGGTTGCAGTTACGCATACGAGCTTTAAGTTCTTCGCCTCACCAATCGAGCGCTCATTGATTTCTACCTTATTTAATACAATGACATCCGCATCTTTTGTGCGCGCTCTCGCCTCCTCCGGTGTGGAAAATCCGTATTTTACAACCTCACCAAGTGCATCGAAACCGGATAGATCAATATCCTCTCCGATTGTTTTCGCGTCCAAAAATACAATTTTCATCTGTTTTCTCCTTTTAATATGGGAATTCGCATTGTCATTCGCCTTTTCTGATATCATCAAGTGTGCTATACTGTAGCAACGATAAGTATCTTAACACAAAATGAAAAAAGATACCATGATTACATCATAGAAGGAGGATTCTTATCACGATGAATCAACATGCCGATTCCTTTATGAAATTTACCGATACCGCGGTCACAAGCTATCACAGCATTGTACATGCAAAAGAGCAGCTCACTGCCAACGGTTTTCACGAGCTTTCATTAAATACGCGTTGGCAGCTTGTCCCCGGAAAATCGTATTATGTGAATGTCTATGACACATCACTCGTTGCCTTTCGGATCTGCGGCCATCCGAATGGTCGATTGCACATTGCCGCGGCCCACACAGATTACCCGTGTCTGAAGATAAAACCGTCCTGTGAGATAAACGCCAACGGCTACGCCAAAGTCAATGTCATCGTCTATGGCGGTGCCATTTACAACACCTGGTTTGACAGACCTCTTAGCCTTGCAGGAAAGGTTGTCACAAAAAGCGAGTCCGTGTTTGAACCGAACGAACATCTCATCAACATTGAGAAACCGATACTTGTTCTGCCAAACCTCGCCATTCACATGAACCGCGAGGTAAACAAAGGAGTTTCGCTAAATCCCCAGTCAGATATGCTTCCGATTGCCGGAATGATTAGCGAACAATTGTCCGGAGACGATTTCCTATTGAAATATCTTGCATCACAGCTTGCTGTCACACCGGATGAGATTCTTGATTATGATCTGACGGTTTACGCTTCTGATCCAGCCTGTTATGTCGGAATCAACGATGATTTTATTTCGAGCAGCCGTATCGACAATCAGACATCGGTCGTATCTGCGCTCGACGGAATCTGCCATAGCACGCCAACTGACGGCATCAACATGATCGTTCTTTTTGATAACGAGGAGATTGGAAGCAAAACCAAGCAGGGCGCCGATTCTGCAATCCTTACACTTATTCTCGAGAAAATGTATGATTCCCTTGGCATAGCGCACATGGATGCACGAGATCTGATTCTATCCGGGTTCTTTCTCTCGATGGATGTGGCACATGCCCTTCATCCAAATCATCCGGAAAAATGTGATCCGACCAATCAGCCACTGCTTGGCAAAGGAATCGTCATCAAGCAGGATCTCAACCAGAAATATGCCACTGATGTAAAAAACACTGCCGTTGTTCGCCAATTATGCGAAAAAGAAAATATACCGTATCAGGTATTTGTCAATCGAAACGATGTGCCCGGCGGTTCTACACTTGGAACCATCATTTCTTCGCATCTTCCGATGCGCACCGTAGATATCGGTATTCCGCTGCTTGCCATGCACTCTGCCAGAGAACTGATGGGAAGTGCGGATCAACAGTCCATGGATCTTTTGATTCGTGCGTTCTTTTCAATTTAGAACAAATATCAGTTTTCAAGCCAAAAACCCCTGAGCAAATGCTCAGGGGTTTCACATCATTGTAACTATTACTGACTAGTTTGTAATTGTAAGCTCGGTCTCCTTATCAAATACATGCATAGCCTCTGCATCGAAAGCAAGATCGATCACATCGCCGTAACGAGCTGTTGTGTTTGAATTAACACTTGCTGTCATCTTAGCGCCTGCTACTGAGAAGTATAACAGAACCTCTGCTCCAAGAAGCTCGTATCCGGTTACTTCTGCAGTTACCTTGCAAGCTGTCTTAGCAACATCATCCTTGTCATCTGAGATGTTCTCAGGTCTGATACCAAGTACAACAGTCTTTCCATCGTAGTTTCCGTCGATCAGTTTCTGAGCCTTAGCCTGAGGAAGCTTAACACTGAACTTATCAAATGTTAAAGTAACATCTGAGCCCTGAATCTTACATACAGCATCAACGAAGTTCATCTGAGGTGATCCGATGAATCCTGCTACGAATAAGTTATCAGGCTGTGCGTATAATCTCTGAGGAGAATCTACCTGCTGGATAATACCATCCTTAAGTACTACGATTCTGGTTCCAAGAGTCATAGCCTCTGTCTGATCATGTGTTACATAGATAATCGTTGCGCCTAATTTCTGATGTAATGCAGAAATCTCAGAACGCATCTGAACTCTTAACTTAGCATCCAGGTTTGATAAAGGCTCATCCATAAGGAATACCTTCGGATTACGAACGATTGCACGACCCATAGCAACACGCTGTCTCTGTCCACCGGAAAGAGCCTTCGGCTTACGGTCTAATAATTTCTCAAGGTCAAGGATCTTAGCTGCCTCACGAACCTTCTGATCGATGACATCCTTGGGAACCTTTCTCATCTTAAGACCGAATGCCATGTTCTGGTATACAGTCATATGAGGATACAGAGCGTAGTTCTGGAATACCATTGCGATATCACGATCCTTAGGCTCTACATCGTTCTCGCGCTTTCCGTCGATGAAAAGATCTCCTGAAGAAATCTCCTCAAGACCGGCAATCATACGAAGTGTTGTAGACTTACCACATCCTGAAGGTCCTACGAAGATGATGAACTCCTTATCCTCTACCTCCAAATTGAAATTCTTAACAGCCTCGAAGCCGTTAGGATATACTTTGCAAATGTTCTTGCATGATAAACTTGACATTGTAAAAATCCTCCTGTGATTTGTGATTTTATTTTTTCAACTGTACTAACTATACAGAATTTGTCCTGAAATTACTATGTGCGGATTCCCCAAACATTTCTGTTTTTTTCCGTCGGATTGACGAACCACCTGTTTTCATTCGTCAAACTGACGAAGCATACGCTGAAACTGCCCTTAGAACCGAAAGTCTCTGCTGCCCTGCGCAATCTTTCCAAGCTTGTCCACAACGATGCCCCGCACCTTCTCATTCGGGATGTTTGCAAGCTCCTTTTGGATCAGCAGTTCTCCAACCGCCCTTGTATCCGGCTTTGCATAATCACACAGATACTCTTTTAAGGTCATGAGCGCATTCGGATGGCAACAGTTTTGAATCTGTCCGCTCTTGCAAAGCTCCATGAAACGGTCACCGGTTCGGCCTTCCCGATAGCAGGCGGTACAAAAACTCGGAATATACTCCTGCTCCATCAGCCAGCGAACCACCTCATCGAGCGGACGGTTGTCAACCACATCAAACTGCGCAGAGTTTTCCTCCTCGGGTTCCTCCTCGGCATAGCCGCCGACACTGGTGCGGGAACCACCGCTAATCTGCGAGATTCCAAGCTGAAGCACGCGCTCTCTGGTCGCCTTACTCTCTCTGGTTGAAACAATCATTCCGGTGTAGGGGACTGCAATGCGGATGCAGGCAACCAGCTTGGCAAAAATATCATCATCAATGCTGTTGTCAAAGGCATCCGGGTCAATATCATCTGCATGGCGGATACGGGGAACACTGATGGTATGCGGTCCGACACCGTACACTGCCTCAAGATGCTCTGCGTGCATCAAAAGTCCGGCAAATTCATAACGGTACATCTCAAGTCCGAACAGCACGCCAAGACCGACATCATCGATTCCGCCCTGCATTGCGCGGTCCATCGCCTCCGTGTGATATGCATAGTCGTGCTTGGGTCCTGCCGGATGAAGCGTCTCATAGCTCTTTTTATGATAGGTCTCCTGAAAAAGAATATAGGTTCCGATTCCCGCATCCTTGAGACGGCGATAATTCTCAACCGTCGTTGCTGCAATATTGACATTGACACGACGAATCGCTCCGTTTTTATGCTTGATTCCATAGATGGTCTCAATGCTCTCAAGTACATATTCAATCGGATTATTCACCGGATCCTCACCGGTCTCAAGCGCCAATCTCTTATGTCCTATATCCTGCAGTGCAATTACCTCTGCGCGAATCTCGTCCTGCGTCAGCTTTTTTCTGGCGATGTGTTTGTTCTTGATGTGATACGGACAATATACACAGCTGTTGATGCAGTAGTTAGAAAGATATAAGGGCGCAAACATAACAATTCGGTTTCCGTAGAAATCCTTCTTAATCTGCTTTGCCAAAGCATAAATCTTCTCATTCAGTTCCGGAATTTCACAGTCGAGTAACACCGCAGCCTCCCGGTGACTCAAGCCTTTTCTCTTTTCTGCTTTTTCAAGTATCTGCTCAATCAGCGCTGCATTGCTCTTATTCGCGCTCGCATAGGCAAGTGTCTCCTGTATCTCGGCATCATCAATAAATTCTTCTGCTCTTGCAGATTTCGGATTGTACATTCTCTTATCTCCTTTTTCTAATCGTATTTATAATCGCCCCGAACCCATGCAATCTCACAGCCCGTTGACGCAATTCGCTCAGAAAGCTTATTTTTCCCGGCTGTGACACGATCATTGGCCCGGTTTTTATTATCATACAGCAAATATTTTGATCGCTCATCCTCCGGTGTCAGGTTCACCATGACAACATTGGCACCGGCCTCGATTCCTTTTTCCCAACCATGAACATCTATCGTATCGAGTGCGGTCGTCGCGGGAAGCAACAGACGCGGATTGAGCAGTCGGAGAATTCCAAGCAAGAAAAGCGTCTGCCGGATGCTTCCTGCCCGCTCATTTGCAAACGGCGTATCATGATGTGGAATAAACGGTCCGATTCCTACCATATGCGGTTGAAACTGCTTGATAAAGCATAAATCTCTGACCAGATGTTCTTCCTTCTGTCCCGGCGAACCAACCATAAAACCGCATCCAACCTGATATCCCTCTTTTTTCAAATCATCCAGACACTGCATGCGGTTCTCAAAGGTCTGTGCTGCTGGATGCAAGGAAGCATAGAGCTTTTCATCTGCCGTCTCATGCCGAAGCAGATACCGGTCAGCGCCTGCCATGCGAAATGCCCGGTAGTCGTCCGCACTCCATTCTCCGAGTGAAAGTGTCACGGCGCAGTCCGGATAGTTTTCTTTTATCGTCTGAATCATCTCCACAAGCTGTTCCCTTGAGAAAGATGCATCCTCTCCACCCTGTAACACAAAGGTCCGGATTCCCATCACATATCCGTTTTCACAGCACTGCAAAATCTGCTCCATAGACAGGCGATAGCGCACTGTGCTGCTTGCGCTGCGACGGATTCCGCAGTAGAGACAGTCATTTTTACAATGGTTTGTAATCTCGATCAGACCACGCACAAAAACCTTATTTCCATATACACTGCCGCATGCCTCGCGCGCAAGTGCAAACAGATAGCCGTCGCTTACCGGCGTATGCTCCCGGAGAAGAAGCAAAAGCGCTTCCTCAGAAAGCATGTGTGTCTGACTTAGTTGATCGATCAGGGTCAGTAACTGCTGACTCATAGATTTCCTCCGTTTTTCTCAAGCTGATGCATCCCATACACAGCCTGTCCAAGTGCAATTCCACCATCATTCGGCGAGATGAACGCATGGGATAATACCTCAAATCCTTCCTTTTGCAATCCGCTTCTCACAAGCGACAGCAACAGGCGGTTCTGAAAACAGCCTCCACTGACTGCCACGGTTGTAAGTTCTCTTTTCTCGCGAATCCACATGCAGGCTTTTACAACTGCATCTGCAAGTGCTTCATGAAACAGCCTTGCGAGTACCGCTGTACTCACTCCCTCTCTTCGAAGCTCTACCAGACTTTGAAGCATCTCGATATATTGCAAATGGAAGGTGCCATCATCGGTGTCATCGACCCAAAAACGCTTTGCCTTTTTTTCCTCCCACAGCTTGTTAAGCTGACTGCTCTGTTCATCTGTCAGTTGCTCTGCGAGAAACTGTAGCTCCATCGCAGCCTCCCCCTCATAGGTTGACCGGTTGCAGACACCAAGCAGCGCACTCACACCGTCAAACAAACGACCCATGCTCGTCGAAGTTGCACAATTGATTCCTGTGCGGCACATCGCCGCTAACACTTCCCACTGGTCATCTCCACAAATCTCAAATTCCCTGACAAGCTCACCGGCCACCTTCTCCTCATAAGATGCCAGAAGTAATGCTGCTGCGATTCGAAATCCCTCTCTCGCAGACGCATCCGCTCCCGGTTGAAGGAAAGGCGCAATACTTCCAATCCGCTCAAACCCTTCGATATCTGAAAGTAAAAACTCACCGCCCCAAATCGTTCCATCACATCCATATCCGGTTCCGTCAAATGCAACTCCGATCACCGGTGTCTGAAGTGATAAGGCATCATTTTCTGCCAGACAGGAAAGAATGTGTGCATAATGATGCTGCACCTGAAGTACCGGAAGTCCCAGTGTTTTTGCGAAAGCAACCGTCTGATAATTCGGATGCATATCGCACACAACCACCTGCGGGTTTGCCTCAAGCAGCTCCTGCATCCGTGCAAGCGCACTGCGAAGTGCAGCAATCGAACGGGCATCCGTCAGATCTCCGACATACGGTGATGAATAAAACAACGCACCCTTTCCGATGACAAAGCTGTTTTTTAATTCTCCGCCAATTGCAAGCACCTGATTACTCCAATCCACAGAAACCTGTACCGGAAGCGGTGCATACCCTCTGGAACGGCGAAACATTGAAGGAACACCGTCAATATATTCCATGATGGAATCATCGGCACGAAGCAGAATCTCTCTGTCATGTGACAATATCAGATCACAAACATCCGACAGCTGCTTGGCTACCTCTTCTTCTGTCCGACAAATCGGTGCTCCCGCGCGGTTTGCACTTGTCATAACAAGCACATCCGTCATCTGCTGCCCGTCCGGATAGTCAAAAAGCAACCATTGCAATGGTGCGTATGGCAGCATCATACCAAGCGTCGGATTGCCCGGAGCAATTGCCTCTGCAAGCAGATATTCTTTTTCAACAGCTGCTTTCTTCTCGCACAACACAATCGGTTTCTTTTCACCGGTGAGCAGATTTTCCTCAATCGGATGGATATTACAAAGCTTTTTTACTACATTAATATTTTTTGCCATGAGCGCAAACGGCTTTCTCGGTCGCTTTTTTCGCTCTCGAAGAAGTTCCACTGCCTGTTCGTTTCTCGCATCACAACACAGGTGAAAGCCACCGATTCCTTTTACCGCGACAATTCCGCCCTCGCGAATGACCCATCTCGCACGAATAATCGCTTTCTCATCCCACAGGTTTTCACCCGGAATGTATACACGCGGTCCACACGAAGGACAACATACCGGTTGCGCATCGAAGCGGCGCGAAGAAGGATTGTAATACTCTTCCTCACATTCCGCACACATCGCGAAATTTTTCATCACCGTGCGCTCCCTGTCATACGGCAATCGTTCCATGATCGTAAGACGGGGGCCACAGGCCGTACAATTGATAAACGGGTGCAGATAACGCCTGTTCGTTTTATCAAACAGTTCCGTCTCACACTGCGGACATATTGCGATGTCAGGCGATACAAAGATATTTCCTTCGCTGTTGGCACCGGGTATAATCTGAAAATCCGTATAACGGGTCTGCTCGTCAGCCGAAAGCAGCTCCTCATATTCAGCCTCCATGTCAGCAATCCCGGCACGGGCCGGCTTTTCATTTCGTAACGCCTGTTCAAACGCATGGATTATATGCGCTTCACCCTGAACGATGATTTCCACAAATGAGCCCTCATTACATACAGTTCCAAAAAGTCCCATCTGTGTCGCTTTTCTCCACACAAAAGGTCTGAAACCGACTCCCTGCACAATTCCGTGCACACGAATACGCGCCCTAACGGGCGCTTTCTGAAAAACCGCTATCGAGCGGTCAAGGATTCCCTTCATCTTTGCAATCGCGGTCCCATAATTGGTCACGGGAATGCCCTGCTCACCGGCAAGCTCCATTCGCGCTAACACTTCCCGCTCTGTCAGCATACAGCCACCGCAGTGAATGATCAACCGGTAATCCGTGACATCAGAGGGAAATCCTTTTCCGGATGTAAATTCATAATTCAGCGCTTTACCTGTATAGGAAGAAAGCCAAGCCGGCAGCTTCTGTGTTCCGATATCGCCACACTGCCTGTGATGGGTGCATCCCTCACAAATCAGCACCTTATCACCATCCTGCAGCCGTTCCATCTGCTTTGCTCCATCAACTGCCAACGAAAGAAATCCCTTGTACCTTGCCATCAGAATTGAAAAAGAGGTAAGCGGAATCTCTTCCGGCACAACCTTTGCAACCTGTTCAAACACCTGACTGTCTGTTATGACGAGCGCAGGTGTTTTTTTCAAATCCTCCAGTGCCTCCTCTAACGCATCTTCCTTCACCACAAGTGCTCTTGCATCCGCATCAAGCACATCGCGAAGCACCTGCTGCTGCGGTAAAATCAGTCTTCCCTTCGGTGCCGCAGCGTCAATCGGAACAACCAGAAGTACCAAATCACCCGTTTGAATCAGATCCGAAACCAAAGGGCGTTCTTTCTGCAATCCGTCCGCCAGCTGTGAGAGCGCCTGTTTTAATTCCTCGATTCCCACACGCTTTTGCGCACTGACAAAAATCTGCGGTGCGTCTATGCTTTGCAGTTTTTTCTGTCTCTCACACAAATCACATTTATTCCACGCAATCAGGTACGGACAGCCACGGTTTCTAAGCTGGGTAAGAAGCTCAAAATCCATCGCCTTCATCCCCTGCGTGACATCAACGACCAGCACTGCAAGATCCATCGTGCGAAGCTGTTCTTTCGTGCGTTCCACGCGCAGTTCTCCGATCTGCCCCTCGTCATCAAAGCCCGGTGTGTCCACAATTACAACCGGTCCAAGCGGAAGCAGCTCCATCGTTTTTTTTACGGGATCCGTTGTCGTTCCTGCCACATCGCTCACGACAGAGACCGTCTGATTCGTCACCGCGTTGACAAGCGATGACTTTCCGGCATTCCGACAACCGAAGAACCCGACATGTATGCGATTTGCACTCGCTACCTGCATCAAACTCATTTATTTCTTATTCCTTTCTGCCACTACAATAATGACACTGCGCGGTGCCATGTCATAGCGTCCGGCATGTAACACTTCCTTCATCGGAAGCGCACCGTCTCTGGCCGTATCCGCGACGAGCGTCCAGTGATAGCCCATCGGCGCATCCGGAAATGTCGTGCCGAGAAGCTCCCAGTAAGTGTTGACCGCAACAAATACCAGATCATCCGCGCCCTTGTCATCTTTTCCGGCATAGAGCAGACCAATGAGGCGGGCGTTGTTACCGCAATCCGCATTCCACGGTCTTCCATGGTGATACGAAATATCGGCATATCCGCAGTCTGCCGGGGCCGTCGGCTTTCGAAGCACCGGATGTTGTTTTCGAAAATGTATCATAAAGCTCGCAAACGAATAGACCTCTTCATAGGTGTCCTTTCTCGTCCAGTCAAGCCACGAAATCTCGTTATCCTGACAGTATGCATTGTTATTGCCATACTGCGTATTGCAAAATTCATCTCCGGCAAAAAACATGGCTGGACCTCTGCTGCAAAGCAGCGTTGCAAACGCATTCTTCACCATCTTCCGGCGAAGTGCCTCGATAACCGCGTCATCGGTTTCACCCTCACATCCACAGTTCCAGCTATTGCCGTTGTTATCGCCATCCGTATTATTCCATCCGTTTGCCTCATTATGCTTGCTATTGTAAGAATACAAATCATAAAGCGTAAACCCGTCGTGACAGGTGAGAAAATTCACGGAAGCACTCTTGCCCCGGTAGACTGGATCATAGATGTCGGTAGAACCGGTCATACGGGCAACTGCTGCAGGTGCCATACCATCATCACTTTTTAGGAATCGTCGCATATCATCCCGATATCTGCCATTCCACTCAGCCCATCGGCTCCAGGACGGAAAGCTTCCCACCTGATAGAGTCCGCCGGCATCCCATGCCTCTGCAATCAGCTTCACACCGGATAAAACCGTATCGTATGCCATCGCCTCCAACAGCGGCGGTTTTTCCATCGGTGCGCCGCTCTGATCACGCCCCAGGATCGTTGCCAGATCAAATCGGAATCCGTCAACACGATACTCAATTGCCCAATAGCGCAGGCAGTCAATGATAAACCGACTGACAATCGGATGATTACAATTGACTGTGTTGCCGCATCCGCTGAAATTGTAATAATAACCATCCGGAGTCAGCATGTAATAAACCTTATTGTCAATTCCCTTGAAGGAAAATGACGGGCCCATCTCATTTCCCTCGGCGGTATGATTGAATACAACATCCAATATCACTTCGATCTGATTCTCATGCAATTCACGAATCAGTCGTTTTAACTCGTCACCCTCATGATTGTGCTCCTGTACAGAAGAATAGCTTGTATTCGGAGCAAAAAAGCATACGGTATTATAGCCCCAGTAGTCAAGCAGCTGCTTTCCGTCATGTACACGGGCAGAATCCATCTCATCAAACTCAAAAATCGGCATCAGCTCTACCGCATTGACACCAAGCGCCTTGAGATAAGGAATCTTTTCGCGGATTCCCTCAAAGGTACCGCGTGCCTTAACACCCGAGGAAGAATCCATCGTAAATCCACGCACATGCATCTCATAGATGATTAGATCCTCCAGATTATTCTCAAGCTGTCGTTTTGCACCCCAGTCAAAGTTGTTCTCCACAACTCTCGCCTTATAGATATGTTCTTTTTCAAACTTCTCGCCCCAGTTTCGTTGTTCTGTCACAGCGCGCGCATACGGATCAAGCAAAATCGTATCCTTGTTGAAGCGGTGACCCTTGCGCTCATCATACGGTCCGTCAAACTGGTAGGCGTACTCAAAATCTTCGATATTTAATCCATACACAAAAATCGAATAGGTGCTGCCGATTCGATAATTGTCCGGTATACGAAGTCTCGCATACGGTTCTTTCTCATACGGATGAAACAAAAGCAGCGTACAGCTTGTCGCATAATGCGAACAAATCGTAAAGCTCACACCGCCCTTACCCATCACGGCTCCGGGCGTGCGGTAATAGCCGGGGCGCACCTGAAATCCCGCGATCTCATCGAGCGGCTGTAGCTTCTGTCCGCGCACATTTTCTATTTTCGTTGCATGCTCAGTCATCTCAGCTCGCCTCCATATGCTCAATCAGAAATTGTTTCCCGGATATCATCTCATAGGAAAAGCCATGACACCCCGGACAGCTGCAATCATCCGTTCCATGTGCGTCAAACGCAAACTGCGTGTTGCATTCTTTGCATCGGAAAATGATAGGCGCCCGGTTGATTACGAGCGTTGCACCTTCTGCCGGGGTATCTTTGGTCAGATAGTTAAAATAATGCTGCAACCACTTCTCCTCATAGTCCTGCATCGCTCCCATTGTGAGCGTAATGGAATGGATCTTCGTCAGATTCTCTTCTTCAAGCTGTGACAGCGCAAGCTTTAATATATTCGTGGTTACAGACAATTCATGCATCATTCATTCCTCGGAAGTTTGTAACTGTTCAGAACCCCTCCTCAATATTCGCAAAACAATCCCGCTTTGCGGTCTCATGCTTCTTCAAAGCATCCTTTTTGCTCATATTGGGGGCGGTGACTCTATTCGAGCCACCTTGAAAATCTAAAAATAGCTTCTTA
>JAQXMB010000127.1 GCA_029012425.1 bacterium | reverse complement strand
TCACGTCCTGTCAAGGCAACCTGCTGACGCAGGCGGCTGGAGCTACCAAGCGCAAAACATCCTGGCTCGGGCACGGTCAAAGTCAGAATGTGTTCACGATTATTTCTTCAAGAGTGGTCTTGACAAGGGGACCATTATATAAAGAATATATATCAGCACCGGATGAAACAAATATACACCATACCCATTTTGACATAATTCTTTTATCATATTGTAATGTTTACAATCGGTTCTGAAATGAGCAGAAATTCCAATAAATAACAGTCCGCCTGAAATCGCTTTTGCAAAGGCCGCACCCCAGGCATTATCATTAATTAGCCATAAAGTAACCAACAACGCTACTGCCATAATTAACTTATTTTTTGCGAAATTGTTAATCTTTGAATAGTATCTATTGCATAGAATCCCGCAATAAAAATATACCAAGTAATAGCAAAGAGATGAGAACTGGAAAATACTCGACACTTCATTAGCACAAACTGAAAGTAATAATGCTATGCATATGAAAAACAGAGAAAAATATTTATTTAATGAGCCTATTCTATTCAATACATTTTGGCCTGCGGCGCATAAAACAAATATCTCAAACAAAACAACCAAATACCATAAATGCCTTGCATCTGTAGCTAATAGTATGCCATTCCAACAGTAGCGGAAATAGCTCTCGCTTGTAAATTTAAATAAAACCATACATGGGGCAACATACGCTATTCCAAAAACGAAATATGGAATAATTAACCTTTTCATTTTTGAAGATAGAAACTTCAAAGTATTTCTATATTTACCCTTATCTTCTACACAATACCCATACACCATACCTGAAATGCTTATAAATAGTGGCATATGAAAAGAATAGACCCACTCCGTTAAAAAAGATAATACCTCGGAAGAATTTGCTGGAATAACAACCCCCTTTCCTGTATACATTCTCGATGAATGAGCAAATACAACGAGAATTGTAGTAATTACTTTTAAAATGTTATAGAACCTTTTCTTTTCTTCCATACTTCTCCGCTCTTGCATTTGAAAATTATTTCACCTTCAATTATCTAGGAATTCATCCAGACGTTGGAAAGGATTAATAAACATCTGCTTTTTTTTCTCAAAATCCAGTGATATCATCTTTATGGGAATTTGTTCAAGAATGCTATCTGAAAGTGATGAAATTCTACAATAGGATTTTATTCCAAAATCATCCAATACATTTTCTATTTTAGGACTATATGAGAACACGAAAAAAGGAATGTCGTATTCCATTGCTAAAATCATTGCATGGAATCTTGTTGCAATAACGCACTCTGCCTCTTCAAATAACTGGAGAGTACGCTTAATATTACCACGGTAAAAATGTTTACCAACTAGCTCTCTTGTTTCGAAATTGAGTGATTCGTGAACTCTATTAATACATTCCTCATCACCTTCATTTTTACAAAGAGAAACCAGAATTACTTTTTTTCCTTTTTTTGTCCAATCAACACATATACTACGAATTGTACTTTCATACACTTCTTTGTATTGTTGCAACTCAGTCCTCCCTGACAAGTCAATCACTGATATCAATACAATATTTCTGGGTTTATCTAGTCTTTTCGTGTCTTCAAGGGCAAAAACAACATCCGAAGCATATTCAACATTTGGCAACTCTGAAAACAGTTGGTAACTATATTTATCTCTGAAAACAACACTCTTGCACCTCTTGAAGAATTCCTTATATCCATCTACATAATCTTCTGAATAATATGGACCAAAATTGGCTCCGATAATAAACATTGGCCCATAATCAAGCAGATATCTCCTTTTACGCGCCACTGAATCGTCTCGCTGGATAAACATTGATCCACCCACTTGTACGGATGCTATGGATTTTGTCCTGATTCTTTTGATCAATCTTTCCAGAATAATTCTTTGAAGTCTGCGTATTATGGAGTTATTCCCCTGCTTTCTAAACACATTCTTCTCATATTTTTTTATATTATAGAAATTCTCATATTTGCAAAATTCTGACGCCTCTGATTCATTATACCAATTTTCATAAAAGAAACAGTAATCCGGATACCTTTCCAAAAGGATTTTAATTATTAAATCATCGCCTAGATTTTGATTACAATAGGCTTTTAGCAAGACCCATTTTCGCATTTGATAACCTCTGTCTCCGGGAATTCAATATTTCCCCAAACATTTTGTTTCCACGCAATCGTGGTATTTGTATAAGACTTGGAATTGTCTTTAAAAAAAGTAACTGCATCATGAACAACATCATGCAATATCTCTGCGCCATACTCATTCACCTCGTACATAACAACTCGCCCACGATATAACCCTGTTGCCAATGATCCTAAATGAAATCTTAAGTCAACTCTGTTTTCACCATTTATTGCGTGAATTGAATCTTTTGATGCTGTCATCCCAACGGGTGTCCCTTGTTCCGAAAATACTATCATTCGAAACATCAAATTATCATAATGTTTGTTTGCCCGATAGACAATTCTAATAGTAAAATCTCCAGAATAATCAATAGTTGGTTCGGTTAACTCTAGTAGCTCAACAGATCTCATGTGAATTCCGCCATCAACTATTTTCTCTCTAGGTAATGTATCACAATCATAATACAATCGTTGTGATGTTGAAATACCAAGATAAATACTAATTGCTTTTTCAACATCACCGATAAATGCAACAGTGCCGTGATCCAATACCACGCATTTCTCGCATAACTGCCGAACTGTATTCATATTATGGCTCACATATAGTATTGTACGATTCTCCTGTTCAGAAACATTTTTCATTTTCTCCATACACTTTTTTTGGAATGTCATATCACCAACCGCAAGCACTTCGTCCATAATCATTATTTCCGAATCAAGATGCGCAGCAACTGAGAAAGCTAACTTAACATACATTCCAGATGAATAACGCTTAACCGGAGTATCAATGAATTGTCTACACTCTGAAAATTCAATGATATCCTCCATTTTTCTATCGATTTCCGATTTTGTCATGCCGAGAATTGCGCCATTCATATAGATGTTTTCGCGCCCAGTCAATTCGGGGTGAAATCCTGTTCCGACCTCAAGCATTGATGCAATTCTACCATTGAGGCCAATCTCGCCACTTGTTGGAGCCGTAACACGGGATAATAGTTTCAGTAGAGTTGATTTTCCTGCACCATTATGACCAATAATACCAATTCTCTCGCCTCGTTTAACTTCAAAAGAGATATTATCCAATGCTTTAAATTTTTCGCCAACTTGATAGGTTTTTGACCCAATTTTCTTTGTTGGATCATCAAGACCTTTTCGTTTTGCTTTTCTTCGTTGGAGTTCATCTCTAAGACTTGTTCCGCCAATCTGACCTAATGTATAAATCTTCGAGACCGAATCTATTTTAATCATTACATCATTCATATTATTATCCCTCAAATAGTATCCATAAAGGTTCTTTCAATTTTACTAAATTGAACAAGACCAATCACAAAAATTGCAATACTGATAATCCAACTCACCAAATAAAATGTCAAATTAAAATATCCAAAGCCAAACATTGCAAATCGAAATGTCGTAATAATCGGCGTAATTGGATTCAGCATATATAGCCACATTAAGCTCGGAATTCTATCAGAAATCATGCTCATACCATAAGCAATCGGAGAGCCATACTGCCACAATTGAAGCCCAAATCCAACGAGCATCGCTAAATCACGATACTTAGTGGTTACTGACGAAATAATTATGCCGCATCCCACCGACAAAACCGCCATCTGAAGAATCAGTAGAGGGATTATCAGCAACATTGGGGTTACGCGAATACTCGTCCCTCCTTTCATCCAAAAGAAGCTGTAGAATACCAAAAACATCGAGAATTGAATCCCAAATGAAATAAGTTGCGATAGTGCGGTAGAAATCGGTGATACCAGTCTTGGATAGTAAACTTTCCCCATGGTTGCTCGGTTATTTAAAAATGTATTAGATGTCGCATTTAATACCCCAGAAAAGTAGCTCCAGCAGATATTGCCAGACATATAAAATAAAAATCCAGGAATAATAAAATCGCCACTAGTATCAGCTGTTGTAAGTCTAGCAAGACTTCCAAATATAACCGTGAATACAATTGTAGTCAGCAATGGTTGAATGATAGCCCACAAAGGTCCCAATATAGTTTGTTTGTATAGTGCCGTAAAATCCCGTTTCACAAATAAAACAATCAAATCTCTGTACTCAAATGTTTCCCGAAGGTGAAGATCAAACATTTTATGTTCGGAAGTTATCACCGTTTTGAAGTTCTGTTGCAATTCTGACATATCTTCTTTCCTTTCCTTTGTCAATTATAATCGCGAATGTAACGAATATTTATCAAACAGGATTGGGCAATGATGCGCCAATCGCATCTCAAGCAAATATCTATAATAGTTTTTATGTAAACAATATCGTGCAACAACTATGATATCTCTTGCTACAATATTGCCAAAAATCAAATTCAATGTATCTTGATTATCGCGCACAGTTATTGTTCTAGTTCGATACCAATTTTGTTCAGATATCTTTTCAACTTCTTCTGGTAAAGAACGCATTTTGCCTGCCCATGCCATACCATCATACTGATCCTTCATGAAAAGACAATGGACAATGCTGTACATGCTCTTTTCTGTTTGATCCATTGCTACTCGATTAAACTCTTGTTCAACATCCATCGATACTGCATTAATATCTTGAAGGCGAAATGTTCCTTTGCTACTGTTCATCATAGAGTTCTCTCTGGTCCGGTCATATACATAGAGTG
>JAQXMB010000126.1 GCA_029012425.1 bacterium | reverse complement strand
GTAAATGCATCGATGCTCTGAATTAACATAACGGTCGCCTCACTCGCCATCTGCTTTAATGTTTTCAGGTTCTCTTCTGTGATGTAGTCTGAGAGAAATTCGGTCATCTCGCTGATATCGGTTGCATGGTCTCCGATTCGCTCCATGTCGGTAACCATCTTCATGGCTGCGGTAATTGTCCGTAAATCTCTTGCCACCGGCTGCTGCTGAATAAGTAGTTCAAAACAAATATTCTCGATATCTCTCTGCATTTTGTCTACCTCTTCATCCGCAAGCATAATGTCCCTTGCCTTGTCCCCGTCACCGTGCACAAATGCATCAATCGCTTCCTGAATATGCTTCTCAATCAACTGTCCCATCTGAATGAGTCTGATATTTAGTGTGTGTAACTGCTCATCAAATTTACTTCTCATCGTATTAACCAAACCTTCCTGTGATATAGTCTTCCGTTCTTTTATCCTGAGGATATGAAAACAGTACCTTTGTCTCCCCGTACTCAACCATCTCTCCTACCAGAAAGAATGCCGTGTAATCTGCCACGCGAAGTGCCTGCTGCATATTGTGTGTCACAACTACAATCGTGTACTGCTTTTTTAATTCCTCCATCAGCTCCTCAATCTTCAAGGTAGATATCGGATCCAGTGCGGAGGTCGGCTCATCCATCAGAAGAACGGTTGGCCTTACTGCAAGCGCTCTCGCAATACAGATTCTCTGCTGCTGTCCGCCGGAAAGACCCAGTGCTGATTTTTTCAAACGGTCTTTGACCTCGTCAAAAATCGCGGCCCCGCGAAGACTCTCTTCCACAATCTGATCCAGCTTACGCTTATCCCGGATTCCATGTACGCGCGGTCCGTATGCAATATTGTCGTAGATACTCATCGGAAACGGATTTGGCTGTTGGAACACCATTCCGATTCGCTCCCGAAGCAGAGTCGTATCAACCGACGGCGCATAGATATCCTCATCCGCAAAGCTTATTGACCCGGTTATTTTTACATTCTCTACCAGATCATTCATACGGTTGAGTGTCTTTAAAAATGTAGACTTTCCACAACCGCTCGGCCCGATAAATGCGGTGATACTGTTTTCATAAATGTCCATGCTCACATTTTTTAATGCATGGTTTGTCCCGTAGTAAAGATTCAGATCCTTTACCGAAATAATCGTATTATCACTCATATGTTCCATTCCTTTTTCTATTTTTGCTTACTTACATCAAATCTTGCAGTGAGGGCCTTTGTTAAAAGATTGATGATCAACACAATTACAAGAAGTACCACTGCGATGCCAAACGCCGAGTCAAAATCCCCCTCGCTCGTTGCAGACAGATACAGCTGTATCGTCAGCGTTCCTCCCGATTGCATAATTTTATCGAAAATTCCAAGAAATCCTTTGGGAAGAAGCTTCGCTGCACCTGCTGTCAAAAGAAGTGCTGCCGATTCGCCGACAATTCGTCCAACGGCAAGTATGACACCTGTAATAATTCCCGGCATTGCGGATGGAATTAAGATGGTTCGTATCATGTAAAATTTCCCGGCACCAAGTCCGATTGCGCCGTTTCGATATCCGTCGGGCACAGTTTTTAGTGCTTCCTGCGTATTTCTTGTGATCAGTGGCAACACCATGAGAATCAGTGTCAATGAGCCGGATAAAATACTATATCCAAGACCCAGTGTCTCCACAAAAAACATCATGCCAAATAATCCAAATATGATAGACGGAATTCCTGCCAGAACCTCTGTCGCAAATTCAATCACGGTCACCATTTTTCCGGGTTTTGCATACTCATTCAGATAAATCGCAGCACCAATTCCAATGGGCGTTGCAAAAAGCATGGTTACCAGAATCACAAGCAGTGTGTTGACGATATTCCCTGCGATTCCAACGGTTCCCTTTCGAACTGAGGTGACCGTTGTTAGAAAAGGTATGTTCACGCGCTTCATTCCTTTTGACAGCACATAAAAGATTACGAAGATCAATAACAGTACTGCCACAAACGCGCAAAGAAATATCAGGCCGTAAAGAAAAAATTCCCCGATTCGCAATTTCTTTTTAGTCATCCTCGCGCTCCCCCTTCTTTTTCAGTTTTGTAAGCAGAAAATTAATGATCATAATAAAAATATATAAAACCAGTCCGACCGTAAATAACACCTGTCTGTGAAGTCCGGATGAGTAACTCATCTCGCTGACAAGCTGGGTCGTCAAAAATCTTACGGAATTGAATGGCAGCGGCAGATTTACGGCTCCTCCGGCAACCATATTGATTGCCATCGCTTCACCCAGCGCTCTTCCGATACCAAGCACCACACCTGTCATAATTCCTGATTTTGCCGCCGGAATCACAACCTTAAAAATCGTCTGCAATTTGCTTGCTCCAAGTGCCAGTGATGCGCTGCGCAGGCTCTGCGGTACTGCCCGAATACTGGAACAGCTCACATTAATGACCGTTGGCAGAATCATAATTGCAAGTACAATCACTGCCGAAATCAAATTGGCACCACCGGTAAACTGATGCGTGTCGGAACCTGTAAATATGATTTTCTCCAACCGGTACATAAATGGATTTAACACCATCATTCCGATGAGACCATATATAACGGATGGTATGGCAGCCAGTAATTCAACAGCACCGGAAATCCACTTTGAGAGACTTCGTCCTGCTCGTGAGCTGCCCGTGATATCCGTCAAGAATACAGCAGTCATCAAGCCTACCGGAACACCAATGAGTACCGCGCCAAAGGTTCCGATAACGGATGATAAAATAATATATGCAATTCCATAGGATGGATTTGCGGCTGTCGGTTCCCACACATTACCGAATAATAGCGGAAGAGCACCTACCTTGAATATGGCAGGCGCTCCTTTCAGAAACATGTAAAATGTAATTGCAAACACCGAAACCACCGCTACAATAGCTGTAATAAGGAAGATAGAACCTGCTATTTTCTCGCGCGTTTTCTTCATAATGCCCCCTGTTAGTTCGGAATAATCAAGCCTACAGACTGAATGATTTCCTGACCTTCCCCTGATTTAATGTAATCAAACCATGTCTGAACTACAGCATTCTGCTCTGATACCTCGCCCTTTGTTGCCATCACAAACGGTCTTTGCAACGCATAGGTTCCATTCAAAATATTCTCCTCAGATGCTTCCACACCATTTAACTTCTCTGCGATCACCGTATCATCTACAACATCAAGTGATACATAGCCAATTGCTTCCGGATTGGATGCAACCTTTGCCAGAACTGCTCCGGTTGAATCAAGCTCCTGTGCATACTTGCAGTTATCCTTAATCTCGTTCAATTCCTCAAAGGCGTCTCTGGTTCCTGAGCCAGCCTCACGACCGATGACTACGATTGCCGCATCTGCACCACCAAGTTCTGACCAATTCGTAATCTCTCCAGTATAGATTTTTGCAAGCTGCTCGGAGGTGATGTCTGTTACGGTATTATCCTTGTGCGCAATTACTGCAATTCCGTCAAGTGCAATCACATTTTCCACTGCACCGCTTGCGGCTTCCTCGTCTTTGATATGACGGGATGCGTTACCGATATCAACGCTTCCGGCATTCAAAGATTCCAGTCCGGCACCCGAACCTGTATACTCGGTGGTCACTGTCACATCAGGATACTTCTCCATAAAGCCTTCCATCAGCGCTTCACACACCTTCTCCATAGAAGTTGAGCCCGCGAGTGATACGCTTCCTGATACGCTCTGCGTCTCCGGCTCAGCTTCTGTTGCCTGTGTATCGCTTGTGCTCTCTGCTGCCTGTGTACTCTCTGCTGCATCTGCGCCCGCAGCTGCCTCTGTGTTAGTTGTTTCCTGTGTGCTCTCCTTGCTTCCGCATCCGACAAGTCCTGCCATGGCCATGCTTCCTGCCAATACAATTGCTGCTAATTTTGTGATTTTCCTTCTCATAATTTCCTCTCTTTCTGACAAAAAATAAGTCTCTTGTTTTCTTAATCACAAGAGACAGTTTAAATACGCTTTGTAAAATCTACTATCAGGCTACTGTAAGCTTTTTGTAAAAATTTAGAGAATTTTTCTTCCGTTGGCGGTAAGTTTAAATCTCATTCCCAAAATTTCCGCGGCACCCCGGCACATGATCATACGACCTAAGAAAATGTCAAAGTACTCATACATCGTGCAGATGGTCTCATCAATCTGAAGGTTTAATGAAATCGTCTTTTTTTCCCGATCAATACGCAGCTTGGTTCCGGTTACCGCATAGTTTACACGGTCGTGAATATCAAATTGCGTCCGGTCTTTTTGCTGCACGCGATTTCTGCGCACATCAGTCTTATCCGCGATAATAAGCGCTGCTGAAATCACATCACCCGCTCCGCCTGTCGATTCATCATGATTGCCGATTGCCGAGATGATGGTGATGCGGTCTTCCACCGAAAGCTTTGTTTCTTTTAGGATTTCATTTGCCAGGAGTGCACCATACTCCGCATGTGATTTTCGATTCACTGCATTTCCGATATCATGCATGAGTCCCGCAATTCTTGCCAGCTCAATACTGTGCTTGTCATAGCCCAGCTCTTCTAATATACTGCCGGCCCGTTTTGCCACAAGCTCACAGTGTGCCTGTGAATGGTCGGTTAATCCCATTCTTTTTAAGTTCTCGTTCCCCTTGTGAATCAAGGTCAGAATCTCTTTGTTTTTTCTGATTTCTTTATACATATTCTTTCTTACAATTCCTTTCCAATCGCAATCACAAGCTCCCGAACCGATGCAATTCCGTAATACCTGTCTTTTTTCAATATTGCTATCGGATCATAAAATGTCCTTTCATCCCTGTACATAAGTTTTCCGATTGCTGCTTTGATAGACTTATCCGCATCAATCGTCAAAATCTGTGTATTCATGATTTCTTCTACCGGACGCTTCATATTTGTATCATCGGATCCTTTCATCATAATTGTTTCCCTGTTTATGATTCCATAAAATCTGCATTTACAGTCAACGATTCCTACATACTGCAACTGTTCATTTTGGGAAAATATTTGATATGCATGTTCAATACTACAAGACGGGTAGAGGACAGTTCCCATCTTCCCGATGCTGCCAACCTTATTCTTCTGTCCTGTCTTTTTCTTCTGCAGCTCACAAATCTGCTTTACAATTGCTTTATCAACTTTTTCAAAAGTATCCTTGGGTCTTCCAAGATAGTAGCCTTGCCCATAATTGACTCCAAGATTAATGAGACATTTCAGTTCTTCTTCCGTTTCAATTCCTTCCGCAACCAACATATATTCCATGTCACTGCAATGTCTTGCAAGCATGCGCACTAATGATTTTTTTGATTTATCTTTATGAATATCGTGAACCAGTTCATAATCGATTTTAACATAATTCGGCTTTACTGCCTGTAATCGGTTCAATCCGGAATATCCGGCCCCTAGATCATCAAGTGCAACTTCATATCCCTGGTCTGTGTAATGTTTCATTATCTCCCGAAGCAAATCGTGATTGTCGAAATCACTTCTCTCCGTCAGTTCAAACACAATATCTGTTATTTTGAGTGCATATTTATCAAGCTTTTCTTTTGTAAAACCTGTCTGAAATTTACTGTCTCTTAATACGATTCCATCAACATTAATAAATAGTTTTGTTCCCTTCGGCTTACATATGGCATTTTTCAATGCCTTTGTTCTGCAAATCTTCTCGATATCCCATAAATAGCCTAACTGCGCTGCATATTCAAAAAGCTGCGCGATGTTCATCGATGCATCCTTACTGGTAATTCTGCTAAGCGCCTCATATCCGTGCACACTACCATCCCTAAGTGATACAATTGGTTGATATACGGGTTTTACACATCCCTCAGAAATAATCTTTACTACTTCGCTTTTCTTCCATTCTTCCATAAGTTCCCTCAAGATACTTCCTGCGTCCTATTTACTTTCCTTACACAAATACAGAAATCCGCCCAGATATCCGATAAAAAATCCCGAATAGCCAATAAAACAGATTGCCCATTCAATTGTGCCAAGCGCAAATCTGCTGACTAATAGCCACACCGCAAAACCGCATAGGCTGAATTTCATACTGTTAAGTAACAGAAATAATCTCCTTGTATCTTCTTTTGAAAATCCTTTGCTTTCAATTTTTTCCCACAATTTACGCATCTTTGCACCCTCCTTTTGGAAACAGCATAAAATGCGCATGTAAAATCCACTATCAGGTTTTTGTAAGCTTTATGTAAAACATTGATAACGCTTCAGAAAAGTTCCTTATATGACAAAAAGACCCGGCAAACTGCCAGGTCTTTGATTCCTATAAAAGCTTTGTTGCTTCTTTTATACTTAACGGTGCCATCCGGTCGCGGTACTCATCCACAAAGTCCCGCACCCAGTCGGGATTCACCTTGCTGTAATCGCGAAGGCTCCATCCGATTGCCTTATTGATAAAAAACTCCTCGCTTCCCAGATTGAGAACGATGATTTTCTTCAATAATTCCGTATCTGTATCCAGCTTATATTCCTGCTGAAAATCAATGGCGACTCTTCGAAGCCATATATTCTCGTCCACCGCCCACTGAAGAATTACTTCTTTCAGGCGTTCGTCCTTTTTTACGATTTTGCCGACATAGGCATCAATGGTATCCACCGTCTCCCACCACGATTTCGTTGTAATCAGACGCTTCAGATGATCCATATCCTCCGGCATCAGCTGCTTGTGATGCTTGTTCAGATACTCCAGCGCAATATACTGTGCCTCTCGAAAGTCATGATCCCACAGATCAAATACAAACTCCCAATCAATCGGCTCTTTTGCTGTTTTTGTAAGATAAGGTTTGATCAGTTCCTTAAGCATCGGCTTTGGAACTCCCGCAAAGGCAAACCGGTTCTGCATATATGCGGACATCTTCTCCGCCTGTTTCTCATCTGCATGTTCATTCAGTAATGATATGATTTCGTTGGTCATTTCTCCTCCTTTTGCTTCATCCCTATTTCAACTCCAGCATTGCAATCGAGATATAATGCTTCACACTGAATTGCTCAGATGCATTGCTCATAAGCATGTCCCAGTGCTCCTTCTCCCACGCTGCAAGCTCCTCCGGTGACATCGATGCGCCAACGCCTCTGCATGCACGCATCCTTCCATGCCAGCCTGCTCGTGTAAAGGGAACCTCTACCTCAAATTCTTCCTGCTTGATCATCCTAAAATTTTCCAGATATTCATCCGGCACCCACACCGGGTGCACGGTATCTCCACAGCCGCTCCATGTCGGATTATACTTTAAGATAAGTTCCTCGCTTTTTCCTGCAATTTCATCCTCATACGGCAACCATCCCATATAAAGAATCAAAAATTTGCCGCCGTCCTTTAATACCCGTGCAAATTTCGGTGCAGTAATTTTATGATCCAGATACCAGATACACTGGCAGGCAGTAATGACATCAAATGTCTTTTCCGGGAAGTCAATATCCTCTGCCTTGCAGGTGAACAATTCGATATCCATTCCACTTCTTTCAGCGAGCTTTTTCGCCTGCTCAATCTGGTTTTCCTCAATGTCTGTTCCGGTCCATTTTGCGCCGTACTGATACATATTTCTCGGCAGTACGCCGGTTCCGGTTCCAATATCCAAAACCTTCTGTCCATCCTTACAGACACCCAAATCTAAAATGTAACGATAAAATTCCTCCGGGTAGATATCCCGATATTTTGCATAATCCTCAGATGTTTTTCCCCAATCAAAAGATTTTCCCTTATCAATATTGTTTATTTTCATTCAAAGACCACCTCTCCTATTTTATTGCAATCTCCAGATCAATGTCCTTGCATTCATAGCCGACAACCTTCCATCGGTTTCTTCCTTTCGTTACAGGCACAGAAAAGGTTGTCATTTTAGATACTCCGGATTCTGCTGTGCATTCAATCATCGTATGAATCTGATCCTCTGAATCAATATGTATAAGCTTTGCTTTTCCGCCACGAATTGTAAAACGAATATCCATCTCTACAACCTGTGCTTCCGAATAATTTTCTGTCCATATCGTTTCTCTTCCATCAAAATCACCAACGGTAAGTGTCAATCCGGTTCCCGTATGATTCAACACAGACATATTCTTCGTGTAGCGGTCTTCTTCTTTTACAATTAAGTTCTCTGCATCATACTGTGTTTTTGCAAATTCGTTGTTGCAGCCTACGAGCATCATACAAAGAAGCAGCGCTGTAACCATTCGTAATTTCTTCATCATTTACAATTCCCTTTCCGATTCCATCGCCAATGCAATTAATTTTTTCAAGTGCATCTCAACGGCATCCAGACAGGGAATCGGACAATTATCAGAATTCAAAAGAAGAGGCAGCTCCGTGCATCCAAGAATGATTGCTTCGATTTCATCTTCCTCTTTCATCTTTTCAATAATTGCAAGGAACTCCTTTAAGGTACTTTCTTTTACAATTCCCCGTTCCAGTTCCTCATAAATTCTTTTTGCAATCAATTCTCTGTCTTCTTGTTGCGGAATATACACTTCAATACCTGCATCACGCAGGTCCTTTTTCATATAATCCTGTTCCATCGTAAAAATTGTGCCGAGAAGTCCAACCTTCTTTATTCCCAATGTAACCGCTTCGTCTGCAACCGCCTTCGGAATGCTGACCAAGGCAGCTGTCGTTTTACTTTGTACCCGGTCAAACACGATATGCATCGTTGCCGCTGTAAGAGAAACGACCTCCGCTCCACTTGCTACGAGATGGTTTACCTTCTCAGCCATGTAATCTGCCAGTTCCTCATACCTCGCACCGGTTACGAGATCCCACGCGTGATGAAAATTTACACTTTCTATCACAAGCTCCGGCATCTGCTCACCTTCGGTAAGCTTATCCACGCGCTTGTTCAATTCTTTATAATACATCACCGTGGACTCCGGTCCTGTGCCGCCTACTAATCCAATTTTTTTCATGTCTCTACTCCTTTTACTTGATTCATGTATATAAAAACTCCGGCCATACCCGTATATGATATGACCGGCACTTCTCTACTTCATATAAATCTCAAAAAACTGTCTGATATGTCGATCCAAAAGCTCCATAATTTCATCCTCACGCTCCGGCTGTCTGTCACACACCGAAAGCCACATGGAAATCGGAAAACAAAACTGTGCCGCCATAATTTCAGAATCGCCATCTTTTAATATACCTTTTTGAATCAGGCATTTCATGAATTCATTATTATAGTGCAGCACATCCTCGTAGTTGCGTTTTGAGAACATACCGGATAATTCTTCATTTCGAAATTGTTCAAGAACAAGCATTTTTCGGACCTTGCAGATATGAGGATCATGAAGTATATATCGAATCTGCTTTTTCACCTGCTCAGCCATTACTTCCGGTGACCAATTGGACAAAAAAGATTCGACAAATTGTGCATTCTCCCAATCTGCACTTGTAAATAAAGAATGCTCGCCGTATTCCTTGGCGATTTCACCTGTCAGCGTATCCAACAAATCCTGTTTACTCTCAAAGTGAAAATACAAAGACGCCTTTTTGATTCCGACTGCCTCTGCAATCTGAGCGATACTGGTTGCCTCAAAACCATTCACCGAAAACAAATCCAGTGCAGCGTCTAAGATATCCTGTTTTTTATTTGTTCTTTCCATACAATCTGATTATGCTCCATGTGTGTCTGATTTTAATGTGTACCATTATATCTACCTGCCGTTCGGTAGTCAATATGCTTCTTTTATTTTGTAATGGTTTCATCGAAAAACGATACGATTATGCGGCACCCGGAATCAGAGCCTCTCCAAAAAATAAAAGACATC
>JAQXMB010000125.1 GCA_029012425.1 bacterium | reverse complement strand
TGTGCAAAGCTTCGAAAAGGAGCCTTAAACGACAAGGCCCTCGAACTCGGATGCAACAAGATTGCCTATGCGCATCATAAGGATGACTTTGTTGAAACCTTATTGATGTCACAGTTTCTTGAGGGACGGATTGCAAGTCTGTCTCCAATGTATACCTTAGCGCGGACAAAGCTTACGCTGATTCGACCGATGCTTCTCATCCCGGAAATAGAAATTGTCCGCCTTGCAGGCCGGCTTTCTTTTCCTATTGTAGAAAACCTCTGTCCTGCAGACGGACATACAAAACGCGAATCTATGAAAGAGACACTGCGCATGTTAAATAAGCAGTATCCCGGGGTAAAAAACCGTATATTTACAGCAATTGAGAACGGCAATTTCAATGACTGGCCGCAAAAGAAGATTTAACAATGTGATTTTAACAATACCGCCATTGTCTCATACGCATGCGCAAAAGTAACTTCAAATATGCCATTTGAAATCTTACCGTTATGTGGAACAGCCTCATAAACATCAATGATGTCATAGGAACCGTTCAGCGGAATTTGCAAGGTCTGTCCCGGCTCAAAGCTATGCAATATCAGATATGCCTCATCGGTTGTCGTTCCTTTTCGAAGCACGCCCTGCCAGCCACTCAGCTTGCGATAGCTCGGTTGTTTCGGTCCAAAATAGTATGTCTCTCCATCCTTTTGAATGGCATCCAGCTTCCGGTAAAATGCCATTCCGTCTTCAATCAGCTTCCATTTCTCATCCGACAGACGGAGCACATCTCCGGAAATACATAATACCCCAAGAAATGTGTTTGTCACAGAATAGCAGATTCGCTCCATCGTATCATTCTCCCGAATCACACTCCAAATCTGACTCTTTTCCGGTCGCATCACACGATGTACATTCGCAGCAATTACCGGTATCTCCGGTTCCTCATGCGCATCTGAAAAAGAAGCCATATCTGTTGCATCCAGAAATGACGGTTCCAGACGGTGTCCGCCGGAGGAGCAAAGCTCTATCACAATACCCGGAATTCTCTCATGAATTTTTGCGAAAAACGCCTGTGTCGCCAAAATATTTTCATAAAGACCACTTCCAAGGCTGTCACTTCCATCGCAGCCAATTCCTATCGTCTCGTTATAATCTATTTTTATATATTCAAAGCCATACTTCTCAAGCAGACCGATGACGCGCTCCTCCAGATAAGCATTTGTCCACGGATCGCGCATGTCCCAGAAATACCGGTCTCCTGAGCAAATCACCTTACCGTTTTTCTTAAGCAAATGATCTGTCTGCTGAAGTGCTTTTGCTTCTTTTCCTACTACTTCAAGCTCAAACCAGATCCCGGGCTTCATCCCGGCCTCGCGAATGATTCGTGTTGCACTACTTAATCCATTCGGAAATAATTGCCGGTTTACTTCCCAGTCGCCCATGTTATTTTCCCAACCAAGGCTCTCATTCGCATACCAGCCTGCATCAATTACAAAATAATCAAATCCTTTACCCTTGATCTTTTGACAAATTTCTGCAATGGTTTTTTCAGAAGGTTTTCCCCAGGTGGTACAGTACTCGTTAAAAACTGCCGGGAGTTTTTTATCTCCGCAAAATGGCTTTGCTTGCTCATGCATATCCACAAGATTCCGACAGGCAGCGTCGAAATCACCTTTTACAACGGTTGTGAATGCTCTCGGTGTCGTAAAAGTCTCTCCCGGTTTTATTACTTTCTTCCAATGTCCAAAGTCATAATCCGCAAGTCCTCCACAGATACACAGCTTCTCATCCCGGCGATACATCTCAATCTGCCACGACGAATTACATGCCAGCTGTGACGCCCAGACAACACCGGCTTTTGTGTCTTCAATTCCAATCATCGGGAAAAACTTACGCACCGGCATGGAACCAATCTGTCCGAACTTCTCTACTGATACACCGTGGCAGGACCATGACGGCTCTAACTGCAAATCTTCAATGCTTCCGGATTCCACACGACCCTCTGCGCTCCAGCGGCTCCGGATTCGATGATAGCGCAGATAGTTGGTCGCTTCATCTTCCGCAAACGGCGTTAAATAGGAAAGTGAAAATGAAGATAACGACTCGAGCGTAAGCGTATCCTTTCCATTGTTTTCCACCACAGTATAGGTTATTACAGCCTGTTTTCCACTCACATATTCAAGAATGTGTTTTGCCACAAGCCCTGCTTCATTTTTCAGCACGGTTGTTATCGTTGTCTGTTTTGAGGAAGTTTCGACCATCTGATCCACATATGTCAGATTCTGTGTCGATTGCGAATTATGGTTGGTATGTCCCGCTCCAAATCCTCCGCCGGTTGCATCGCCCTCCAGCTTTAGCTGAATCAACGAATCCGCATGCTTCGATTTTCCTAAAACAAACTCCTTCTCAAGTTCTTTTACAATTAATACAAGCTCGACCTGCGTTCCTTTTTGTAAATAGACTGCCTGAAGTTTTCCCAAATCATACTTTTTTAATAGTTGTTTTTCCCCACTCATGATACTTTCCCCCAAATTATTATTATCACATCTTTGCAGATCATTTTCACGATATCGAATTTTCCAATACGACAAAAAAGTACCGGGACAATCTACGCCGGTACTTTTCCGTTCTTCAATATAAAATTAATCGTTAGAATAAATTCACTTTTCCAGCAAAGTTCTTATTAATTACATAATAAGCCGCATTATCTTCCGGCTTCAGATATACCTTTAAGTCCTTGATTGAAGATACACGATGTCCCTGCTCGACGAAAGACGCACGAACCTTCTCAATAACTGTTGCGATAGGCGCATCATTTCCACCAAACTGGATAAACATCTCAGGCTCTGCTCCATTCGGTTTTTTCGCTACTGTCTTAGCTGCAGTTTTCTTAACTGCCTCTTTTGCCTTTGCAGCAGTTTCTTTTGTCTTCTCTGCAACCTTTGCTGTCTTCTCGTCAGCTGCAACCTCTGCAACCTTTGCCTCAACAACCTTAGCAACCTTTTCCTCGGTCTCTTTAACTACGGTTTCAGCTACTTTCACTGCCTCTTTTGCTGCTACCTTGGTTTCTTCCACTTTCTTTGCTGCAGCACTCTTTACTGCTGCTGCGGTCTCTTTTACATTTGCCATCTTCATTCCTCCTATGGATTGACTACTCACAAACTAAAAACTTCTCCATTGCAACAAGTGCTTCTTTTTCATCAGAACCTTCTGCAACGATATTCACCGTCATCCCCTCTGTCGGGTTAAACGCCATAATACCCATGATACTTTTCGCATTAATTTTACGATTATTGTTCTCCAAAACAATGTTACTGTCGAACTGACACGCTACCTGAACTAATTCAGCAATTGGATTGTCATGTCCTTTGTTCACATCAGAAATTACGATTTCCTTATTGCTCATGTCCTGCACCCTTTACTAATATACCTATTTTCGCCTACCTGCTGTCAGCACGATGTGCTGTCAGCGTTCCCTTTTATATATAACTCGAAAAAGTCCCTTTTGCAACAAATTTTCAGATTTCTGTTAAAAACCCACTAATCATTAGGTACTTTTCCATTTTTTTTATGCATATTTCATTGTAAATATGCGGTATATTTACTTCCGAATTTTCTATATTTTTCCTCTGTTTCCGACATTCCGCTCTTAATGGTAAGATGTGTCACCGGATGATAGATCCATACATTGGCGGAATCATAGCCCACGATAAGTTCAAAACTTCCGTTTTCCGTCTCTGCCCGAACCGGAATTCCTCTGCTTACATAGTACAAAAGATGAGAAAGCTTTGCTCCCGAGAGATCATATTCTTTTGCATCGGGATACAAAAGTGCGATATCTGTGTCTGCTTCTTCCGGCAAGTCAATCGGTGACTGTACCAATTTCTTTGCCCGTTTCCATACGGCATTTAAGTCACGGTCAATAACAACTCCCATCTGCTCATCTGCCCATGCAATCGCATCCGTAAGTTCGCTATGAAAAACCTGCTCTCGACCCTTGGCATATGAGTAATATCCTTCCCAACCATTCTCCGGTTGCAATGTAAGGATTGACGGTTGCTCGATTACAACTTCCTTAGAAATCAGTATCTTCTTGGATGCCTGATCCGTGATTTCACCAACCGCCAGATACACCTGCGATTGTTTTTTGTCATCATAATCCGTAAAGACATTTTCGTCTAAGATGCCTTCTCCAACATGATTCATAATCGTATCATCCGCAGCTTCAACATATTGCTCGTTTACATAACTCACGCGATGCAGTGTGATCACATATTCATTCAGTTCAACCTCAGAAATGTAGTATCCGTCTTTTCCATATTCTTTTACGGTCTCACCGGTCTGTGAATCAACAATCAGCAAGCGATGAAACGGAACGGTTCCATCATAGTTTTTCGGATTTGACGGTGACGCAACACCATAGATCACATCCCCGCCAATAAATCCCACAATACTTAATCTGTCTGCATTTGCGGGAAGGATGGTCGTCTTTTCTCTCTCCATATCATAGAGTGTCAGGTCGGACTTGTTCTTCCAATCCTCCTGCCAGACAATCGTATGATTGTCCTCAGAAATGCAATAGCTGTCACTGGAAAGACCTGTCACAAGTCGGCTGACAGCCTTGGTCGACATGTTGATGCGATAAATGGTTCCCTCCATCATATAAAAGAGAATTCCATCGATATTCTGATAAAGCAGTCCGCCCATATCGGTTTTCAGCCTGCCATAACACTTTGTAGATGGCAAAAACAGTTCCTCTTCAACCGTTGCGCTCACACTGTCATAATGACAGATTGATACTCCAACCTGTCCCTCATGAATTCCCCGGTTCATATAACCATACACGGCAAAATTGATGCCACCACCTTCATCGACGCTGAGAATTTGGATGTCATGTTTATTATAATTCTCACGGGCATCCATCCCTTCCTGTCCACGGAAACTAAATACTCTGCAAAGTACGCCGCTTGACTGGTTATAACTCCACAACTCACCTTCCTGAACGAAACAGATAACTTGTTCGTTCTCACTCTTTTTATATTCAACATGATCGTCTCTGATTCCAAGTTTTATCGCATTTTCAGAAAAAATTTCTCCGTCACTTCGGAAAATCTGACTCATGGTTCGCTCAAAGTTATGCAGATAACAGCGCTTTCCCTCTTCATTGTAGCTGACGCGATAGTATTCCTGTACAGAATAATACTCACTTTCTCCGCCTTCACCGATACTTGTCATCATATAATCCAGTGTAAGAACTGCATATTGTTCGTTTAATTCTGCCACGGTCAAAACCGGTTCCGTCAATTTTGAACCATCAAAATCTGCCCACGCGACCTGCGATAAGCTCGAATTAATTGTAACCATCTGCAGAGACTGATTATTTACCGTGCTTTTGGGCTCCAGATAAGTAGACAACTCGTCCGCCGTATCTTTGCTCATAGAATTCTCATGAAAAAAATTCACAAATGCCAAATAGTCATCCAGATGCTCATTGGAATTCGGCAAAACAGTTGCGTAATAGTGAATCAGCTCATCACCGCTTGAAACAAGAAATACCAACTGATATTCCTGTGTCTGCTCCAGCAGGTTTTCAAGTGTAATCGTCAACTGATTTGTCTCGTTTTCATTCTTTTTTCCGGCAATCACCCGGTTTGCGATCAGTCGCTCGCCGGTACGGTTTCGAAGTTCGTATCCGATTTCATCAATGGTTCTTCCGTAAGTATTAATTTTCATCGTCAAAGTGCGGTCTTCCTTTAACGGTAAAAATGAATCATGCATCGATGTCACATCCATGGCATTCTGATAACCATGTAACTGAGCCACCTGATAATCATCATAGTATAAGGACAGCACCGGATAAGTTGCCGGCAAAGTCTCTGTAATCAAATTTACTCCGTTTTGATTGGTAAAATATCCAAATCCAACAACTGCTGACAGAAAACTCACAATCAGCACAATTGCTTTGATAATTCCTTTTTTCACGATTGCTCCTCACTTCTATATCCATCCGCTTTTTACATCCATGAAATACTAGCGGTCATTTTCTAACCTACAAAATCCGCCACCGGCAGCTTCTCTCGAATGCATGGGAAAAAGGGGGCTTCTGACTTTCGTCAGACACCCCCTATTGTAAAACCTTTTCCTAAAATCTACAACTACTACTTTACCAAAATCTCCGACAACGACGACGACGGCATCGGCGCTTATGCATCTCGTTGTACAGGAGAACTTCTAAAAGATTTCTTTTGTCTGAATCAATACTACTCGCTTCCATATCGCCTGATTCCATGCGTTTTGCAATTCGCTCTGCGATCAGATGTGTGCTTAAACGATCGGGATACTCATCATACATCATACTTCCCTCATACTCCAGTTTATCGCACTCCTCCTCAACCAGTCGTTGCATCTTCTTTGCATCTATCGGATAGAGTTGCTGTAAATACTCCAAATCCTTATCTGCTTCTATCTCTGTCATGTATAGATTCGGGTACGGATACATCATCGGATAAGGCATCCGATAGAAGAAATCTCTTTGATTATCGTCCATTTTGTTTTCTCCGAACATAGCGTTTTCCTTAATAATATATGTTCTTTCATTCATTTCGTTACGCGAAGAAACCTTTTCTCTTAAAATCCCTGTCTATTCATGACTCCTTTCGATTTCGTCAATGCTTAAATACCTTTAAAATAGAATGTAAAGATACGCTTCTTTGAAACATCAAGCAAATACTCCGGATGTGTCAGTGCTCCCCAGCTGTCATCACCACCGATGCCCATTTGCTCTTGTGCTACCCGGACAACTGTGTAATGAACCGGCGGAAGCTCAAAGGTATGGGTCGCATTCTCAATTTCATGCGGTGTATAGGGAAGTGCACTGAAAGAAAGCTCATCTCCAAAGAAACACATTCCTCTGCCCTTCTTATCCATCACCTGTGCAAATCGTACGCCGCACTTATTTCCGCATTCCTGCGGAACGAGATATTCTGCCATATTATCAGCAACCATATTTTCGTAAATACCAAGCTTTGCTCCGTGCTTACGGTCAACATAGGTTTCTGCCTCACCGAGTCCGTACCAACGCACGCGCTCCAAGTCCGCATCGAGCTTAAACATTACACCAAACTCAGGCATATCGCCAAGCTCCTTAACAGGATCATAGCTTAAGGTTGTCTTTACGGTTCCATCTCCAAATACTTCATACTCCAATTCACAACAGCTTGCAGGTGTTGTAGGCATATGATATAGATATGTGATTTTTACCGATTTTTCTAATTTCTCAAGCTTTGGTGCGCTGTCTTCGAAACGATCCGTATTTTTTGTTGTCAAATACATACTGGCAACCTTCCACTGTGCATATCGCTGCGGCATCATGTTACCGTAATCGTTATTAATTGGTGCTCTCCAGAAGTTCGGAAGCGGTATCGTATTCGGCAGAAGCTCTTTTCCTCCATATACATAGGAAATCATTCCGATATTTCCTTTTGAAAACATTGCGTGGAAATTGGCTCCTCTCACACCGATATTGTTATGACAGTCAATTACTTCCAACACCTCATCGCAAGTGTACGGCTTCGGTTCCACCTTGTAGATGTTCTGTCCGAATGCCACCTCATGTCCGGCCTTTGCCCAGAGGGTATCTTCCTTAAGCATAAATGAAATTGTAACCGCGAATTCCGGCTCATTTCCATCCGCACAGGCAATTCTTGCCTCATCCATGAGATCTACTACTTCATGCGGCAGACGGTAGCTTTCTTTTGTAAGCGGTGCTACAAATGTATCAATTGGCATGCGAAGGATTTCTTTTCCATCCCGCTGCAAAATCACAGCTGCATCAAAGGTATCCGTGGATATGAACAGATTTTTATTGATTACCTCATAGGTAGTATCATCTGTAAATTGCACCGAAATATTCTGATAATTGAATTTTATCTCCTGCATCTTCGGCGATTCATTGCGTTCTCCGCCGTAGCAGATTCCGTTTCCGCTAAAGTCCCCATCTGTCGGACGATCTCCGCAGTCTCCTCCATAGGTGAGGAACCATTTTCCGTAGCGGTCCTTTTTCCAGATGGACTGATCGATATAATCCCAGATAAAACCACCCTGATAGAGTGGTTCTCTATCTGATAAATCCGTGTACTTATGCATTGCTCCACAGGAATTACCCATGGCATGGGTATACTCACAGCAGATAAACGGTCTGTCACGATGCTCTGCGAGGAATGCTTCAATTGCTTCCACAGATGAATACATCTGACTCTCCATATCGGTTGTTTCGTTATAACTTCTATCGCTGCATACTCCCTCATAGTGCACTAATCGATGCGCATCCAGTTTTCGGAATAGCTGTGACATCTCAAAAATGACTTTCCCGCCATAGGATTCATTTCCACAGGACCAGATTAATATCGAAGGATGATTCTTATTCCTCTGGTAGCATGAATTCACGCGGTCAAGCATCATCTCCAGCCATTCTTCTTTATCACCGGGAACAATATAATCCTTGCTCGCTCTTCCGCGTCCGTATGCCTCCCAGGTTCCATGGGACTCCATATTGTTTTCTGCAATCATATACAGACCATAGATATCGCAGAGCTGATAAATCCGTGCATCGTTCGGATAATGGCTCGTCCGGATTGCATTGATATTGTTGCGCTTCATTGTCACAATATCCTTCTCCAGCTCAGCGGGATTGGGCACTCTTCCGGTTGCAGAGCTAAACTCGTGTCGGTTCGCACCTTTGAATACAATGCGTTTTCCGTTTAAAGTCATAATCGCATCGATCATCTCGAAACGGCGGAAGCCCACCTGCTCAGAGATCATCTCCAGTGTGCATCCTTGTGCATCCTTCACCTCTATCAGTAATCGATACAACGCGGGTTGTTCCGCACTCCAAAGCTGCGGAGACGCAATGTCCCATGTTATGCTCAAGGTTTCCTCTTCCATTTCCCGCTCTTCGCAGAAAATTGCCGGCTTCATTTCCTTTGCGTTCAGCTGCGTGAGGGAAGTATAGATTCGCGCATCGAAAAGCGATGCCTTCACACTTCCTTTGCCCTGTGTTTTCATCGTCAGAGAAAGTGTTCCGTCTTTCAAATCTTTTGAAAGTGTCGGCACGATCGACAAATCCTGTACATGGGCATTCGGTACCGCGTAGATAAATACATCCCGGTAGATTCCGGAAAACCGGTAGAAGTCCTGGTCCTCGCACCAGCTGCCGGAAGTATATTTCCACACGCGAACCGCTAACTTATTCTCTCCTTCGCGTACATACGGTGTGATGTCAAAATCTGCCGGATCAAAGCTATCTTCGCTATATCCCACATATTTACCGTTCAGCCAAAGTGCAAATCCACTCTCAACACCCTGGAAGGAGATGTAAAGCTTCTGATCTTTCATCTCGTTCGGAAGTGTAAAATACTTCACATAACTTGCAATCGGATTAAAGATCTGCGGTATTTCTCCGGGTTCAATGTATTCGGTTCCATCCCACGGATAGGTGGTGTTTGTATAGTGCGGCACACCGTATCCTTCCATCTGAATGTGCGCGGGAACTCTGATATCATCCCATGATCTGCAATCCGTCTCATCCAGCTCAAAATCTGCCGGAATCAGGCTCATGTTTTTTGCATATGCGAACTTCCACAAGCCATTCAGACTCATCCGAAGACTGCTTTCCCCGGTCTGCATCTCATAGGTGTTGCGATAACAGGTATGATCCGAATGTGCCGATAATACATTTTGTTTAAAAATCGTAGGATTTTTTACAATCGAGTAATCAAATTCTTGCATTTCTTCCTCCAAATTTTAGGATCAAGTCATAAGACTCAAACCATTATTTTACTGCTCCTGTAATACCTTCTGCGAACTGTTTCTGCAAGATGAAGAAAATAATCATTGTCGGAAGTGAGCAGAATAATACGCCGACCATCAGCATTCCATAATCAAC
>JAQXMB010000124.1 GCA_029012425.1 bacterium | reverse complement strand
AAAAAGTTCATTGTGCATAATAATCTCCACTCTGCTGCCTTTGGTTGGCAGCACAATTTATTCCCCTTAATTAATTGTTGAAATCATTGCTTCCGGGTACGATTCTTTGCATTCAAGCATATTGCCACGGCATTCAGTGCCAGTCCCAAGGGCAGATACCCGTTTGAATGACATTCCGCAGACATTTGGGTCACTGACAATACAATAAAAAATACTGCCCCCAGTTCCATAATCAGAACCACCAGATACTTTACGCTCCATTCATATGTTTTTGTAAATGCAAGCACATAAAGCAGTACAGTTACTGCTGCATATGAACCATATAGGATGCCATTATATTTGATATCCCAGGGAAATGACAGTTCCGGATGTCCAAGTGCAAAAACTATGAACGCAACCGCCGATACAGTAAGTACACATGCCGGTATAAAAAATATTTTTTTCATTTATCAGTATCTCCTTTTTAATCCTCTTTGAACATGAATGCTATCCCAGTACCTCCATCGCAAAGGTCACTACGGAAAACAGCAAAATGTGCGGGATTATATCGCAGACGCTTCCAATCAGCAGGTAACTGCTGCTTACTGCTATGGCAGGAATTAATATGCGAATAATCAATCCCTTCAAATCTATTTCTTTCATTCAACTGCTCCTTCTGTCTTTCCGTAAGCGCTCTCGAATCGTCCGATTTTTTGAATTTATTGCAAAACTCCTTTTCCATTATATCCGGAAATCCAAAATCTGCAAGCTTCCAATATCCATTATTCAGATACTTTTTTACTGTTCCGCGCTTTCATCCGATTCTTCAAACACCATGTTTAGCAGCAATTCTACCAACGCATCTTTTGTTCTGGTGTATCCTTCCTCATGAAGTATCTCCCGGTTCTCACTTGTGAGAACAATGATCTTCATCAGATTTGAGATCACTGCATAGTCCAGATCCTTCTTAACACCGCTCATCAGAGAAACCAAAAAATCAATAACCTGTTTTTCTCTATCTATATTGGGATAAGCAGAACCGTTTTTCTCATACATTTTTCTGAGAGCAGCCTCATCCTCGACAGAAAAATGTTTATATACATTGTTTGCGTCACAAATCATATTGCAGATTAGTGCCTTGGCCTCATCAGAAGAATACTTATCTCTGCCATCCAGTCCCTCTTTCAGACTTTTCAATAAGTATCTTCTATTCTCATCAAGCATCTCTTCCACAAATTCTTCTTTGGAAGAATAAAAGTTGTAAAATGTACTTTTTCCAATTCCAACTTCATTTGTCAACTTACTGATAGACATATGCATCAGCCCCTGCTCCATAAGCATTGGCCATCCTGCTTCTTTCATCTTCTGTTTTAGTTCTGTTTTTTCTTCTTCTGAAAATGTTCTTGTTCTCATCCGCTATCCTTTACAACTATTATCCGTTTGTCGTATCGCAAGAAATCCTTTGAGGCAGTTAATCATCATTTATTATAATGCAAAGAAAAAAGTCACCCCGATCAGTAAAGCGATTGGAAGGCCGATAATACATCCAAATAAACCGTCTTTCAAGCTTTTTTCCGTAAGCAGCCGATATTCCTCATCCATATCTTCCGTTCCCGGCAAACGGCATTTTTTCCAATGTTCCAGTATTCCAATGTCCAGAACAACCGTATCGAAAATATTTACCACAAGCCAGATCAAATAACTATAAAGCAGTCCTTGTACAAAAGTGTGTGCCCCAGCCAGATACACCATCCACCGCAAAACGATAAAAAGAATCAGGCAACCGATAAGCTTCTTTATGATTACACGGGACGAAAAACCCTCCGGTTCTTTGAGCTTCGTCTCCGGATGCAACTCGATATAGCGGCTTTGAACCGGTTTCGGAAATTCATTTAACCAAAACAACGGTTTTTTAACAACTGTCCCAACAATAATAACTCCAAACAGAACACAACTTATGATACATTCAACAATCAATACCATTTTCCGACCCTCCGAGTCATACGATTATAGCATCAGTGCCAATACACCATACATTGCCAATCCAAGGCTTGCTGCACAACAGCTCGGTGCATCAATAAACGCTTTTATCTTTGTTGCTCTGAGAAGCAAGCCAATAATCTGGATTACAACCGGATTCAATACCACGCACCAAACCGGCAACGGCAATATCTTGCAGACAATCAGAAACATAACAATCAGTGCCGGAATAATAACCAACATCATATAAAGTGTGAAAAACGGAACATATATCTGTTTGAACACACCTTCAATCACTTCCTCTGCCAACTCCAAATCTGCTTTTTTCTTTATTTTCTGATAGATGGTTGGACACAAGCATAAAAATGTATGTATCATAAACCCTCCCATGGCACCGCAAAGAAAAACAATAATCAACGAAATTGATAAGCCCGGCTTCGTATTATATAATTTCATCATTAGCGCCACAAATCCGCAGGAATACATTGGAACGGCAAACATTGCCAGAATATCCGACCAGACAAATCTCCAATGTGGCATTTTCTCCCATTTACTATCAATCACTTTCATTTTTCCAATTTTGTGATTATCAACTCCCTTTAAATCTAATAGAAGATCTGCCACTGCACATATTAATCCGCCAACAATACCTATGATTGCCATTATCTGACTCATCGAATAATCCTCCTGTCTTTTCAAAAATAAAACGATTTTTTCATCATTGGAAAACAATCTCTTTTTATATTTACGACCATTTTCTATGTTCGTTCGTAATTGTTATACACCCATGGATTATTTTTGTCAAGAACAAAGAGGTCTATCAACTTTGATTTCGTATGAACCCCAAACCCCGTCCCCTAGGTTTCCCCTAGGTTTCAGTTTTCTTTCTTGTATCTTTTCTTATCTCTTCTCTTAGATTTTTCAGGTAATCAGAAAATTCCACTTTGTCATTCCCATATGTAAGATTCAGTTCATATTCTTCCGGAATCCATGTTGACAAATCCGCCTGGTTGTGTTGAATCACTGCCTCGAGGTTATCAATCGCCTTATAGATTTTCGCCTCAACCGTTTCTCGCTTTTCCATCTCATCATATAATGCAATCATTTCATGCGCATAATAATCCGGGAGGGAGTGAACCCATTGGTATAGCAGTTCTGTTTCTTTTTGTTCATCGGATTCCGTTTTTTCAAATGATGGAATGTCACCGGTAAATGCTTCTCCCAAGTCGTGAATCATGCACATTCGAATCACTTTATCCATATCTGCCTCCGGGAACTCATCTCTCATAAAATATGCCATCAAAGTTGTCATCCAGCTATGTTCCGCGACGCTTTCGTGTCTTCCGTTTTTCGTATAACTGTGGCGAGTCGTATCTTTTAATTGTGCTGCCACACAAATTGCATCCAGTAATGTTCTTGCTTCCATCTGTTGCCTCCCTTTGTTGTGCCCATTAACATCTATGATCCTATTATATATCACTCACGGTCTTCCTCGTCCACTTCAATATCAGCCAAACCATGCCATGCTTTTCAAAAAAAAAATGAACCACCGAAGTGATTCATTTCGATTACCCTATATGTATCCATACAACTATGCGATTTTTTTATCCCCATAATATCCCATTAATATCAAAATCAACGCACTTCCGGCAAGTATTCCGTCCATGATTCCTGCGGGCAATAAGAACATCATCAGCGCAATTGTAACGACACAGTTGATCACAGATAACACTAATCCCCACATTCTGTTTTTCAAAAGGCCGATTGCTCCAATCAGTCGAAAGACACCGTAGATTGCTCCCATCACCATCATAAGGTATAAGTTGTCCTGAAAATACGGAAGCTTAAACTCGAAATATTGACCGATGTCAAACTGATCGGTTCCGAGAAGCAGTGCCGGAATCATACAAAGCACTCCTCCGATTTCCATAAAGCATCCATGAATGATCATAAGTATTGCAGCTAATTTGTATTTTTTCATAAGACTATTATCCTCCGTTCCATGGTTAATATCTTATCACTTATTCCAACAATGTCAACCTGAACCATTCGCTTTTACATTTTTCCTATTGGTTTTTTAATTCCGCAGAAAGTTGTTTCATCAATTTGTCATATTCTTCCATGACCTGCGCATGATGCTCCTCAACGAACGAATTGTTTGCTTCCTTTACTGCCAGCTCCAGTGCCTTTGAATTTCAGTTTTATACTAATCGAAATGTTTTACTGACTGTTTATACTCGCTTGGCGTCAGTCCGACAATTTTGCGAAAGCATCGATCAAAATGGCTTTGGTCACAGAACCCCGTAGCATAAGCAACTTCGGTCACGCTTTTTCCTTCTTCCAATAATTTCTGTGCTTTTCGAATTCTGCACTGTATTTGAAACTGATGAGGCGTCAAGCCACAAGCTGTTTTAAACTTACGAATCATGTGATATGGACTTATACCAATGTTCTGTGCCATATCCTCAATTAACAATACATTCTCCGGCGTATCCAGAAGAAATTGTTTTAGCCTCTTTATATAGTCAGCTTCATCCTCATCTGCATCCGGGATATCATCGACAGCTGTGCATATGATAATCATCGAATACGGGATATCATTTACTGGTTCCAGCGCATGGGGAATATCGGGCAATATACAGAAATTATCTCCCGCCTGATAACAGCATATTTCACCATCATAACTGATACGGACAATTCCATCCAGAACATGCCCAAATGTAACATGCTTTGCATGCGTGTGAACCGGATATGACTGTGTCACATCCTTATAGTAAACACACTCAATTTGATCATTTTTTCGTTCATATATAATGTTATTTTTCATCTCTCGACTACGCCATATACCCATTTCTCAACATGGAAAAGTATGCTCTTCTCACATACGCCCGGTTTCTACTGTCTGTCTTCCAAACCGGCTAACAGCTCCTGTTGTTTCTTTTTACTAAATCCGCCAAGCACAAGCTGATAGGATTTATCAAGCATATCTTTTAACAAATCATCCGGCACTTCTCCATCCGCCTTGATGGAATTCCAATGAATTTTATTCATATAGTATCCCGGTATAATATCCTCATACTGCTGTCTGAGGAAATCTCCCTCAGACGGTTCCAGCTTCAGCGTAATGTAAACCGGCCGGTCATCATCGTCTAAGCAAACCGCTGCAAACATCTTTCCGCCGATCTGATAACGAATCCAGTTCCACTCCTTTTGCAGATCTTTGGTAACGCCCGCTTTGCAAAGTAAAAAATCATCAATCCATGTGTATCTCATTTCTCTTCTCCTATTTGCTCTATGTCCTAAGCTTTTCCTGCACATTTTTATCATTCGTCGCCATAACAAAAAACGCACCTATCATTCATTGTCCGGTGCGAAAAAACTATTTACAATAGCTACATTGAGATGTGGTCTGAATCGTTACTTACCATGTAATAATAATGTGCATACAATGTTTTGATGTTAATATACTACCAATCATCTATCGCGTCAAACGAATTTACGAATCATCGTTGTCTCAAAAGCGCCAATGATAACCACCTATGCCGTAATATTGACCACCTATTAAGAAACTGTGGATTTTTATTCAAATAGAGCTATACTACAAAGCAAGGAAGGAGGAAAATCATGCAGTTGAGAATTAAAATTGATGCAAACTATGAAGAGCCTGAGGCATTAATAACAACCGCACATATGACAGATGAGGTAAATCGAATCATAGATTTTATCAATCAGACCAACACGGTATCGACTATCATTCCCGGTATCAGAAATGACAAAGTTGAACTGTTAACACAGGATTCACTTATTCGAATTTATGCTGAGGGAGGAAAGGTATATGCGAAAACCATATCCGGATTATATCAACTTCGATTAAGACTTTACGAGTTAGAGGAACGGTTGGACGATACTGTTTTTGTAAGGATATCTAATTCAGAAATTGTAAATCTAAAAAAGGTCAATAGCCTTGATTTAAGTTTTGTAGGCACAATTTGCATGGAACTGTCAAATGGAGATGTCAGCTATGTTTCCCGGCGATATGTTCCCAGAATCAAAAAAATATTAGGATTATGAGGTGATTATTATGAAGAAAATATTTACCGGTAGAATGATGATTGGATTGTTGGGCGGAATTGCAATGAGTTACCTGATTACTATATTCATTTCCCTTTCGGCAGGCGATGGTATTCTTTATCCATGCGTACCAAGTTTCGCACAACGATTCGGAAGTGAACTTACAGCAGTCATTATCCAGACCATCTTAAGTGCCGTCTTAGGTGCCGGCTTTGGCGCAATCTCCCTCATATGGGAAAAGGATGAGTGGAGCCTCTTAAAACAAACAAGTATTTATTTTGCAATTGCTTCCGTTCTTACAATGACAGTTGCTTATGTGTGCGAATGGATGGATCATTCTGTTCAGGGGGTTGTCAGTTACTTTGCAATATTCTTTGCAATTTTTATCATCGTCTGGATATTTCAATTTATTATCTGGAAAAGACGAATCTCCAAGATAAACGAACGCGTAAAGAAAAATCCTTCTGAATAAGAAGGATTTTCATTGCTCAACTACGCCATATACTCATTTCTCAGCATGGAATAATATAATCTTCCCACATACGCTCCATCCATATAGAAATAGTCTCTTAATGTTCCTTCATATGTAAACCCACACTTTTCAATCACTCGTTTTGAAGGAGCATTTATTGTTTTTGTGCAAATCTGAACCTTATGCAGATTCATGCGCTCAAATCCGTATGCGATTACCGCTTTTGTTGCTTCTGTTGCAAGACCTCTGCGCTGATACTGTGTTCCCACACAATACTCTATCTCGGCAAAATGGTTTTTATTATCAACCAAAAAATATGCAATCTGACCGATGCATTCGTTTGATTCTTTGTCAATGATTGCCCAGCGATAATAATCCTCTCTGGAATATGAGCCAATATATTTGTCCAACAATTCCTTTACCTCATCCTCCGTTGTGTAGACCGGTTCGGAGTACATGGACTGGATTTTTTCATCTGATATCCAGTTTTTTCGCATCGCTTCGTTATCCGAATACTCGAATCTGCGAAGTATCATACGCTCGGTTTCTATTGTCTGTGTTCCAACATGTGTCAACATTATCTTCTCCTTTTGTCAATAGCGCAGACGCTCGTTTTACATTTTGGTAATTAATATACTATTTGTCATCTGTTGCATCAAATCATATTTTTTCCTTGGTTGTCTTGCCGGTCAATGTTTATCACCTTTTTAATAATAACACTACTTTCCATACCAACCCGATTACAATTAACAATGCCCAGATCCTAATACTCATAAGCTTTGCAGCGGTAAATTTCGCAGATATAGAAATTGCCAATTCATTGATCCTTGGATAAGTATGTAAAGTCCATAAAAGAATTGCATTTTCTATGATATCGCATATTCCCCGGAATATAGGTACACCGAAAATAATAAGTGTTATCAGCTTGCTCCTTTCAAAGGAAAACAAATCATTTGTCAGCATAAGCTGAAATGCTCCGAAGCATAAAACAAAAATGAAATCCATGAAATAGTAACGCTTATAAACTGCTACTCCCTTTTGATTCATGGAGGAAAGTACATTCTGTACCGTTTTTACATCATAGTGTTTCATGTCAAATGTTCCAAAACCATCATTGTATTTTGCTACAACCGAGCTCCCGCAGAATCCTGCTTCCACAAAATATAGAGAAACAAAAAATAACAGCGTAATGAATACTCTTATGATCATCCCATTTTTGCTCACTGTGCCACCTCCTTGACATCCTTACCACCCATGCATCCATAGGTACAAGCTCCACAACCTATACAAACTGTAACATCAAATTCTCTACAATTATCTGCCATATTCATCTCCATCTTCCCAATTTTCCTATCTCGATACGATTAAATTCGCAGAGAGAGCAATTGCTCACTTTATATGCAAATTATAGTAAGCGATTGCTCACTTGTCAAGTTTTATTTCTATTTTTTACCAAACCGCATCAAAAAAGCGAAAAATGTTTTACTCACCACATACAGAAGAGGGAGTCTTTTCTGAAAAAACTATCTTATTCTTCATTCAGCGTATTGATCGAAACCGGATTACTGTAAGAAGCAGGATCACATTGATTCATCCCACATCATTGCACCGTTCCTTTTGAGCATACGAGTCCTATAGTAATTTCTCGTATTCCTCTACCGGGAGCGGTTTACTGTAATAATAGCCTTGAACGATTTCACAACCAAATTCTCGAAGCAAGTCAACCTGTTCTTTTTCTTCTGCACCTTCTGCAAGGCATAACAGATCCAATTCCTTTGCCAACGCAATAATCTGTTTCACAACAATGCAGCTTTTGGTACATTCATCAGATACCCCAATCCTGTCCACAAAAGACTTATCAATTTTGAGTGTATCTATGGGCATGATTGACAATAACGACAGTGATGAATATCCTGTTCCAAAATCGTCCATGGAGATCCTGAATCCTTTATTCTTAAGGCTTGTCATTACACTGACCATATTCTCCTGATTGTCATATGCCGCACTTTCCGTCAATTCAAACTCGATGAGTGAATGGTCTACTCCAAAAGCATTAACAATTTCGGTAAGATGTTCTGCAATCTCCGGAATTCCAACGCTTTTTCTGGAAATGTTGACAGAAATGGGATACAGTTTTTTCCCTTGTTTTTCCCATTCCTTCAGCTGAAAGCAGACCTTTCCCAATACAATGTCATCCAGCTTGCTTATTAAGCCGCCCGCTTCGAATAACGGAATAAAGCTTACCGGACTTAACATTTTTTTCCCTTTATACTTCCATCTGACGAGCGCCTCCGCACCTTTTATCTTTTCGGTATGGATATCATATTTCGGTTGAAGATGTATTAAAAATTCATCCCGTTCAATCGCCGTGTCCAGGTAGTTTCGTAATCTTATCGTACGCTCCTGTTCCAATCGCATACTATCTGTATAAAAGATAATTTCTGTCTTGAATGGTTTGGTTCCAAATGCCTTTGCCTGCTTTCCGGCATCTGCAACAATCGCTCCCAGCTCAACCGTACTTTTCATCGGAACAACAGCACAACGATAATACACCGTATAGTTCGCATCTTCCTTGAGATAAGAAATACCTTCAAAAAACTTCTCCAGTTTCTCTGTTGTTTCCTCCTTCGACATATCCTTTATCATCATGGCAAAATTGTCATTATCACATCTGGCACTGTAATAAATCCAATCAAATTTTTCCATCTGCCTGACAATACTGACCAGTAATTCATTGGCTGCTATGTGACCATATACCACATTTACTGCATTAAAATCTTTGATATCAAAAAATACAAATGCATAATCCTGAATACCGTAAAGACTATACCCTAATATACGCAGCCATAAATAATTCCAGTTATAATACCCCGTGATTGAATCGTGATAATACATTTCTTTATACCGTGAGCACAGTTCATCCTGCTGTGTTTCCGGCACACAATCAGGAGTATACTCAGCACTAACCATCAAACGGCACTCTCCATCGGACATATATACCTGAATCATCTCCGGGTTTGGATGAACTGCAATTTTTCCTTCCATATATGAATAATATACCGGTTCCGGCTTGCCAATGTTACCGATATAATTCATGATAAACGCATCACTCAGTGTATCCTCTGCGTCTTCAAAGATAATGTCATATCGGTAAAATGTACTGGGCCAAAGAATCTCCTCAAGGTCCTCCGGGTAGGATATTCTGCTGTCATCCGGTCTATATTCAATTCCTATTACCTTCAGGTATCGTTCATCCTTTTTTATCAAAAATAAACCGGGATCGCCATATGTACCAAATGCGTCATTATACTTCGCTACTTGTTCCGGAATTACTCCATGATAAAACGCGTCAATATCCTCCTGCGAAGGATTCATATAAAATATCTTTCGTTTCGGTCTGATTGAAAATTTTCTTATTACATTCATCTTTCACCCTCCGGCATATCATTTACAGAATGCAGATACTATCTCTATTCTCCAATCACTTCAATTTGACACATCTTCATTGCTTCTAAAGCATTGGTATGGGACTGTGGCGTAACGCCTGCACAACAACCGGCATCCACTCTAATAGGTGTCTCCGGAAGAACTGCCTTAAGCCCAAGGGCATTTGAAATTACACAGATATCTGTGCACAAGCCAACCAATTCGATTTCCGTTCCTTTGATAAGATTTCTATCCCAAACATGTCCAAATGTAACTTTGTTGATTATCAAATCGTCAGCGCGAACATATAACTGCTTTGCGATCTGCCATCCGGCTGTTCCCTCGATACAATGCTCTACCGGAAGCTTTTTTCCTTCCTGTGTCTCTAAATAATTCTTCTGATGCGTATCTCTGGTCAAAATAATCTGATCACCGTTTGCTCTGTATGTCTTAATCTTCGCCGCCACATTCGGCACGATCGCTATGGCCTCCCTGGTGCCGAGCGTTCCATCAATAAAATCCTTCTGCATATCAACTACAATTAATGTCTTCATAATTACATCCCGCTTTCGCATATTCGCATTGATTTCTATCTGTGATTTCATCTATTCTTTCTTTTTATTTACCTTTATTTTTGGGGATTATATCACCCTTTTGCGGTTATGCAGCTTAAAATACTTTCCGGGCAGCAATAACAATATTTGCTGCTGTCCATAGTAATACCCGCTAGATTGTTTTAGCTTTTTATTTTATTTTCTTTACATATTCCTCTTGAAATAAAGACGGCAATACAAATAATAATTACATTACATACCAATGAGACAAAGAGGTTTCCACCAACAGAAATTTGCGTTATCACATTAATCAATGCATGTGTCATTACGCATATCCATAAGCTCCTTGTTTTATTGTATAATGCAGATAAGATAAAACAGCTTATCAAAAGTCCAAGTAAAAAGCTGCCTGCATGAATTGATTGCATGGAACCTTCAATAAAAAAATAAAGGAAGTGCCATATTCCCCAACAGACAAATGTCACACATGTCGAAAACACATAATTATGCTGTTCCTCAATTATTGGTTGAAATGTATATCTCCAACCTATTTCCTCAATTCCACCGAACAAAATTGCTTTTACAAATAATACCACCGGAAAATACCAATTCTTTGCTTGTAACATTCCGCCCATTAATAGATAACAAAACTCTATACTCAAAAACATCAAAACAAGCAAATAGCTAAAGACAGGTTGCTTTACATTCACAAAGTCAATTACTATCCTCTTAAAATTAGTTTTCCGATATCGAACTGTGACAATGCTCCCCCACATTGCCGAAGAAATTCCTCCAATTCCAATTGCTATCATCCCAATTACCGTTGTGGCATTCACAACCATTCCTATCTTACGCAATAGGAAAACTATGATCGCTATTACCATAATTTGTCCGATAGTTCCGGTTAAATATAATCGAATCGCATTTTTTCTATCCACAGAAGTATTAACCGCCTTCCTTTTTTAGTAAATATCTGTAAAGTACTCTCCCATTACTCCGCCTACAATTAGCGCCAAAGTAGAGCCATTCAAGAAAATAAATGCCAAAAACCCGCATAAAAAATACAGGCTTTCGGCATTTCTGTCCGTTATTCAAACTCTCTAAAAATAATATAACATTCGCCGTTCGTCAATCATGCGAGCATGTTGACTCTCTTGCGCTCATTATATCATAAAATTAATTGGTAAGCCACCGGAAATTTCCAAAAATATCGTCATTCATGCAAGCATGATTCCGATATTTTATGAAAATGCCTTGGCTCTGAATAATTACCATATTTTACATATCAATCCACTGTATAAATGCAGTCTTGTCAGAACTGTTATAACCGGCATTTCGATAGAAATTTAATGTACCATCTTCCTTTGAACCTGTAAGCAGCATCATCTTGTAGCAATGGTTTTCTTCTGCAATCTTCTTTGCAAAATTCAGGCAATCTGTAGCATAACCTTTCTTTCGATACTCCGCATGTGTCACCACATTTTCAACAAATGCATATGGACGAACATTTCTTGTGAGATTGGGAATAATCACACATACGCAAGATGCCACGATCCTGCCATCAATCTCACAGACAATCAGATGATGATTGGCATCATTAATAATATTCTCCCATGTGTTTCTTAAATGCTGCGAATCTTCCGGAATGCTTTTCTCATGAAGATAAAGGTAAAGCTGTAATATTTCATCTAAATCAAATTTGTTTGCTTCTCTAATCATTTTTTCACCCAATCGATATCTTAAAGTTCCATTCCACATGCCCGTTATTTATTGGATCATACAGAGTCTTTTGGTTCCGGGAGTACGCATTTTCCAAACCAACTCTGCTGACAACTTCGGATAAGACATTATATTCCATCTCATTTGTTTCATCAAATATTGTATGGTATGACGACTGAATGTCCATCGCATACCCCAGTTCCCCAATTGTTGTATCATTTACCAGACAATAAAACTTGAGATCACCATCTTTTTCATATGGAGCACGCTTTTTGTCCAAAACAACCTGGTCTGAATACTTATCCCTATATAATTCATAACCATCCAAATGGTACGGTTCCCTCCATATCTGATTATCCGCCACAGAATAAACATACATCATATTGTCGGATACCGGATGTAATAAAACCTTTGAGCCATCTTCTATTGCAACGATTTCACATGCATTATCACCTTGTGTATCATTGCACCCGATAGGAGCCAAATCAACACTTCGAATGATTTGGTTTTTTGTTACATCATATACAAACAAACCATAGTAACCGCCAAAAATGAAAATACTTTCATCTGCATAATACATCGTACTTCCATCTGCACCGGTAGTAGCTGACAAATCAATGGTCGGTACTCTTACCTCTATCATATCCTGCAAAGGCGCAATTTCCGAAGAAGTGTCTTTCTTTGCTGCAATTCGAACCTCCACATCTTCTACAGTCACATGAACGATTTTTTCTTCTGCTGTATCATTACTTACCCAAAAACCTACCTGATACCATGCACCTTTCTCAACATCTATTCTCGCTGGCAAACCCGGTGTTACATACACAGGCTTATCATAGGCATTTTCTTCTGTGACCTCTACGCCTTTCAACACGATTTCATTGTCTCCGATATCTCGACCTACTAAAAAGGATATATTTGTCTTTAACGGAGATATCTCCTCATCTGAAAAGACAAGTTGACTCTCGCACCCTGCCGGAATACGAAATGTTATTTCATAGGCATCGTGTTGAGGGCTTGTCAGGAATAACGCAGAAGTCACAACAATGAAGATAACTGCTACTGCAATCATCCAAAATGTAGGTTTTTTATAATTCAAAATAGATTTTATTCGTTCTTTCACTCCTACTTCACCAAAAGCAAGCGGGCACGCCAATATATGTCTTTCCGATTCACTAAACGAAAGAAGAACTTTGGAATAAATCTTCTTCTGTTTTGCATCCATATCTTTAATCACTTTCTCATCGCAAGCCAGCTCGATATCTCTGCACAAAAGAATATATGCCAACCAACAAAGCGGATGAAACCAGTACACTGTAAGTAAGCAAAAACCAAACGGCTTCCAAAAATGATCCAAACGCTTTAAGTGTGCTCGCTCATGGGCGACTACACTTTCCTGTTGTTCTTCATTAATGCCGGAAGGTAAATATATATGCGGCTTGATTATTCCCAAAATAAAAGGAGCATCTATCCGGTCACAAATATATATGTTTTCCGTTGTATGTATCGACAGTTTCACTCTTCTCCATATTTTCAAATAGCTTCCCAAAGCGTATACCGCCAGGATGGCAATGCCAACCGACCAAATGATCGAAAGAATATGAAGCGAATTTGTGTTCTTCTTTTCTGCTGTTACCGCTTTATTATCATGGCTTTCTACATACTCATTTACAGAACGATCAGCACCTGCTGTTTCTGATTGAATATTTGGCATTCCAACATAGTTATCCAGGCTCACAACTTCTGCATCAGGAGCCAGACTAAAGACGCTTTCAATAGAAAACGGACATACAA